>NZ_CP049157.1:1663888-1996666 GCF_011493005.1 Caballeronia sp. SBC1
CGCGATCACGGCGTTGGCGAGCCTGCTGTCGCGGCACATCGACCTCACGAATCTTGTGATGTTGTATCTGCTGGGCGTTGTTTTTGCCGCGGTCCGGCTCGGACGAGGCCCCGGCGTACTGCTTTCGTTCGTGAGCGTCGCGGCGTTCGATTTCTTCTTTGTTCCGCCGCAACTTTCCTTTTCCGTTTCAGATACGCAGTACCTGCTGACCTTCTTCGTGATGTTGCTGACCTCGCTCACGATCAGCCATCTGACTTCGAATCTTCGGCGTCAGGCGCAGGTAGCCTCGTTACGCGAGCGGCGCACCGGCGCCATGTACGCCATGACGCGTGAACTGGGCGGCGCGTTGATGACCGAACAGATCATCGAAATCGGGACGCGCCACGTAGGGGAAATTTTCCAGGCCAAGGTCGCGATCCTGCTGCCCGACAGCGTGGAAAAGATCCGCCAGAAAGTCGACGATCCCAATCCGCAGTTCACACTCGATGCAGCCGATCTCGACCTCGACATCGCACAGTGGGTGTACGACCAGCAAAAGCCCGCGGGACGCGGCACGGACACGCTGCCGGCCAGCAACGCGCTTTATCTGCCGCTCAAGGCGCCCATGCGTACACGCGGTGTGCTGGCACTCATCACCGCTCATGCAGCCGAGCTCGCGGTCCCTGAACAGCAACGCATGATTGACACGTTCGCTTCACAGATCGCGCTCGCGCTCGAACGTGTCCACTACGTCGAGATCGCGCAGGATGCGTTGGTCAACATGGAGTCGGAGCGCATGCGCAATTCGCTGCTCTCGGCCATCTCGCATGACCTGCGCACGCCGCTCACCTCGATCGTCGGATTCGCTTCGGTGCTGGAGGAGCAGCAGCGCATTCACAACGGTACGGCCGACACCGCGCGCGAGCTGGTTCACGCAATCCACGAGGAAGCACTGCGCATGAGCGGGCTTGTGACGAATCTGCTCGACATGGCCCGGCTCCAGGCAGGCAGCATCCGTCTGAACCGGCAGTGGTTGATGCTGGAAGAGGTAGTTGGCGCGGCGCTCGCCGTATGCCGCCGCACGCTTGCCGGACACACGGTGCAGGTTCGCGTTCCAGCCGACCTTCCATTGATACAACTAGACGCTGTCCTGATGGAACGACTGCTCGCCAACCTGTTTGAGAACGCGGCGAAATACACGCCGCGCGATTCATCACTGTCCATTCACGCAGCGGTTGAACAGCTGTCGGGCGAGCGCTATGTGCGGGTCTGCGTCGACGATAACGGCCCGGGTCTGCCGCCGGGCATACAACAAACGCTCTTCGATAAATTCACGCGTGGAGAGAAGGAATCCGCCAAGCCCGGGATTGGTCTGGGTCTGGCAATCTGCCGGGCCATTGTAGAGGCGCACGGCGGAAAGATCGGTGCTGAGAACCGGGTGGATGGAGAAGGGAAGGTGTTGGGCGCGAGGTTCTGGTTCACGTTGCCGGCCGATCAGACACCGCCTTTCGAGGCGCTTCCTGACGAGAATGGCGATGGGGCGGACGCTGCTGCCCACACGGATACGCCATGAGCGAGCCTACGTTGACCATTGTCGTCATAGAAGACGACAAGCAGATTCGCCGTTTCGTACGCAGCACGCTGGAAGCGCAGGGCATGACCGTGTTCGAAGCGGAAACCGGGCAACAGGGCTTGCGCGAAGCTGCCTTTCGGCTGCCTGATCTTATTGTTATTGACCTTGGCTTGCCGGACACCGACGGTATTGATGTGATTCGCGAACTGCGTACCTGGACCGAGCAACCGTTGATCGTGCTCTCGGCACGCACTCACGAAGATTCCAAGGTTGCAGCGCTGGATGCGGGAGCGGACGACTATCTGACGAAGCCATTCGGTGTGTCGGAGTTGCTCGCGCGAATCCGTGCACAGCTAAGACGGCGTAATCGCGGCGGGCAGCAGGAGACACCGCAAGTACGGTTTGGTCCGGTCTCGGTGGATCTATCGGAGAGGCTTGTCACGCGAGACGGCGAGGTGATTCATCTCACGCCGATCGAATACAGGCTGCTGACTACGCTGGTACGCCACGCTGGGCGAGTCATCACGCATCAGCAATTGCTACGTGAAGTCTGGGGACCCGCGTATGTGGAGAACCAGCATTATCTGCGTGTTTATATGGGACACCTTCGCCACAAGCTGGAGCTTGATCCGGCCCAGCCGGTTCATATCCTGACCGAGACCGGGGTGGGTTATAGGCTTGTGGGTGCGCAGTAGGAGTGGGTTTTACGCGTTGCTTAGCGGCGTTCGCGTGAGCGTCTGACGGCGCGCTAGCGCAGTTCAATATTCGCGGCGCGAACGCCGCTCATGGAAAAAGCGCAAACGGCAACGTAGCCGCGATATAAACCGCCAGGCCGGTTGCCGGGAGGCCCAAGGTTATGGCGATCGCTGCAACCGCCGTACCGGCCAGCGATACCGCAAGCAGCGTTCGCCGACGCGTTTGCTGTCCAGCGATGTTCGATCGTGTGCTTTCTTGGTCCGGCTCGTTTTGTCTGGGAGTGCGCTTCCAGAACGTCAGGGCGTGCATGTTGGTGACTCTCTCGATGTAGACATAAAGTGTCGTTCCGCTCGCGCAATGACGGTGATTAAATAGCATAGGAGAGCATATAGATTCCACAAATTAGACGCTGAAAGATCACGTCTTGACGCGTTCTTGATACGGCATGCTCCGCTTTTATCTCGACCGATACGCCGCACGGCGTAGCCTTCCCGGACGCAAACGAGAAGGGACCGTGATGCATGAGAACCAGTCAAAAGAATCAAGGCGACGGTTGTGCGCGAGACTTGCCCTCTGCGCGTTTTCGTTCATGGCTGCAAGCGCTGCATATGCGACCAATGCAACGGATGCAACCAATGACCGGACAATGCCTGATGGGCAAATATCGGCTAGCGTCGAATCCTCACCTGGCGAATCGCCACAGGTTGCAGATGTAGCGGCGGTGTTATGGCGGCAGTTCCGGGTGGCCCGGCAAGAGGCCACGCTGATTGCGCGTGCGGTCATCAGCGCGGCAAACGAATATGCAATGTCACCCGTGCTATTGCTCGCGGTCATTGCAACCGAGTCAGGGTTCGACCGGCAAGCGGTCAGCGTTGCCGGCGCTAAGGGCCTGATGCAGATCCTCCCGGCCGCTCATCCGCAGGTATTTGCATCGGGCAACGATCTGACCGAACCCGCCGAGAACGTGCGGGTAGGTTCTTCGATCCTTCGTGAGTATCTTGATGCGTCGGGCGGTGACCTTGGCGTCGCGCTCAAACGATACAGCGGCGGCGGCAAGGGATATGCCCAACGCGTGGCTTTTCGCATGAGGCAGTTCTCGGCCAGCCTGCACACGCCGCCGGACGATGCCACCAAGGTTGCGCTTGTAGGGTCGCCTTGACTCAATTACTTGAATCAATTCCTTGACACAATTTTTACGCGAAAGGCGCGAAACTCTGCTCACGTTTAACGCTGGACCTGCTGTAATCAAGTTGTAGTGGTAGCGAAAACGGGGAAGCTCATGTTACGCGTACTGATACCGGTGATAAACAAGGAAGGCGCACTTCAGGCGGCACGCCATGCTGCATTTCTTTTTGCCGAGCACTGCGTGTCCGAGGTCGAGTTGATGGAGGTGCTTGAGCCTCCTGACCAGGGCCGCGCCAGTGCTTTTCATTCCCGCAGCGCGCTGCGCTTGCAGGAAAAGCGCGCGATGCTGAGTGCGCTCAGCCAGACACGCGCTATTCTGGACGACGCGGGGGTTCCGTATCATTGGTCGCGTGTGTTTGGGCCAGTGGCTGGAACCATCGCGGCGCGCGCGGCTGAAAAGCGCTCGGACATTGTCCTTGTCGACGCCAGTCACCTGGGCTTTCTTACCCGATGGTGGGTGATGAACAAGTTATGGCGTAGCATGCAAACACCGGTAACGATGGTTCACTAGGTAAGTGACTATCACAAGCGGGGCAATAAGCACGACAATATGCACGTCGGCAAGCACGTCGATCAACCAACCAACATCTACCGGCGTTCAGTCAAGAGTAAACAATCGTGTTAAAGCTTCATACAGCTATGCGAATCAGGGGCATGGCGAAGGTGGTGTGTGTCGCTATCGTGGCGAATCAGGTGCTGACTACGGTATTCGCGTATGCGGTGCAACAGCTTGATCCGGGGGCGCCGGGTCTTATCACGACCATGTTCAGTTTCCTGACGTGCGGTCTCGTGAGCATATGGTTGCAGTCGGACGCACGGCGCGCGTATTTGCTGGCGCGCGAGAAAGGCTGTATCACCCCCGTGGACAAGACCAATCCGGCGCTCAAGATCGCGCCCGATTGTCCGAAGTTATGGCTGGTGGTTTTGCACATCGAAATGAATCCGGCTGCGGTGGGACTCTAAGCGGTTTGCCTGACAGCACGAACACCGGCCCAGGACGCGAATTCTTCAACGCTTATTGGCTCGCACATGACGACCACCTGGACGCTGACCGTCGCGTTCGAGTCGTCCGCACAAACCTGAACTGGTCATTGACTCCTGGCGCGCTTGGCGAAGTAGCTTGCCGGGGAGTCGCCTAAGGCTCGCCGGAACATGAAGATGAAACTACTCGGCGTGGCGTAGCCGAGCGCGTCGGCTACCTCCGCCACCGCGTGACCGTGCGCCAGAAGCTCCAGCGCTTGACTGAGCTGCGCTTGCTGTCGCCTAAGCAAGCAAGAGCCGCACTCCCTCTCTGGCGTCCCGCCGGAGTTCATCCAGATCCAGCCCGGGGATCTCTCCGTCGTCGACTACAACGCGGCCATTCGCGATGCTGTATCGAACTTTGGTTGGCTCGCCGGCTGCCACCGGCGCGATCGCCATATCGTGAAAGCCGTTGAAACGCAGCGCGTCGACGTCGTACAGCACCAGGTCTGCCGCCTTGCCCACTTCCAGCGTGCCAACCGCATCCAGACCAAGCACGGCTGCGCCGCCGGCCGTCCCCCAGTGAATGATTTCTTCCACGGTAGTGGCGGATACCTGCTGCGCCGCACGGTGCAATAACCATGCAAAATGCGCTTCGTTGGTCATGCTCCCGGACTCGTTCGAGGCCACGCCATCCACACCCAGTGACATAGGCACGCCTGCTGCCGCCATCTGCGGCGCCGGCGCAATACCGCTGCCAAGCCGCGCATTGCTGACAGGGCAATGCGAGCAACCGGACCGCGTTTGCGCGAGCATGGTGATCTCGCCGGGTTCCAGATGAACCAGATGGGCGAACCAGACATCTGGCCCAAGCCATTCATGCTCAGCGACAAACTCGACGGGCAGCATGCCGAATTTCTCCCGGCAGAAGTCGACGTAACGACGCGTCTCGGACAGGTGCGTATGCAGACGTAGGCCCATGCCGCGCGCTGCACGTGCGATTTCCGGCAACAGCGCGGGCGGCAACGAAAAGGTCGGCGTGGTGGGCGCGACCACGACCCGGCGCATGGAGTCGGGGCGGGCATCGTGATAGCGGGACTTCAGGCGCTCAATGTCTCCGAGCATCTGGTCAAGTGACTCCGGCTGCAACACGCTGTTCGCAAACCCTGGATGGTCCCCCGCCGCCTGGAGTGCACCACCACGGCACAGCACGAAGCGCATGCCGAACGCAGCGGCTTCCTCGAACAGAAGGTCGCCGGTTTCGGTCGTGCCTTTTGCGTGGTACAGATAATGGTGATCGGCGCAGGTCGTCACACCCGAGAGCAGGAGTTCCGCGAGACCGAGCCGGGCGGCGATGCGAGCCAGGTCGGGTGTAAAGCGCGCGAGGCGAGGGTACGGCACCGCAGCAAGCCATTCCTGAAGATCCGCGTTGATACCGGCCGGGACCGCCTTCAATAAGTTCTGGAACAGGTGATGATGCGTGTTGACCCAGCCCGGATAGACCACGCAGGAACTGGCATCGATGACTCTTTCATTTTCTCTCGCCACGAGTTGCGGACCGATTTCCTCGATCCGCCCCGCGCGAATGCGCAGGTCGACTTGACCGAGGCGGGCGTGTTCGCCGCGCAGGCCGCTCATGACAGCGAGCGGATTCTTGATCAACAGGGCTTCGTTTGGGGTGCTCACTTTGTGTCTCTCCTTGCAACGCTCATGCTGTGCGGCGGCACGGACACCCCCGCCGCGTGTGTTGGTTTGGCTGGGTTTGCCTGGGTTCGCCTGGGTTCGCCTTATTCCCGGGCCAGTTGATGCGTCTCGACCACGACCTCCTCGTGCGCGCCGTTAAGCACCGCATTGAGGACCACGGAGACGAGACAGGCGAGCACGACGCCGCTATGCAGGAACGGCTGGGTCCACTCGGGCATCTGCTTGAATACCTCGGGGGCCATCACGGGAATCAATGCGGTCGCGATCGTGAAGCCCACGATCAACACGTTGTATCGGTTGCTTTCGAAGTCAACCTTCGAGAGTGTTTGCACGCCAGCTGCGACGACTACCCCGAACATGGCGATCCCGGCGCCGCCGAGCGCGGCGGCAGGCGTCGCTGCGACGACCGCGCCTATCTTCGGCACCAGGGCCACGACGCACATCAGCGCACCGCTGGTGGCGACTACCCAGCGGCTTCGCACACCGGTGAGGATCACGAGCCCGACGTTCTCCATGAACGCGATAAACGGAAACGCCGCGAACATTCCGGCGATGGCGCTGGCAAGGCCGTTAGCGCGCAGGCCGCGCACGACCTCCTCTTCGGTGACCTGCTTGTCGACAATGCCACCGATCGCGATGAAAAGCCCCATTGACTCGACCATCTGCACGACCATGACAACGATCATGGTCAACACGGGTACGACGGCGAACACCGGCGTACCGAAGTGGAATGGATAGGGTACGGTGAACCACGGCGCGCTCCTGACACCGCTGTAGTTCCCCATCCCGAGCAGACACGCGACAACACCACCGGCAATCAGCCCGATCAACACCGACAGGTTGCGCAGGAACGGCGAACCGAAGCGATTGACCGCGAGTATCACGAGGGCGACGAACAGCGCGACCAGCAGGAATGGCGATGCGCCGAATTGGGGGTTCTGCCGGCCGCCTGCTGCCCACTCGTAGGCCACCGGAAACAACTGCAGGCCGATCACTGTCACGATGCATCCGGTCACGACTGGAGGAAAGAAGCGTCGCAGCCGGCCGACCAGGGGTGCTGCGAACAGGGTGAACAAACCCGCCCCGATCACAGCGCCGCACACGCCCGCGAAGCCGACATTCGGATTCGAGCCAATGGCGATCACCGGTCCCACACTGCTGAACGCAACGCCTTGCAGGATCGGCAAACGCACGCCGAATTTCCAGAAGCCGATGGTCTGCAGCAGTGTCGAGATACCCGAGCAAAAAAGCGCGGTGCTGATCAGGACGGTCGTGTCGGCGGACGACATCTTGAGCGCCGACGCGACGATAAGCGGCACGGCAATCGCACCGATATAAGCAACCAGCATGTGCTGCAGTCCGAGCGTAATAACCTGGCGCTTCGGCAGCCGCTGATCAACAGGGTGTGGGGCGGTGTTCATCGAACGTCTCCTGAATTTTCGTTATTGACCAGCACGCGGTCCGCGGCACGTGTGCACGCGCTGTTTTGGCAGCAGTCTCGCCACGAGTAATCCGCGGGCCGGCTGTTCAACCCGTCAGGCCGTTATAGGCGTGCCGAGACAGGCATGGAAGCGGTCGGTCAGTTCGGCACGATCGAGATCGCGGCCAATAAAAACAATGCGGCTGGTCCGAGGCTCGCAACCCCAGGCTTGCGCCGCGCGCAGTTCGATAACGTTATGCACTCCTTGCAGAACGTAGCGGCACGGTTGCCCTTGTACTGCAAGAATGCCCTTCATGCGAAACAGCTTGCTCGCATCCGATGAGCGTAGTTGGGCAAGCCAATCCTGCAACGCGTCGAGATCGACTTCGGCGGATACTTCGATACCGACCGATGAGACACTGGCGTCGTGTTCGTGTTCATCTGCGTGCTTACCGGCGTGCTCGTGGTGCTCGTGATTTTCATGCTCATGCTCGGAGAGTCCGCCCGTCTCGACCAACTGCTGAGAGAACTCGGAGGCGCCGACGCCAAGGATCTTCCCCAGGTCGATCAGCGCATAGCTTGACGGGACGATGTCGGCGGTGGCGTTCAATCCGCGAATCCGGGCGGTCAGGGTGGCAACTTCCTGGTCGCTCACAAGATCTACCTTGTTGATCACAATGCGGTCCGCGCACACGATCTGGTCTACTGCCTGATTGTCCGAACCGTCGAGGAGGATATCGTCCAGGTGGGCCGCGATATGCTTCGCGTCCACCATCGTCACGACTGCGTCGAGCGTGACCTGTTTCGCGATTGGGTCGTCGAGAAAGAAGGTTTGCGCGACCGGATACGGATCGGCAAGACCGCTTGTCTCCACAATGATGTGATCGAGCCGCTCGGGCCTGTCGACCAGTGTGCGTACGATGCGCACCAGATCCTCGCGCACCGCGCCGACACAGCAGACACAGCCGTTCGTCATCTCGTAGATTTCTTCGGTCGATTCAAGCACCAGACCGCCATCGATGCCTATTTCGCCGAATTCGTTTTCGATTACGGCAATCTTGCGGCCGTGGTTTTCGCGCAGGATGTAGTTCAACAGCGTTGTTTTGCCCGCGCCAAGGAAGCCGGCCAAAATGGTGACCGGAATTTTCGCGGCTTCATGATGGGTCATGTGAATGGTGTTCATCAATCGTCTCCTGGTGGTCGTACTGACTGCTGATGCGTGGCTAGCCTTCATGCGAAACTTCATACGGAAAGCGGTTCTTCGACGGCTTCCCGCCAGCGCGTGACGGTGCCTGTCTCGAGCCCGAACAAGTCGAGCACACGGCCTAGCGTGTGATCTATCACTTGTTCAAGCGATTGCGGCCGCGTATAGAACGCGGGAACGGGCGGGGCCACGATGGCCCCCATCTCGGTGACAGCGGTCATGTTGCGCAGATGCGCGAGCGTGAGCGGTGTCTCGCGCGCGAGCAGGACAAGCGGCCGACGTTCTTTCAGCGTCACGTCGGCTGCTCTTGAAATCAGCCCGAACGACATGCCGTTAGCAATTTCTGCCAGCGTCTTCATTGAGCAGGGCGCGACAATCATCCCCATCGTGCGAAACGAGCCGCTTGCGACGCTTGCTGCAAGGTCGTCGCAACGATGTGTCGTGGTGGCGAACGCGCTGACGTCGGCGAGTTTGTAATGGGTCTCGTGCGTCATCGTAAGCAGGGCCGCGCGCGAGACGATCAGGTGCGTTTCCACATTCAGTGCTCGCAGCAATTCAAGCAAGCGCACGCCGTAGACGAATCCTGATGCACCGCTGATGCCGACCACCATGCGGCGGGTTTTATCGATCGTCATGCCGGCACTCCGCGCTCGAGACCAGCAAGCAATGAGCGCGCATGATCGATCGCACGTTCGCCGATGCGTGCACGAACGCCGTCGAACGTGGACCCGCGAGTCGCGTCAATACCCATGCGCGAGGTCGTGCCTGAAGCCGATGACGAAGGATCGAGCGGGCTGCCTGGCAAGCCGTCGATAACGAACAGGTCGCGATGCGGCTGGAAATGCGTGGCGACCGCCCATAACACTTGCGAGTCCTCACTGATGTCAATGTCGCTGTCCACCGCAATCACGTTCTTCAGATAAGGGTCCCAGCCCAGCAATGCGAGCATGATCTGGCGCGCCTCACCGTCGCGCGACTGGTTCAGTGCGACATAGCAATGGAAGTGCGTGCCGGAGTTCGGGTAATGAAGCGCTGTCACGGATGGAAAACGCGCCTTCAACTTCTCGCTCATTTCCGCTTCGCGCGGCAAGCGCGCGAGCGTCAGGTGCTCGGCATACGGGCCGCCGACCACGTCGACGAGCCATGCATCGCGACGGCGCATCATGGTGTCGAGGCGAAGCACGTTGTTGGTCGAGCGGTCCGATGAATAACCTGAGAACTCCCCGAACGGACCTTCTTCGGCGCGCTCGGTCGGATCGATCGTGCCTTCGAGCACGAACTCCGCAGCAGCGGGTACGCCTATGCCGTAACGCGGCGTGCGCACGAGTTCAAGCGGCGCGTTGAACAGGCCCCCGGCAATCGAACGCTCGTCCGTCCCGAACGGCACCCGCGCGGAAGCTGCGAGCATGAAGAGCGGATGAGCACCGATCACCATTGCAACGCGGAGCACGTCACCGCGTTGCTGCGCGCTTTGCAGCATTCGCCAGAGGTGGCCGCGTGAATGCAGGCTGGTGGCGAGTGCATTGCGCGCGTGGCGCATGGAACGGTGGTAACTCAGGTTGGCGATGCCCGTCACCGGATCTTCGGCAACGATCACCGCGTTGGTAATGTAGGGGCCGCGGTCGGTATCGAAATGCCGGATCATTGGCAGGTGATCGAGGTTGACTGCATCGCCTTCGGTGACCTGATCGAGCACTGGACCATTCGCTACAAAACGCGGCGCGAGCGGTGCATTCGCACGGCGTTGATAGGCTTCAAACAACTGTGGCGGTTCAACACCGAACAGCCGCGCAATGCGACTGCGCGACGCAAACACGTTAGTGACCAGCGGCGTGTCCAAACCATCGACCTGCTCACAAACCAGCATCTCGTGCCGGCCTCGCGCCGCCAGTTCGGCGACCAATGCAGTCACATCCTGATCGGCGGACAACGGCTGCCTGATCGTCAGCACGTCATGGGGAAAATGGTCGCGATAGGAGGACACGAACGCGTGAAAGTCCTGCGTCCCCGCGAGATCGTGCAAGCGTGCATCGGCCATGGTGGGCTCCGGCATGTGGACAAGAGAGGTGAGACGACCGCGGGCGCGCACGGATACAGATACGGATACGGCGCCCGCGGTCTTCCATCAACTACACATAGCTCGCCTTGAGGCGCTTCTCAGCCTCGGCAAGATCTTTCGGCGGTTTGCTCGGCTCAATGCCGACCAGCCTCGCGATGTTGTTGCCCATGTAGTCTTCGAGCCCGTCTTCGTCCAGGTCCATGCCTTGCGGCGCTGGCGAACACAGCATCTCCAGTTCACGCAGCCACATGCCCGGCTCGTTGGGCGGCGAGTCCGTGCCGAACACGATCTTGTTACGCGGCAACTCCTTCGCAAACTCAACAATGCGCGACTGATAACACCAGCCCGACTCGCAATACACGTTCGGCGTGTCCATTGCCATCCAGAAGGATTCAAACGAATAGTTGCCGCCGGTCTGAATCCCGAAGTGGCCGATGATGAAATTCACCATCGGAAATTCGCGGATGATCGGATAGAACTGCGTCGGGATGGTGTACGGTCCGTCGCCGGTATGAATCAGCACGACCACGCCCAGTTCCGCGCATTTCTTCATGGCGGGACGCAGCCAGTCGAGTGCACGATCAGGCCGGTAGCCATGCATGTTGGCGTGCAGCTTCAGCATCTTGAAGCCGTACTCCTTCACATGAAACTCGAGTTCGGCCGCACCGTTTTCCGGGCCCCAGCGCGGGTTGTAGGTGAAGTTGCCGATAAACCTGTCGGGGTATTTCTGCGTCAGTTCGGCGATGTACGCCATGTAGTCGCGAATGCCGTCGCGGCCACGCCGGTTACCGTCGCGATAACCCGTGTTGCCAGGCGGCGGCTGGATGAACCCCATGTCAATACGGCGCGGCTTGCCGTTGATCATGTACGGGCCGTCCATCATCTTGAGCAAGCGCTCGCCGGTGAACGGCTCGCCGGTATGGCGCCAGGCTTCGTCGACGAGATTGGTCGGGTGCAGGTGGGTATCGATAATCATGCGCGGACTCCGGCAAACTGGTTCAGATAGTCGTGTGCTTGCTCCACACTGCGCGGCGGCGGGCTCGGTTCGAGGCCGATCATTCGCGCGAGGTTGTTGCCGAGATAATCCTCGAGCGTGTCTTCGTCGAGATTGAGACCTTGCGGCGGCTCGTGGCACAGGACTTCAAGCAGGCGCAGCCACATGCCCGGTTCGTTAGGCGGTGTGTCGGAGCCGTACAGGATCTTGTGCGTGGGTAGCACCTTTGCAAATTCGACAATGCGCGATTGCAGGCACCAGCTCGATTCGCAATAGACGTTGGGGGTATCCATCGCCATCTGGAACGGCTCGAAGCAATACACACCACCGGTCTGCACGCCGAAGTGCGCCATGATGAAATTCACCGACGGAAACTCCCGGATCAGCGGATACCACTCGGTCGGAATGCTGTATGGACCATCGCCGGTATGCAGCTTGACAATAAGACCCAGCTCCGCGCATTTGCGCAGTGCGGGCCTTAGCCAGTCGAGTGCGCGGTCCGGCCGGTAAGCGTGCATGTTGGCCTGCAACTGGACCATCTTGAAGCCGTGTTCCTTCGCGTAGAACTCAATGGCACGGGCCCCGTTCTCCGGACCGCAGCGCGGGTTGTAGACGAAGCAACCTATCAGGCGGTCGGGGTAACGTTGTGTCAGCTCGACGGTGTAGGCCATGTAGTCGTCGATCGATTCGCGGCCTGAACGCTCGCCGTCGGTCCACGTATAAATGGTATTGCCCTGGGGCGGCTGGATAAAAGCCTTGTCGATGCGGCGCGGTTTGCCGTTGATGACATAGGGCCCGTCGAGCGTCTTGAGGAGGCGTTCGCCCGTGAACGGCTCGCCGTCGTGGCGCCAGGCGAGGTCGACCAGGTTGGTCGGGTAACAGCTAGTGTCGATGATCATGTACTCGATCTCCCATAACAGAGGAACTGGCATTAGCCAGTTGCCGGATCGCTGGCAGGCGCATCTGCGGATGTGCATTGCGGCCCTTTTCAAAGCACTATTTTTTTAGCGCTTTCCCCTCGCCGGCATCGAGTGTCACACTGATGTGCACTGCTGCTTGATTCGCAGTCTCTTCAAAGCGAAGCGCTCTGTACAATATTTTTTAACGTGACTCTTGATACGTAGGCGATATGGACATCCGGCTGTTGCGTTACTTCGCGGTGCTTGCCGACGAGTTGCATTTCGGCCGCGCAGCCGCGCGCCTGCACATTTCCCAGCCCCCTTTGAGTCAGCAGATCAGGCTGCTTGAAGAGGAGCTGGGCACGGCTCTTTTTACGCGCTCGCAACATCGTGTCGAACTCACGGAGGCAGGGAAAACACTGAAGGAACAAGTGCCCCTGGTGTTCGCGCAGTTCGAACGGGCGGTCGATCTGGCCCGTTGCGCGGGCCGAGGGGAAGTTGGGAACCTCGAGATAGGCATCATCAGTTCTGCCATGGTCGACGCCATTCCGCTCGCGCTGCGCGCGTTCGACGAGCGTTATCCCGCCGTTCGCTGGACGCTGCACGAAATGACGCCCGCCGCGCAGATACAAGCGCTGAAGGAGCACCGCCTTGACGTGTGTTTCTTTCGTATGACCCATGACGACCCCGAGATCCAGAGCGAGGTGGTCGTGAGGGAATGTGCAATGGCCGTGCTGCCGCCGAGACACCGGTTCGCACAGAGACAGGAGATCGCGTTGAAGGAGTTGCACGCGGAGCGCTTCGTGTCGTTTGGCCTGACGCAGTCGAAGCTTGCGAGGTTCTTACGGGACTGTTGTATTGAAGCCGGGTTTACGCCGAAGATCGAGCAGGAGGTGGTCGAAGTGCAGACGTTGCTGTGCCTCGTGAGGCAAGGGCTTGGCGTGGCACTGGTGCCGTCCTCGTCGCAGCAGTTGACGACCGGCGGTGTGGTCTTCAAGCCGTTGAGTGGACAACCGCCGGAGGTGTCGCTCTATGCGCGCTTCCGGACAGGCGATACGTCGCCGGTGCTACGGCTGTTTCTCGATACCGTACGCCAGTGCGCCGAAACACCTTGCGATGAAACACCTTGCAATGAAACACCTTTTACTCAAGGCTCTGCACAACGAGCGCCTTGAGCGTCTCCACCACGTCCGCCACCCTCTCGCGTTTGCCTTGCGGCCACACCGCGTACAAGTTGTAGTGCGTTGGAATGGCGACCTCGGTCAGCGCCACCAGTTGCCCCGCACGTAGCGCATCCGCCGCGAGCAAACCCCGTGCGAGCCCGGCGCCTACGCCGGCTGCCATGGCTTCAATCAGGCTCGCCGCGTTGTCGAACACGGCTAGCGTGTTCGAGGGTTCGAGCGCTGCCAAGCCGGCCGCCTCGAGCCACGGAATCCATGATCGCTTCGTATAACCGAGCAGCGGCAATTCGAGCACCGCTTCGGGCGCGAGCGGCAAATTCAGGCCGAATTTTTTCACCAGCGCCGGTGAGGCCATCACCGTCAGCCGGTCGCTGCACATCAGCATGTTTTCATAACCCTCCCATTCGCCGTAGCCGTATCGCAACGCTATATCGACGCGTTCGAACGCCGTGCGCTCGTGGCGAGGCGTGGACAGCACAGTCAGCGCACGTCCGTCCAACGCTTCAATCAGCCATGCCAGGCGCGAGCTAAGCCAGTGTTGTGACAACTCTGGATCGACATCGAGCGTAAGGGAGTGTGCGACCAGCCGCTCCTGCACGGAGGACAACGCGCGGTCGATCTGCTCGAAGCCATCGCCAAGCAGGTTGGCGAACAGCACGCCGGCGTCGTTAAGCATGACGCGCCCATTCTTGCGTTCGAACAACGGCTGTCCGACGAATTCCTCCAGCGTCCGGATTTGCTGGCTGATAGCGCTATGCGTAAGGTCGAGCTGCCTTGCTGCACTCGAAAAGCTGCCGCCGCGCGCCGCGTTGAGGAAGGACTGCATCGACTGGATGGATGGGTAGCGTTTGAACATACCTGTTAGTCGGACTGACGGCCGTTGGAAGAAATTGTCGCTGGCGCGGGATTTAACGGCTTTCAATAATCGGCGCGACGGCTGGACAACAAGCGACAAGCGAAGGGAGACACCATGATCGAGATCATCGTCAACGACGAGCGGCATACGCTCGACAATGTACCGGAAGACATGCCGCTGTTGTGGGTGTTGCGCGACCGCCTGAAACTGACCGGCACGAAGTTCGGCTGCGGCGGCGGTTTTTGCGGCGCATGCACCGTGCACCTCGACGGCAATGCGATGCGCTCGTGTGTGCTGCCGGTCGCGGCGGTAGCGGGGCATCGCATTACGACTATTGAAGGTTTGTCGAAGACCGGCGAGCATCCATTGCAGCGTGCATGGGTTGAAGAGGACGTACCGCAATGCGGTTATTGCCAGCCCGGGCAGTTGATGTCGGCAGCGGCGTTCCTCGACGGCAAACCTGTAGTCAACGACGAAACGATAACGGCAGCCATGTCGGGCAACGTGTGCCGCTGCGGCACTTATGCGCGCATTCGAAGGGCTATCAAACGCGCCGCGCCCGAACTCCTGTCGCCGAAAAAGGAGGCATGATGCGCGACGCAAGCAAACCGGCTGCGGCCTTGGTCGAGTCTCGTGAGGTCTCTCGCCGGCGTTTCCTGAAGCAGGGTTCGGCGTTGCTCGCCGCAGGGGTTGCCGTCGGTTTTCGTCTGCCTGACGCGCGGGCGAGCGAAGCGTCAGGTGTTGTTTCAACAAGCAACGCAACCCACGAGTTTGAGCCCAACGCATGGGTCCGCGTATTGCCCGACGACACGATCAAACTCGTGGTCCACAAACATGACTCGGGGACCGGAACGCGGACCGCGCTGGCAGCGATCGTGGCGGAAGAACTCGATGTCGACCCGTTCGCGGTCGACGTGATCACGCCCGAGAATCCGTTCTACATGGTCTACATTCATCCATTGTGGAAGGTGTTCTCAACAGGTGGCAGCACCAGCGTTTCGCTCGAATACGATCGCCTTCGGCTGGCAGGCGCAACCGCAAGAGCGATGCTTGTGGTTGCAGCCGCGAACCAGTGGAACGTGCCCGCTGCATCGTGCTCGACCGCGAACGGTTATGTCGAGCACGCGGCGAGCGGCCGCCGAGCGAACTATGGCTCGCTTGCCGACGCCGCCGCACGCGAGCCTGCGCCGAAGGATGTCGCGCTCAAGGACCCCGCGCAATTCAAGTACATCGGCAAGCTGCAGAAGAAGCGTGGGGCGGCGCAGAAGGTCGCGGGGACGTTTCAATACAGCATCGACGTCGATCTGCCTGGCATGCTGGTCGCCGTGATCACTCGCGCGCCGGTGATAGGCGCGCGCGTGCGCAGCGTCGATTCGTCCAACGCACTCAAGCTGCCGGGCGTGCGCAGCGTGATCGAGATTCCGGGGCGGCCGGATGTGCTCGGCGGCAATCAGGCAGGCGTCGCGATTCTTGCGGATGACTACTGGTCGGCGCATCAGGGTCAGGCGGCGTTGCAGATCGAGTGGGATGACAGCCTCTTCGAAAGCTTCAACAGCGACGCGCTTGCAGGTCATCAGGCCGCGTGGCTCGACAGCCCGGCCGCGCATGTCGTGCCGACCATTCAATCCGGCGATGCGAAGGCCGCGTGGACGCATCCGGCCCGCGTGATCGAAGCATCGTATTCGATGCCGTACAAAGCCCAGAACCCTATGGAACCCGTCAACGTCACCGCATGGGCAAGGAAGGACTCCATAGCCTACTGGGGTGGTATCCAGGTTCCTTCAACGGCGCAGGAGGCTGCCGTTGTGATCGGCGGATTCAAGGGAGATCAGGTCACGGTGCACGAGCTTGTATCGGGCGGCAGCTTCGGTGCGCGCGAATCCAAATACTGGCTGTTCGAAGTCACCTACCTCGCGGTAAAGACCGGCAAACCGGTCAAGCTGATGAACAACCGCGAGACCGAGATGGGCGCGCTGTTTTATCACGCGGCTACGTACCATCGCGCGAAGGTGGCGCTCGACGAGCACGGCCGCCTGGCCGCGTTGCAACTGCGCGCCGTCTCGCCGGCTTCGCCGGAACAATGGGAGCCGGGTTATTTCGATCGCGCGGATCGCATGGACTACAGCACCACCGAGGCCATCAACGCACGCGAGTTCACGTACCGCGCGCCGCATCTGGACATTGGCTGGGTGCGTCATGAAACGGGTGTCCCGACGGGGTGGTATCGGGCGGTCAGCTACATCCCCAATGTGTTCGCGGTCGAGTCGATCATCGATGAAGCTGCACACCTCGGCAAGCAAGACCCGTTGCTGTTCCGACTGGCGAACATGCATGACCAGCCTCGCCATGCGGCGGTCTTGAGGCGAGCAGCGGAGCGCGCGGGGTGGCAAGACCCGTTGCCTGCAGGCGTTGCGCTGGGCATTGCCACCAATCAGGCATACGGCAGTTATGTCGCGATCGTCGCGCGTGTTGCGAAGAAGGATGGAGCGATCGTCATAGAGAAGCTGACCTGCGTGGCGGATTGCGGTCTGGCGGTTTCGCCCGGTGGCGTGGAGGAGCAACTCTATGGTGGCCTGATGTGGGGCCTGGGACACGCGAGCTTCGACCAGATCGACATCCGTAACGGCCGCGTCATGCAACACAACTTCGATACGTATAGGGTGGCTCGGATGAGCGACATGCCGGCCGTCGATATCGACATCGTGCAGGGCGACCTCGCCAAACTGGGCGGCGTAGGCGAACTGTCGAGCCCGGCGGTGACACCGGCTATTGCCAATGCCATTTATCGTCTGACCGGGGAGCGCAAGCGGTCGACGCCGTTCGATCTGCGCGATTCGCAGCCCCGGAGCGACGACAAAAAGACTGCATGAGCAGCGCCGCGGTGGAGCCGACGCGTTTGCCGTGGCGACTCCGCGGCAGTCGCGTTTTCCCCTAGTACTCGAAGGTTGACTAAGCGCGCCAAGGGTACCAAACTCCTTCTTGTGGTGTGATCACAGGTCACACATCTCGGAAGGAGCTGTTTAATTGACAACACGTGAAATAAGCGCGGACGCGCTGCCGCTTGAGCTGGTGGCGCGCGAGACCATGGCGGGCCGCGTCTACGCGCAGTTGCGCGAGGCGATCATGACGGGACGCTTTGCGCCCGGTCAGGCGCTGAGCTTGCGCGGGGTTGCCGAAGCAGTCGGTTCATCGACCATGCCGGTACGCGCCGCGCTCACGCGGCTACAAGCTGAAGGCGCGTTGATCGACGGGCCGGGCCGCGCGCTGATGGTGCCCCCCATGACGCTCGACCTGCTCGAAGAGCTGCGCGACGTGCGGATCGCCCTTGAAGGCTGCGTGGCGAAACGGGCGGCATCGCGGATGACCAAGGAACATTTGAACGCGCTGCAAGCGGTGTTCGACACCATGGATGCCCACGTGGAAGCCGGCGATGTACCCGCGTACCTGCGCAGTAATTTCGAATTCCATATAGCAATCTATACGCATGGCGCAAGCGACCTGACGCTCGCGACCATCCAGAATCTCTGGATGCGCATTGGCCCATTCCTGAACCTCGTGGCACCGGACATCCCGCATATGAGGTTGTCGATGGCGGCGCACCGCAAGATTGTCGATGCTCTCTGGAAGGGCGACGGTGAAGGCGCGCGGGCGGGCATTGAAGAGGACATCGGCGGCGCCGCAGCGGACTTGCGGGAACGCTTGCAGAGCAGGGAAGCGGCCAGGGCGTGAGCTTGACGTGTGCCTGTGAGTTGCGCCGGCAAGCTGCGCGAAAAAACGAGGGAGACAAGCATGACAGTTCTACAGATGTTGAAACCCCACGCGGGGTTGCGCGTGCTGGTCACGGGCGGCGCGTCGGGCATCGGTCTTGTGATCGCCCGTGCGTTTGTCGATGCCGGGTCGCGTGTGCATGTCTGCGACTCGAGCCAGCGAGCCATCGATTCGCTCAACGAAGCCGAACAAAGCGCCGAGATGAACGCGATCACCGCGACGCTCGCGGATGTATCAGATCGCGCGGCGGTCGACCGTGTATTCGACGATGTAAACGAGCAGCTCGGCGGCCTCGACGTGCTGATCAATAACGCGGGGATTGCGGGTCCGACGGGCGGTATCGACGAGATGGATACGGGTGACTGGGAACAGACCGTCGACGTGAATCTTAATGCTCAGTTCTACTTCGCACGTCGCGCGGTGCCGCTGTTGCGCCAGGCGCGTGACGGCGGGTCGATCATTGCGTTGTCATCGGTGGCAGGGCGGCTCGGATATGCGTATCGCACGCCCTATTCGGCGACCAAGTGGGCGGTCGTCGGCCTCACCAAGAGCCTGGCCATCGAGCTCGGCCCGGACAACATTCGCGTCAATGCAATCCAGCCGGGCATTGTGAAGGGGCCGCGCATTGAACGGGTGATCGCCGCACGCGCGCAACAGTTGGGTCTTTCCTACGAGCAGATGGAAAAAGAGTATCTCGGGAGAATTTCTCTGCGTCGCATGACCACGCCGGAAGAAGTGGCGGCGACCGCGCTGTTCCTGTGCTCGCCGGGTGGCAGCGGCATCTCGGGGCAGGCGATCTCGGTGTGCGGCAACGTGGAAGTGCTCTGAACGCTTTTCTTATCCGACGAGGACTTACAGCATGGCAACGAAGCGTAAAGTTATTATTACTTGTGCTCCCACGGGCGCAATCCATACTCCGTCGATGTCACCGTATTTGCCGGTCACACCGCAAGAGATCGGCGATGCAGCGCTCGCCGCCGCCCGCGAGGGCGCGGCAATCCTGCACCTGCATGCACGCGATCCCAGTGATGGCCGGCCCACGCAAGACCCCGCCGTGTTCCAGCAATTCCTGCCGCGTATCAAGGCGGAGACCGATGCGGTGATCAACATCACGAGTGGCGGCAGTCCGCACATGACGGTAGAGGAGCGGTTAAAACCCGCTCACCATTTCAAGCCGGAGGTGGCGTCGCTGAACATGGGTTCGATGAATTTCGGCCTCTATCCCATGCTCGACCGTTTCAAGGAGTTCAAGCATGACTGGGAGCGTCAGCATCTGGCAAATAGCCGCGACCTGATCTTCAAGAACACGTTCAAGGACATTGAATACATCCTCACGTCATGCGGCGCGAACGGTACGCGTTTCGAGTACGAATGCTATGACATCTCGCACTTGTACAACCTGGCGCATTTCGTTGACCGCGGTCTCGCGAAACCGCCGTTCTTCGTGCAGAGCGTGTTCGGCCTGCTAGGCGGTATCGGACCGCATCCGGAAGACCTCATGCACATGCGCCGCACCGCCGACCGCTTGTTCGGAAGCGACTACGTGTGGTCGATCCTCGGTGCCGGGCGTAACCAGATTCCGCTTGCAACACTGGGCGTGGCGCAGGGATCAAACGTGCGGGTCGGGCTTGAGGACTCGCTCTGGATAGAGGCGGGCAAGCTGGCTGAATCCAGCGCCGCGCAGGTCGTGAAGATTCGTCAGGTGATCGAAGGCCTTTCGCTGGAGATTGCAACCCCGGACGAAGCGCGCGCCATGCTCGGGCTCAAGGGCGCGGACAACACGAATTTCTAAGGTCGCCTTAGCGGGCGCAACTCCTTCAACCTTTGACGGTGGAGACCATCGTGACTGTGTCGAAACTCAAGGTCGTGGCAATGCCTACGGGCTGGCTGACTGTTGACCGTTCATCGCAGATCTATGGCCGCTACTACGGCCAGCAGATCAAAGTTCCGGTGTGGTCAACGGCGATTGTAGGCGGCGACAAAAAGATTGTGGTGGATACAGGGATTCACGATCCAGGCTGGGTGTCGAGCTTCGTCTGTCCTTGTGAGCAGGCACCGGAAGAGCGGCTTGAGCGTGCGCTGAAAGAGTATGTGGGCTGGAACGCGGACGACGTGGATATTGTCATCAACACCCACTTGCACTACGACCATTCCGGCGGCAACACGCTCTTCAAGAACGCGCGTTTCGTCGTCCAGGCGAGCGAGTGGGAATACGCGGGCCGGCCCTTGCCGACGCAGTCCACGTTTTATCAGGAGTTTCTGATCGGCCGCGAACCGCTCGCCTATTTTCGCTGGCAATTCGTGCATGGTGTTGCCGATATCGCGCCTGGCGTGCGGGTTGTGCCAACGCCGGGACACACGCCGGGGCATCAATCGGTTGCCGTTGATACGGCCGATGGCGTGGTCCTGATTGCCGGCGACTGCGCAAGCTGCATGGAGAACATCGTGGATCTGGTGCCGGTCGGCATTGTCCATGAGACGGCCGCCGAACTGGCTTCGCTCAGGCGTATCCGGCAGATAGCGGACTTCGTTATTCCCGGTCACGACCCGAATGTCGTGGCTGGATCGGCTGGCATTCAACTGCCCGCCAGCGCACGGATGAAGCACGTTGAAGGTTAGTAGTGCTGGTGTTGCAATAACATTAAGCAAGCGTTGAAGAGTACCGGATCATATAACCATACGCAGGATTGGAGGAAGACATGAACGCACTGACGAACACCATCCGTCGGGGGGCTCGGCTCGCGCTAGGCGCCGCGCTTCTCGCGACGCTGGCCGTCTCGGGACAGGCCTCGGCAGCGGGTAAATACAAGATTTTTCTGTCGATGAGTTATGTCGGCAATGACTGGCAAACCGAGGCGGCCAACATGGTCAAGGCCATGGCCGCCACGCCGGGGCTGAAGGACAAGGTCGACCTCGAAGTACAGGTTGCCGGCACCGACGCACAGAAACAGATCCAGCAGATCAACTCGATGGTTCAGGCCGGCGCCAAGGCCATTGTGATCTACCCCATCTCGCCGACCGCGTTGAATCGCGCGATCAAGAACGCCTGTTCCAAGGGTGTAGTGGTGGCAGCCTATGACGGCGAAGTGACCGAACCATGTGCCCACAACGTGACCATCGACCAGAAGCAGGCAGGCACCGTCACCGCTGAATGGCTCGCGAAGACCATCAACGGCAAGGGCAACATCGTGCTGATCAACGGCGTGCCGGGCACCTCCGTGGATCGCGCGCGCACCGAGGCCGCCAAGGCCGTGTTCGCGAAGTATCCGGGGATCAAGATCGTGGCGGAAGGCACGGGCATGTGGAGTCAGGCAACGGCCAAGACGGAGTTGTCGAAGATCCTGGCCACCAATAGCTGGGACAAGATCGACGGCTTGTGGATGCAGGTAGGCTGCTTCACGGCGGCATCCATGCAGCTCGAAGCCGGCATAGCGGACGACAAGATCAAGCCGTGCGCGGGTGAGTCGTCGAACGGTCATCGCGTGCAGATGTTGCCGCCCGGCACGGTGAAGGGCGACGGTGCCTATCGCTCGATTGGCTACCGGTCCATCTCTTATGGTTCGCCGCCGTACTCCGGTGCGCTCGCGCTGAAGATGGCCGTGGACAAGCTCGACGGCAAGGATTTCCCGGCGCATGTGACGCTCAAGCTTCCGCTGGTGGAGACGTCGCAATCGAAACTGTGCACGACGGGTTCCATCGATGAACTGAAGGGCGGGTGCACCGCGTTCATGCCGGACAAGGTGCCGCCGGGCTGGTTTGCGGACATCTATTCGCCAGAGACCAGCGAGGTTGGTTTCAACGCGGCGCTGACCGGCAAGCCGGATTAAGGGTAGAGGAGTACGCCATGTCGAGTGCAGGGACGGAGACTATGACAGCAATGGGAGCAGGCAACACGAGCAACAACGAATGGGCGCTCGATCTCTCGAAGGTCACGAAGCGGTTCGGTGCCACTGTCGCACTCGACAACGCGTCATTCCGCGTCAAACGCGGCGCCGTTCATGCGCTGCTCGGCGAGAATGGCGCCGGTAAGTCGACCACCGTCAAGCTGTTGTCCGGTCTCATGCAGCCGGATGCGGGCAGCATCTCGATCATGGGCCGCAACGTGAGCATGCGTGGTCCCAAGGACGCGCATCGTGCGGGTGTGCAGACGGCGTTCCAGGAGATGACACTGGTGCGGGACTTGACCGTCGCGCAGAACCTGCTGATGGCGTACGAACCGACCGGCTGGTTTGGCCGAATTCGGCAACACGAATCGCAAAAGCAGGCTGCGCAATGGCTCGACCGGCTCGAACTGGGCGATATCCGCCCGGGTGCGTATATCCGTGATCTTGCATTGCCAGTGCGGCAGAAGATCGAGATTGCGAAGGCGCTGGTCCGCCAGCCTGAAGTGCTGCTACTCGATGAACCTACGTCCGCGCTCTCCGGGCGTGACGTTGCGTGGTTGTCGCGACGCATCGAGGAATTGAAGGCGCGCGGGGTGACCTTTGTGTTCATCACGCACCGGATGCAGGAAGTGCGCGAGTTCTGCGACAGCCTCACCGTGTATAGAAACGGCCGTGACGTAGGCGCTTTCGATACCGATTCGATCTCGGACGACGAAGTCATCCGTCTTGTGATCGGCCGTTCGATGGACGCCAAATATCCGCCGAAAGTGGCCACCCCGTCAACGCTTCAGACTCCGGCAATGGAAGTACGAAGCATCAAGGTGGACGGCGTGGTCAACGACTTCGACCTCACGCTCAAGGCAGGCGAAGTGCATGGCATTGCAGCGCTGCAAGGCATGGGGCAGCGCGAAATTTTCGAGGCGCTGTTCGGTGCCGAGTTTATCGACGCGGGTCAGATCCTGATCGATGGAAAACCGGTCACGCTGACCTCGACCGCCGATTCGTTGAAGGCCGGAGTATCGACGAGTTTTCTGCCGGAAGACCGCAAGACCGAGGGTCTGTTCCTTCGTCTGCCCGGCGGGGAGAACGTCTCGCTCCCGGTGATCAAGCGCTTCTCGCGCTTCGGCCTGATCGACAGGAAACGCGAGCAGGCCGCCATCAAGCAGGCGCTCGCGCAAATGGAAGTCAATCCGCGGGCGATCTACAAGCCGTGTCTTTCTTTCTCGGGCGGTAACCAGCAGAAGATCGCCATGGCGAAATGGCTGCTGACGCAAAGCCGCGTGTGGCTGATGTTCGACCCCACGCGTGGCGTTGACGTGGGAACCAAGCATCAGATCTTCGTGCTGATGCGTGCGTTCGCAGCGGCCGGCGGTTCCGTGCTGTTCTATTCCACCGACGTCCCGGAACTGGTCAATGTGTGCGATCGGGTCTCGGTGGTGTATCGCGGGCGCAATGTCGCGGAGTTAGCCGGCGAAGCGCTCACCGAAGAGAACGTGATGCGCAAGATGCTTTCAAGTTGACGGGCTCTTGAAGCTCGTTCAAGCAATCAGAGGTTCGATCATGAAAATTGCAATAGCGTCGCCCGATAGTGAGGTCGTGCGACCCGGTGCGCACGTTGGTTTTCGGGCGCGTGTGGATCATTATCGTGGCTTGATCATCGCGATCGGCGCGCTGCTCGCGATGATGATCACGTGGGTGTCGCTGTCCGCCACGCCGGTCGGGATGTACGACGTCGGCTCCGTGATCTCGAGCAGCGCCACGCTCGCCCTCGCGGGGATCGGGCAGACCATTGTTGTGCTAAGCGGCGGTTTCGACCTGTCGGCGTCGGCGGTGGTGTCGTTGTCCAACGTGCTCGCCGTGCGCTTCGTGCAGGGGACGCCGATCGAACAATGGGGCGGTGTTGCGCTGATTCTTGCGATAGGCGGGGGCATTGGACTGATCAACGGCGCGCTGATCGCATGGTTCCGTCTGCAGTCCATCGTGGTCACGCTCGCCACCATGTTCATGGTGCAGGGCTTGACGCTACTGATCCAGAACAAACCGGGCGGCAGCATCGGCGATCAGTTCGGTGCTTTCATCACCTCCGATCTCGTGCCCGACAAAGTCCCCATGTCAGCGGCCGTGCTGGTCGTTGCCCTGCTCGTTTGGACCTTCGTCAAACGTACGCGCTTCGGCGTAGGCCTGTATGCGCTCGGTAGCGACCCGGATGGCGCCTATGCGAACGGCATGCCTGTCAGAGGCTACCGGATCGCGACCTATGCACTCGCCGGGATGTTCTACGCGGCAGCGGGCTTGTATGTATCGGCACAGACCGGTTCTGCCGATCCGCTGGTGGGCCGGCCGTTGCTGCTCTCCATGTTCACGGCCGTCGTGCTGGGCGGCACGTGGCTTGGTGGCGGAAGGGGCGGCTGCGTGGGCACGGTGTTCGCTGCAATGACCCTGATGATCACGGTCAATATCCTGCTGGTGCTCAACGTATCCGCGTTCTTTACGACCATCGCCGAAGCCGTGATCCTGATCCTGGCGGTGCTCGGGTCATCGGTTGGCAAGCAGTCGGCGGCGCATCATTGCGCGCGCTACGCCGGACGATGGTTCACGGCGTGGAGCACGGGAACACGCGCACGCAATGACCAGGGAGCGCGGCGCGTGAAGTTCGAAGTGGAGAACTTCCGCCCCATAGAAAACACGGAGCTCAAGGGCCGCGTGCTGGGCGACTGGATCGAACGCAATCGAGCATGGGTGAAGTACGTCGTGCCCGCGTATCTGCTGTTCTTCGCGGTGATCGCGATCACGGGCGTGGTCTATGGCCCGGGTGTCCTGGTTAGCGCCAACTTCTATACGAGCTTGCTGACGCTGACCTTGTTCCTGGCCGTTCTGGGGCTTGGGCAAGGCGCCGTGATCCTGACAGGTGGACTTGACCTTTCCGTGCCCTGGCTCATCACGCTGGCGGGCGTGTTGTTGACCGGGCTGACGCATGGCGTCAACGAAGCCGCGACGTGGGCCGTGCCGCTGGTGCTGTGCGCGGGCTTGGCTGTTGGCGTGTTCAACGGTGTGGGCGTGGTGGTGCTGGGCTTGCCGCCAATCGTAGTCACGCTGGCTGCCAACGGCTTGTTGCAGGGCATCACGCTGATCTATTGCAACGGTTCGCCGCAAGGCTGGGCGCCGACTGCGATAAGCGATTTCACGAACGGGCGCGTGGGTCCCTTGTCGCTTGCCGCGTGGTGCGTGCCGTTGTTCCTCGCATTGGCGTTGTTGCTGCTGCATCGCACGGCTTTTGGGCGGCGCATCTATGCAGTCGGCAATTCGCAGGTGGCGGCGAAGCTGTCGGGTGTGCGCGTGGGCGCCACCTTGATCGCGGTGTATTGCCTCTCAGGTTTGTGTTCCGCCGTGGTGGGCCTGTTGCTTGCCGGCTTCAGCAGCCAGGCTTTCCTCGGCATGGGCGACCCGTATCTGCTGCCTTCCATTGCGGTGGTCGTCGTGGGCGGTGCGTTGATCACCGGTGGCCGCGGTCATTATCTCGGCGTGTTCGGCGGCGCGTTGCTGCTGACCGCGCTGGGCACGCTGCTCGCCGGTACGACTGTGCCGCCAGCCGTGCGCGACATCATCAACGGCCTCGTTGTTCTGGCTGCCGTGATTACGTTGCGCGATAAAAAAGCTTGATCGTCGATGGAGCCACACCATGAGCAGACGCATTGCAGTGATCGGATCGGGACGGATAGGCCGCGCGTGGGCGATCGTGTTCGCGCGTGCGGGTTTCGAGGTCAGGCTTCACGACGCCGACCGCGCGATGCTCGACGGCGCGATTCCGTCTATCCGCCGCAGTGTGTTGGATCTCGGCAAGTACGGACTGGTCGACGAGCCGGAAGAGCGGATCGTGTCGCGTGTCACGACATGTGAACAGCTCGCGGACGCGGTGACCGATGTCGACCTGGTCCAGGAGAACATTGCGGAGATAGCGGAAGTCAAGCGCACATTGTTTGCTGAGCTGGACAAGCTGACGCGACCCGACACGCTGCTGGCCAGTTCGACCTCTGGCCTGCCTGCCTCCACGTTCACTGAAGGACTGAAGGGGCGCGCACGGTGCTTTGTGGCGCATCCTGTGAATCCGCCTTCGCTCGTGCCGCTGGTCGAGCTATGCGGTGCACCGTGGACATCGCCGGACACGCTGGCCCGTGCGCGTGCGCTGTACGAGGAGGCCGGTCAGGAGCCGGTGACGGTTGCGCGCGAGATTCCGGGTTTCTTGCTGAACCGCTTGCAAGGCGTGCTTCTCGACGAAGCATTGAGCCTCTACGCACGCGGTTATGCAAGCGCCGCCGATCTCGACACCGTGATGCGCGACGGCCTCGGGCTGCGGTGGTCGTTCATGGGGCCGTTTGAAACCATAGACCTGAATGCGCCCGGTGGCGTGGCGGATTACGCTGCGCGTTATGGCGCGATGTACCGCTCCTTCGCGAAGGACAGCGTGCCGTTCGACTGGTCGCCTGACAGCATCGCGAGACTCGATGCCGAGCGCCGGGAGGTGTTGCCGCTCGATGAAATAGAAAGCCGCAGCCGCTGGCGTGACCGGCGGCTGATGGCGTTGCTGGCGCATCGCCGCGCGACGTCGAAGTCCGATGACGACAAGAGTTGATAACCGGAGACAGCCATGATCGAAACCCGACTGATCGTCGATGCCAACAATCATCTTGGCGAGGGACCGCTGTGGGATGTGAAGGAACAGCGCCTTTACTGGATTGACAGCACCGCCGCCGAGATCAGCAGTTGCCGCGCCGACGGCAGCGACATACGGCGTTATTTCGTGCCTCGCCACATTGGTTCTATGGCGTTGCGCGAACGCGGCGGCGCTGTGGTCGCGCTTGCGAACGGCCTGCATTTCTACGACTTCGAGACGCAGACGGTCAAGCTCATTGCCGACCCGGAAAGCGATGACCCCGAGACGCGTTTCAACGACGGTAAAGTGGACCGCAGAGGGCGGTTTATCGCTGGCACGATGGCCTATGACTTCGATCGTTACGACGCCGATCGCGGCCAGCGTTCGAACCGGAGCGATGCGTTGTACCGGCTGGATCCGGATGGTTCCGTGACGCGTCTGGACGGCGGTATCAGTTGTTCGAACGGTCCGTGCTGGAGCCCGGACAACCGCACGTTGTATTTCACCGATTCCTACGACAGGCAGATGTACGCGTACGACTACGACATCGAGACAGGCGCGGTGGCGAACCGGCGGGCGTTTGCGTCAGCGCGAGATTTGGCCGGTACGTTCGACGGCGCGACGGTCGATGCGGAGGGCTATCTCTGGTCGGCGCTCGTGTTTGGCGGACGGATCTTGCGATTCGCGCCGGACGGCAAGCTTGATCGCGTGGTGGAGTTTCCTGTACGCAATCTGACGAGCGTGATGTTCGGCGGTCCCGACCTGGACATCTTGTTCGTCACGACCATGGGCCGGCCGATGTGGGGCATCCCGCAGAAGGAACGCGACAAGGGTGGGTTGTTCGCCATCACGGGACTGGGCGTAAAAGGCTTGCCCGAGCCCAGGTTCGCAGGATAGGGACGGCCATGTGCGTTCAAGCCGGAACAACAACCGTCCCAACAACCGTCCGAGGCTGAATCAGTACGCAGCCCAATGCCCGCGCACCCATACCCACTGATTACCCTCCCACTTGTAGTGTCCTTTCACCCAGTGGTAGCCCGGCGCCGGTTGCGCCGGCACCACTTCAACAAGCGGCTCGGGGCGCGGCGGACGTGCGGGTTCTACTACGCAAGCCGTGAGCATGATGCTAAGGACTGCAATGCTAAATAGGTGTTTCATTATTTAATTCTCCCTGGTTAAACTGAATCCGCGACAGCTTGCCAGTCCGTGTACCTACGTGCGCAGCAATCGGCTGGACATCGGGCTAGCGGTCTTCTGCGTAAAAAGAGTTGCCCTGACGTGAACCGGGTCGAGGCCGAACGTTTCTCCAGCGGCAGCCGCAATCAGGCTGTCGAGCCCGAGCGTGGGCCGCAAATCCCGCCCCTGATACAACGCCGACGGCGCCAGCCCCGGCCAGTCTGCAAGAACGCGGCCGCCTTGAACCGCGCCACCTAGCAGCATCGCGGCTGACGCCGTTCCGTGATCCGTGCCGCCCGTTCCATTCGCCGCAGCCATGCGCCCGAACTCGGTCGCAACCAGGACGGTCGTGTTCGCCCAATGCTCGCCGAGACCATCGCGCATGGACGCCATCATGGTGTCGAGCGCCTTCAGTTGCGCCCCCAGCCGCTGGTTTTGTCCGCTATGCGTATCCCAGCCGCCAGTCTCGATCATCGCAATGCGCGGTCCGTCGCTGCGGCCGAGGAAACTCGCCGCGAGCTTGCCGAGGCTCGCGGGGTCCTGACGCGCGCCGGCATCGGCGGCGAGCCCGCGAGCATCCATT
This sequence comes from Caballeronia sp. SBC1, assembly GCF_011493005.1. Lineage (NCBI taxonomy): Bacteria > Pseudomonadati > Pseudomonadota > Betaproteobacteria > Burkholderiales > Burkholderiaceae > Caballeronia > Caballeronia sp. SBC1. The sequence goes on from NZ_CP049157.1 coordinate 1,692,661, forward strand.
GCGGAACTCCAGAGAGCATGAAGCTGTGGGTCGCCGGCATAGAGTTGCGAAACGCGCACGAGCAGATCGTCGGGTGCCTGCGGCAGCGCGGACGGCGCGTACGACGTCACCTCCGCAGGGCCGCGCAACGCCAGTGGCACAGTGGGTGCCAGCGCGATCGCGTTGGCCTTCGAGACAGGCAGCATCGACGCCAGCCGGTTCAGCCAGCCATCCTTGATTTGATAGGGCGCGGTGCCGCCAGTTTCGAGCACGTTCTGGCCGTCGAAGTGCGAGCGATCGCGGTACGGCGATGCAACCGCATGCACGAACAACGCCTGCTGGGCGGCGTACATCTTTGCCGTCTCGACAAGCGACGGATGCAGCGCGAACGTACCGTCGAGCTTCGTTGCCGTCGATGGATCAATAGCAAGCCCTCCGCGCAGGCTTGCATAAGCGGGATCGGCATACGGCACCACAATGTTGAGACCATCGGCGGCGCCACGCTGGATCACAAAGACAAATCGCCGGTCCGACTCCACCGAAGCGAACGCCATGCGGGACCCAATCAGCATTGCACCGACACCCGCACCGGCGCACCACAAGAAATTCCGACGCGTGGTCATTGTTTTATCTCCTTTGGAAATCGGGGGAAACCAGCAGCAGCGCGAGCGCGGTCGGTGCGCTTTCCGCCCTGGATAGTTCGGACGCCGTAGCATTACTTAGCGAACCCGCGAGCAACTGGTCGCCGAGTGTGCGCGCGTCCAGCGTATCGCCTACGCGTGATGCAAAACGCTGCGCCAGTTCCACCCGGCGCACGAGCGCGTCGGGTGCCGCCCAGCTTGCGGCAATGTCGTCGTAGCCTGCGGGCGATCCCGGCCGCCACACGGGCTGGCCGAGTTGTGTCAGCAAGGGCGCGATCTGCGTGTTGCCTAGATTGTTGAAGCCCAGTCCCCGTAGCGACGATACCGTCCAGTCCCACGGCGTCTTGAACTTGGCATCCACCGGCGACCATGCTTCACGTGAATCGATCAACACCTGGTACACGCTGGGCAAGTCTCCGTTCGTCGCGCTGAACACGCTGGCCAGGCGATCGACCAGCGCGGGCGGCGGGGTATCGGAGACGAAATGCCGGGCGAGCTTGCCCGCAATGTGCTGCGCGGTTGCGGGCGAGGCAGCCAGATCGTGCAGTACGGCAAGCGCTTGCTGCTCGCCGGGCTGATCGTATTGCCGGTTCATGATCGTGCGGGTGCCCGGCTCGTGCAGAGGCTGGCGAAACACGAATTGGCCGGGCGCGGCAGCGTCATTACGCTGGGCGCCTGCGCCCATGCCGCCCATTGCGCCGATGCTCCAGCCCGTCAGCGCACGGGCGAACTCGGTTACGTCGTTTTGGTCGTAACCGCTGCGCACGCCAAGCGTATGCAGCTCCATGATCTCGCGGGCCAGGTTCTCATTCAGGCCAGGCTTGCGGTCAGGATGGCGCATGGCGGCGCGTTCAGCCGCTGGGCTATCGGGGCCGACCGAGCGCGCCTGATCGAGGAAAATCTGCATGGCTGGATGACGTTCGACCGCGACCAGCATGTCCTCGAAACGCCCAAGTACATGCGGGCGGATGGCTTCAGCTTCGAACGAGCCTGCAAGCATGGCCACGGGCGGTTTTTCTACCGATACCGCAAAATGGTTCGACCAGAAAGCCACCAGCCGCTCCACAAACGGCGTGGGCGTTTGCAGCGCGCTTACGAATCGCGCGTTGACGGCTGAGCGATAGATATCGCGGAGTTTCTCGTTATAGGACTTACGCACCGCTTGTTTGTCGTCGGCGCCGGCGTTGCGGATCGCGTTCTGGCGATCGGCGAATTCGGCTGCGAGCGCGGTGCTTGTAGGTTGGTCTCCTAACGCTTGCGGCATTGCCTGATAGCTTGCGCCCGAGAGCTGGCTTTTGAGCCAGCCCTTCGGATCGGACGGCGCCGCCTCACCTGCGCGGGCGCCCAGTCCGAAGCGATTTAATGCGATCGCGGCAGGGGTCACGGATGTAACCACGGATGTAACGGAGGTACCTGGTGTCACGTCAGCCATGGCTGTTCCCACGAATTGAGTTGCTATGTAGCTTGAACGGCGGGGCCGCGTGAATCCGTCGGTGTCCGGCCAGTTTATTTTTTTGGCGACGGCCCCACATGCAGCGGGCCGTGGCGCTCCAGCGCATCGACGAGCTTGAGTCGTTCATCCGGCGTCAGCGTGCCGGCGAAGTTAGCCACCGTCGCTTCGACTCGTGCACGCACGGCAACGTCAGCCTCGCGCGTGCGGGCGAGCGCTGCGTCGAGCGTGGCGCGATCGAATTGCGGTGCAGCGAGCGCCTGCACGACATCGAGTCGACCCGAGCGCGCACCTATGATCTGCTGAAGGCTTTCACGGCGTGTCTGCCGCAGTGCCTCGCGCAACTGGTCCTGGCGCTCCGTGGGCAATTCGGCTGCGGCGAAACGCAGGCCGCGTTGCTGCGCGAGCACCTCGGCCTTCTGCTTCGCCACCCATCGATACGTCCCGCCCGCTATTGCACCAAGCAGGAAAATGTTGAGCACGAGCGACACGATCAGGAGTGTCTTGAGCCGGGTTGTCGGCATGGTCATTGGTCGCTCCAGTCGGCCGTCGCGCTGCTAAATACGGTGCTTTCACCGGTTTGATCGAAGAGGCTCGGCGGGTTCGCCGGCGTGTTGTAGAAAGACCCGGTCAACGAAATAGCCAGCACGCCCGCCGCGATTCCCGCCACGCCCACGCCCACGAGACCCGCGCCCGAGAGCCACCAGTGCGGCCGTTTCCACGCAGGTTCCTGACGTGGCTGCGCCAACGGTGCGGACGCCAGGACGCGCCGGACCAGATCCGATTCGGGCGCGGCAACGACGTGCCTCGACAGCACGAGGTCGAGTGAACGAGCGTCGGCTAGCGCGGCTAACGCGGCCGGGTCACGTTGAGCGAGCAGCGCTTTGGCTTCTGCGCGTTCGGCGGCCGGCCAGTGTTCCGGCATGGCGCCATAAGCCTCGGTGAGGCGGCGAAAGCGTTCGGGGGTCATCGGCGTTCCTTTCCAAAGACGTGCTCGCCGCGTTCGCCGGCAAGACGGCTGCGCAACGTGCGGCGTGCGCGCGAGAGCAGGCTTTCCAGCGCTTCGACGCTGATGCCCATCAAAGCCGCGGCCTCGATGTTCGGCAGGTCCTGGTAGTACTGCAATACCAGTGCCTCGCGCTGGCGGGCCGGTAATTCGGCAAGCGCGGCGGCAATGCGCTCACTGCGCGCGGACTCGTCGAGTTGATCTTCCGGCAGTGGCGCCTGATCGACGGGCTCGGGCGCGTCGTCATCGGAGATGACATCCTGACGGCGCCGCAAGCGGTCATAACACAGGTTGAGCGCCACGCGGTGCAGCCAGGTGTCGAAGCGCGCCTGACCACGCTGCCAGCGTGATGCCTGCTTCCAGATCCGCACGAACGCTTCCTGTGCCACGTCGCTCGCCTCGTCACGGTCTCCCAGCATCCGGGTCGCGAGCGCGAGCAGCCGCGGCAGTTTGCGCGCGACCATCTCGCGAACCGCTCCGGGCTCCCTGCCATCGATACGGGCTAGCAACTCCGCGTCCGGGTCTTCTTGGTTCAATGTGGTTGATCTCGCAGCACATGTTCAACAGCCTGCGCCGGGTGGGTCTGAGGCCCGGCGCGCCAGCGTGGGAAATGCTCAGTACACGACAACCGCCGGCCGATAATAAGCCGGCCGCGCGGGATAAACGACACACGCGGAAAGTGCCGCGGCCGCAAACGCAATGGCGACTAGAGTTTTAAGCATGAGTGTCTGCCTTAGCCTGAAGAGGGTGGCATGCGGGTAACCCGAAGGTCACCCGCGATGAAAGCGTCTGTGCCCGCTTTAGCGCGCCCAGTGACCCTCGATCCAGCGCCAGTTCGGTCCGCGTTGCACCCAGTGACCCGGAACCCAATGTGCGCCGACCCGGACCGGCCGCCAGTGGCCCGGCACCCATTCGTAACCGCGGCCGGCCCAGCGCCAGTGGCCGCCGTCCCACACATAACCGGGACGCGCTGGGGGGACGACTTCCGTGCGCATTGGCGGCGGCGCGGACGGGGCGATGAGCACCTCTTGCGCGAATGCCGACACGCTGGTCAGCGCGGCCAGGGCGGTGACGACGGCCAAAACGGCCTTGACCGCGAACGTGGGCGAAGCCCGTTTTTTCAGTGCTTTCATAACGGTTCCTTTGAGGAGAGAAAAGACGCTCGATGCAGGTGCTATCGAGTGCTTAAACGCGGGCTCCAGGAAAATCCGTCGCACGATTTTTTGTTTTTTTACGGCGGCTGTGACAGCGCGAGATGCCTTGATGGGGTCGCCAATCCTCACCAATCTGTTCCGATTCTATATCCCTTCAAATCATGGAATTCCAAAATCATCTGACAAATTGACGAAAACTCTTCTAAAGTATTTTGTCGGCGTACCGTAATATATGGGTAATTAATAGTAACATTACGTAACATGCGGCGCCGTTCAGCTGCACGGGCAACGCAACACGCGAAATGAGCGAATGAGAGCCAATTTGAAGCCACGGTTCAAAGCCATGACACAAGGGGAGTGCCAGTTTCTATGTCTGACGCAATCAAGTCCGCGGGACAATCTCTAATCAACGGCTCGACCGGCAAGAATACCGACGTACCCGCGCTTGTCGCGGCTATCGTCAACGCACGGGTTGCCGGATTGAACGCGGTTAACTCGGCAAAACAGAAGACCAGCACTTCCCAGCTGACCGCTGTCGGTTCGTTGAAATCGGTCATGTCGCTGCTGCAAAGCTCGCTGGCAGCGCTGTCCGATGGCACCGCGTTATCCGCCGTCACTGCCAAGGCCGACGGCAAGGGCCTCACGGCCACTGCCGGCAAGGGCGCCACAACGGGCAGCTATGCGATCCAGGTCACCAACATCGCGACATCGCAAAGTATCACCTCAGGCGCGTTCGGTGCGAAGGACGCGCTCGGTACTGGCACGTTGAAACTCTCCGTGGGTGGTTCGGACGTTTCGATCAAGATCGATTCGTCGAACAACACGCTGAGCGGCATTGCCGCCGCGATCAATTCCGCCGCCGGCAATCCGGGCGTGAGCGCAACGGTGATCACGGGTACGGACGGCGCGCATCTCGTGCTGCACTCGTCGACCACGGGCGTGGCGAACGGTATCTCGCTGGAGGTCACGCCGACCGGCTCGGACGACAACACCGGGTTATTGAAGCTCAACGTCAGCTCGTCCACATCGACCGTCGATCCCTCGGACCCAAGCAAGACTGTAGCGCCTTACACGACCATCGAGACATCGGCGAACTGGAAGCAAACCGCGGCTGGCAAGGACGCGTTGCTGACGGTGGCCGGCACGGAAGTGAGCAGCCCGAGCAACAGCGTGACATCGGCCATTGCGGGGTTGTCGATCAACCTGAGCTCCGAGTCCGTGGGCACGACCCAGACACTGAGCATCACCTCCGACACGACCGCCCAGCAGACTTCGATCAAGGCCTTCGTCACCGCCTATAACAACTTCGTCGGCATGGCTGCGTCGCTGACTTCTTTCGACAAGTCGCAACCCAAGGGTTCGCAAGGCGGTCCATTGCTCGGCGACTCGATGATGAACACCGTCAAGAACGCGCTGGCAACTTTGATTGCCAAGGGCGTCCCGACGGCAGCGGGCGAGACCAAGGGAATGGCGAACCTGGGGTCTATCGGTATTGAGCTGAAGCAGGACGGCACCTTGAAGATCGACGACACCGCGTTGAACGCCGCGCTGACCAACAAGCCCGGCACGGTCAACGCGTTGTTCAATTCGAGCACCGGCCTGGGCGCGGAGATGAACAAAACCCTCACGACCTTTCTCAAGAAAGATGGTTTACTCGATGCAAGGACAACGTCGATCAACAAGGATCTCGACAACATCAAGGTCCAGGGCACGAAGCTCGATGCATTCGCCACGCAACTGACGAATAGCTACAACGCGCAGTTCACTGCACTCAACACGCTGATGGCGCATATGAGCAGCAATGCGAGCTATCTGACCGCGTTGTTCGGCGGGGCCAACAGTGCGGGCGCACTGGCCGGAAACAAGGGTTGATCAGGGACGCATCACGCGTTCAATGGCAGTAAAAGAACCGGGGCGTCCTGTCAGGAGGCTCCGGTACTTCGTGCGACGAAGAAAACGCGTGCGCTTGGTTTACTCGTGGGGCTTGGTTGCGCGGCTTGCTCGCGCGGCTTACTTAAAGTCCCAGCGCATCTGCTCGACGATCCCAATGCCGCGCGACGTCCGCACGCATTCACTGACATAGTCGATAAACGGCAAGGGCTCGAAGCCGATCTCGTCCCGCAGGCGGCGGTTATCGAACTGGTAGTCCAGATTGGCGAACCCTGCGTAGAGGCCCAGCGCATGTTCGATCAGCCGCGCTGCGCCCGAGTGCTGACGCCCGACCACCTCGCACGCGATCCTGCGGAAATCGCGCGGTGCGCAGATGGAGTAGCGTTTCCCCGATATACCCGTGGCCTCATCCATCGCGCCAATAATCTGGCCAATGGTCGGCGCCTCCGATCCGGCTGACACGTGGTACGTATCGAACGCCAGCTTCGGTTTGACGGCGAGCAAAGCCAGTGCGCGGGCGCAATCGTCGACTGAGACCACATCCAGCCGGGTCATTGCCTTTGCGCTGAAGCGCCTCGCGGCATGCACCACGCGAAACACCCAGAAAATGCTCGGCGACGGCAACGTGCCCAGCACCGTATGTCCGACGACTATAGATGGCCGCACCACCACCACCGGCAGCGACGGGTAATAGATACGCAGGAGCCGTTCTACATCGCGCTTGCTTTGCGTATAGGGCACGAGGTGGTTCGTCTCGCCATCGTTCCGGTTTTCGTTTTCGTTATAACCGAATGCGGACTCCGGCACGACCGGACTGCATTGCGTACCACAGGCCATGGCCGTGCTGACGTGCAGGAAACGCCGCAGCACCCGGCTGCCCGCAAAGTGCGATGCGAAACGCAACGTGTCGCGCACGTTGATATCGAGTACTTGCGGGTTCATGGAGAACGACGCCATGGCCGCGCAGTTGATCACATGCGACGCTTCTGTCAGCCGCGCGAGGTCCGCTTCCGTAAAATCGCCGCCCAGGTCGCCTACGATTACGTTCGCCTCCGTCAGTCTTTGTGCGCGGACGTGCGGCAGGCCGCAACGTATGGCGGAAGCACGCAGGCGAGTCAGCGCCTCGGCCGCGTTCGCCGCTCGCACGAGACACACGAGACGTTCGATCAGACCGGCATTCATGAGCGTCACCAGCACCGTGCCGCCGATAAAACCGGTAGCGCCGGTCAGCACCAGTCGGTCGATGCCGACCACATGCATGCGCGTAGACGACGTGAGGCTGTCTTGCCAGGCGGTGGACAGAGGGGTTTGCCATGCAAACATAGCGTTCTCCGTTCAGAAGCAAAGTTGAGTAGGGGCTAACAGCGGGCTAACGGCGGCGGTGAGCAAATGGTTGCCGCAAAATGCCGCGCTTAATACCGCGCGCTTAATATCGATAAGTCACTGCTGACAGCGCGAAAAAAGCGTTCTTCTTTTGCACGATCAGGCTGTCCGCGGACGAACCGAGAATCCGCGTCACGCCTCCCGATGTCCGTACCGACCATTTCGGCGTAAACGAATAGGTCCACGCGGCCGAGACGGTTGCTTGATCGATGCCGGCCTTGACCGAGTAAGGACGGAAGCCACTGCTTGCGGACTGCGCTTCGGTGACGCCGAAGAAGGTCTGCGTATAGCGGCCGCTGCCGGCGTGCAGGCTGCCCGTGATGCTGATGTCGTTGGTGGCCGTATGCAGAACAGGCTGAGTGACGTCGAAATGCCCGCTGATGCCGCGCGTGGTGTGCGTGATCGGCTGGTCGAGCGTCACGCTGATGGTCGTGTCGCCGAACACCGTGGCTCCGACCTGGAAGTGCATCATCAGCGAGCCGGGAATGCGGCCCATGCCCTTCAGGTAGTTCGAGCCGGGCAGGTCGGCGCGATTGCTGTCGCTGCGGCCGAAGTCATAGTCGAGCGCGGTCGAGACGAACATGCCGTTGGCGAAGGTCTTCTTGTAGCCGGCGCCTTCAAACGGGCTGATGAAAAAGCCGTTGGAAAATTCGGCCGAGAAGACCGGAGCGACCAGGCCACGGTAGTCCTTGCTGCCGAGGTATCGCGGCGCGACACCCGTACCCAGGCCGAAGGTATAGAAATTCTCGGCGTATGCCATGGTGGAACACGTCAGGCCAAGCAGCGGGAGACACAAGTAGGAGAGGCGTTTGCGCACGGTCAGGTCTTTTTTTAGGAGTGAAGCCGCAGTCTAGGGACGCGGTTGACCGGTGTCTGTTTTGAAGTTGAGCGAAATTGTGCTGAATTGTGTTCAAGTGTCCGCGAGTGTTGCGCCGGGCCCCGCCATACGCGCGCGAGGATAGAATCGGCGGCTGTTAGTGTGCAAGTGCGGAGAAGAACAATGAACGAGGTCTCACCCAAGTACAACGTGTTGCTGATCGAGGACGACGATCGCCTCGCGCAACTGATCGCGGAGTATCTGGATGGCTATGAATTTGCCGTGACTATCGTGCGGCGTGGCGACACTGCGGTGGCTGCCGTGCGCGAGCATAAACCGGCGCTGGTGATTCTCGACCTGATGCTGCCCAACATGGATGGCATGGAAGTGTGCCGGCGCATCCGGGGTTTTTCGAGCGTGCCGGTGTTGATCCTGACTGCTCGCGTCGATGTCTTCGACCAGGTCGCGGGACTCGAAACCGGTGCGGACGACTATGTGGTCAAGCCGATAGAACCGCGTGTGCTGGTGGCGCGTGCACGCGCGTTGCTCAGGCGGTCGCAGCCCGCTGAGGAAGTCATGACACCGGCCGCGGGTGTCGGCACTGCCGACACGCTTACGTTCGGTGAACTGGTGATCTCGCCGCCGAACCGCACCGTGACGTGGCGCGGCCAGGACATCGACCTGAAGACAGCCGAGTTCAACCTGCTGGTGATTCTCGCGCGCGCTGCCGGCACCGTGCTGAGCCGCGACGATATCCTCAAGCAATTGCGCGGCATCGAATTCGACGGACTGGACCGTACCGTCGACTCCGGTATCTCGCGGCTGCGACGTCGCTTCGAAGACGCGTCGCCGGAGCCGCACAAGATCAAGACGATCTGGGGCCGCGGTTATCTGTTCAGCCCGTCGGCGTGGGAGGATTGAATGCTGCGCTCCCTGATCCGCCTGTATCTGATCGTGCTGCTGGGCGGCGGCCTGGCTATTGTGTTCGTCGATCAATCGTTCTCGCAACTGTTCCATGAGCGGGTCACCGAGAACGTGCGCGAGAGCGTAAAAGCGTATGCGTTCGTGCTGACCGACTACCTGGAACGGCATCCCGGCGAGCAACGAGCAGCTGCGCTGGCTGAACTGCAAAAACATGGTGAAGAGGGTTTCAGTCTCCTCACGATGAAAGACGCGATCCCTCTTCTAGACGACGAGCAGTTGCGCGACCTTCGCGATGGCAAGCTGGTGCTCAGCATGGATGCCAAGGACTACTACTTGCCGTTGCCCGACGGCACGATCGTCCACGCCCATCCCGATGAACCCGGCAACCTGGACATCAAGGCGCTGGCCTATGCTCTCGTCGCGCTCGCAACACTTTTATCTGTTGTCCTGTGGATTCACTATCACTGGCGAGACTTGAGGAAGCTCGAGGCCGCTGCGCGCTCGTTTGGCAAAGGGGAATTGTCGACCCGCGCGGAGTTGTCGAAGAAATCGAATATCTACGATCTTTCAAAGCAGTTCAATGAAATGGCAGGACAGATAGAAGCGTCGATCCTGCATCAGCGCGACATGATGCACGGCATTTCGCATGAGCTGAAAACACCTCTTGCGCGGCTCGAATTCGGCCTGGCGCTCTTGCAGTCGCCGGAATCCCCTGAACGGCAGCGCGAACGGCAACTTGCGCTGCGCCGCGACGTGCGTGAACTCGATGAACTCGTCACGGAGCTGCTTACGTTGAGCCGGCTCGAACAGGGCGCGGGATATATGGTCCCTATGCGAGTGTCAGTGGGCGAACTGCTGGACAGCGTCGCGGCGAGCATGGCCAACGACGTCGCCGACCGTGCGCTTAACCTCTCCGTTACGGCGGCCGGGGCGCCTGCGAGCCACGTCTGCGATCCCAAGCTGGTCGCGAGGGCATTGTTGAATCTGATCCGCAACAGCACCCGCTACGCGCAGCACGCTATTTCGCTGAGCGCTTGCCTGGGGCCGGCGGGCGCGCTCGTGCTAATTGTTGACGACGACGGTCCGGGCATTCCCGTTGCAGAGCGGGCGCGTATCTTCGAACCGTTTCACCGGCTGGACGCAAGCCGCGACCGGCACACCGGCGGCTTCGGGCTCGGCCTCGCGATTGTGCGTCGCGTCGCGCTCGTGCATGGCGGCGAGGTACGGCTGGAAGAGTCCGCTTCGGGCGGTGCGCGTTTCCTGATCACGTTGCCATCCATGCCCTTGCTAGACGTGGCACATTGATCGGGCTTCTTGCGGCCAGGGTTTAGCCGGCTTCGCGTGGCGAATGGAGTCAGTCCTCGTGACCGCGCTCATGACCATTCTGTCTGTCCGCAAAGTAGCGGGCGGGCGCCCGGCACATCTTCACGGATCTCCAAGGTGCTCAGTCTCGCTGTGCAGATCGTTAAATGTTGTCAGATCTGGGCTGACATTATTTCCTTTCGACGCGAATGCGGAGACACTAGCATCACCCTTCCGAGGGTGTGTCCCGCGACGAAGTCATCCTCGTCGTGCTTCCAAGTCCCATCCCGCCCGGATGGGACTTTTTTTAGTGCACCGATCATTCCCGGTCTGCTAGTCAACGGCGGACAGCGTGTTGACTAGCGGCTTGTAAAAGCCTGGCTGCGGCGGAACAGATCACGCGCGATGGAACAGAAAAGGGCCGTCGTCTGCCCTTCATCCTGAAGGCGGCGGCTCATGATGATTGGCGACGTGGGGCCTGGTTCGGGCAGGTGCCGGTAGACGACGCCATGCACTCTCAAACCGTCAACGCTCTCCGGTACCAGCGACACCCCCACTCGCGCCGCAACGAGCCCAAGCGCTGTCTGCAACTCCCGGACTTCGTGGACGGCGGCAGGTTCAAGCGCACGATCGCGCAGTGCGGATAACTGCTGGTCCGCATAACTCGGTCGCGGTGAACTCGGATACACAATCAGGGTCTCGCGTGCCATGTCCTCCAGCGTCAATTCCACCGAAGCGTCCGCTAACGGATGATCTTCTGGCAGCGCGGCAATCATCCGTTCCTCGACGAGTACTTCGCGCGTCAGTTGCACGTCGTCAAAACGCAGGCGTCCAAAGCCGACATCGATTCGTCCACCCTTTAAAGCGCCGAGTTGTTCAAGCGTGAACATCTCGATCAGCGATAATTCGATCTGCGGAGCGGCCTCGCGAAATGCACGGATTACCTGCGGTAGCGCGCCATACAGCGTGGACGGCACAAAGCCGATCACAATGCGTTCCGCCAGTTGCGCGAGCCTGCGTGTGAGCGGAACGAGTTCGTCGCTTTCGTCAATCAGGCGCTTTGCCTGCGCGTAGAAAACGCGGCCCGCTTCTGTCAGGCGCAAAGGCCGCGAGCCGTGTTCGAACAACGGCAATCCGACACTTTCCTCGATCTGCTGAATCTGCCGGCTAAGCGGCGGTTGCGTCATGTTAAGACGACCGGCCGCGCGCGTGATGTTCATTTCTTCGGCTACCGCAATGAAATAACGGAGTTGTCGCAGCTCCATGCAGACCTCAAACGGTTAACGATCCAGAGGTATTGCCGATACGTCCGAATTTCTCCGAAGCACGGGCACAGAAGATTGCAATGGAAGATGTCACGCAGCCGCATTTCACGGACGCGCTGGCTGTGATTGTGGCATGGGGAATGAGCGAAGCGGCAAACAAGGCGTTTGTCGGCATGGAACTGCTTCCGGGCGCTCGGTGGGTTCGGGGTCCGAAGCGCAGCGCACTCGCCGACCGAGGTCGCTAGTCAATGTGGCAATCAGCGTGGCGATCAGCGGTCCTTGGCGGCTTGCTCGACCGCACCGCTTAGCGGCGGGTTAGGGGTTTTGCCGACAACGGTTGTCCTGAGAATCCAGTTATAGACTGCGCCCGCGATCATCAATGCCGACGTGCCGAAAAACACTTCCCGCATGCCGAAATGTCCTCCGACGAAACCGCCGGCAAGCGGTCCTACAACCTGCCCGGTATATTGGGCAGACGTTGAATAACCGAGCATATTGCCTGCTACCGACGCCGGCACGTTGTGCCGGATCACGCTTGCAACGCAAGGCAGCAGTCCGCCGAGGGCGAGGCCCATCAGGAATCGCAGAACCACTAATTGCCAGCCCTGTGTGACGAACGCCTGCGGGATCAGCAGGATGCCCGCGACCGCAAGGCAGCCGATAATGACGTTCCAATGCCCCATGCGATCGGCGAGCTTACCCAGGTACGAGGCCGAGAGAATGCTGCCCAATGCCGCCGCCGACATCACCAGTCCCGCGACAAACGTGACTTGGTGCGCATCGACTACTTGCGCCACGTAGACGGTGATAATTGGCTCGATCGACATGTTCGCCAACATCAGGAGCATGCCGGTCACGAGCATGGCGACAGTCGGCCGCTTGTCTGCGATCTCAGCCCAGCTGCCACGCCGCTTCCCCTTCTTGTTCAAGCCCGGGTGACGCTCGTTCTTGACGAAGAAGACGGTCGCCAGGAACGTCATGAAAATAAGGGCGCCCGAGGCGAGAAAGGTCGACCGTATTCCGATCAGCGGCGGCAGTGATCCACCAATAATCGGGCCGACCAGATTGCCGGCCATGATGCCGGAAGACAGTACGCCGAGTGCCCAGCCGCATCGGTCTTTCGGTGTCTGGGTAGCGACCAGCACGGTGGAGCCCGACGCAAAGCCGCCGAGCAAGCCTGCGAGAAGCCTGAGGCCAACGAGTTGCCAGACGTTATGTGCCATCCCCATCAAGGACATGATGATGGCCATGCCGAGGCTGGCGCGGATCAGCATCGGCTTGCGGCCGTAGAGGTCGGCAAGCCGTCCCCAAAGTGGGGCGGTCAGTGCGGCGGTGAAAAACGTTGCGCCGTAAGCGACGCCGGACCACTGGACTATCGCGGCGTGATCCTTGACGCCGAGTTGCTCCACGTAAAGCGGCAAGAACGGCAACATGAGTGTCATTGCCACAATGGTCGTAAACGAACCAAATACGCAGACGATGAGATTGCGCCGCCAGTGGGTGAACTCCTCCGCTTCCGGAGGAGTGTCGTGACGTGCGCTTGCCGTTTGTTTGTCCATCATTCTGTCCGGGTCAGCGTGGGCGGTTGAGGGTTGTCTCGCGACTTCTTGAGGGCCGGAGCAACCGCCTGACGCAAGGTGAGGAAGCAAGCCGGCTTCCATCCGGATCGTACGGTGTGAGCGGTGACTCAACCAGTCCGCTACCTATACCGGTATCGCGACTACCCGGCATGTTTTTCGTGCTGTCCGGTTTTCGTAGCTTCAATGCATGGGCAAGTTTTGCACCTGTCCGAAGAGACTGTACTCGGGCCGATTGCAAACTTGGCTCAGTTCAAGCGCGTTCAAGAGATGATCGACGTCGGTATCTCTGGGGTTGTCATGATCGAGTCGCTTTGAGGCAAGTCTGCGATGGAATTCGCGCTACCGTTCTTCTACTTTCGGCACGTAGCCAACATCGGTCGAATCGATCTAAAATAAGATGTCGCATAAGTGACACAAATAATAGGTTGCCCCATGACTTCGCTTGACCATGTCGATCTCAATCTCCTGCGAGTCTTCCACGCCATCGTGGAAGAGCGCAGCCTGACCAGGGCGGGTGAACGGCTCGCGCTTTCGCAACCAGCCGTGAGCTATGCGCTGGGCCGCCTGCGGACGCTGTTCGACGATCAACTGTTTATCCGTACCCGCTCGGGCATGCAGCCCACGCCAATCGCACTGGAACTCGCGACCATCGTGGGCCGGGCCCTCGACACAGTGCGCGAGGCGCTGCGCTATGCCGAGTCATTCGACCCCGCGGTGAGCACACGCACGTTTCGACTGTCCCTGTCCGATGCGGGCGAAATGGCCTATCTGCCCGTCATCTGCAAGGCATTGCACGAACAGGCCCCGCATACCCGGCTCATCGTGCAACCGATGCCCGTGGAGGACATTGAGGATGCACTGCGTTCGAGCAAGCTGGACTTTGCCATCGGAAATCTTCCTGAACTGATGGCGCATACGCGTCATCAGTTGCTGTTTGAAGAGGATTACGTATGTATGACGCGGCGACGCCGTGGCTTGCCGACGGGCAAGAAGCTTAGCCTCGAGCACTTTCTGGGCGCGTCGCACATTCGGGTGCGCTCTCTCGAACACAGTCACCACGCTTTGGACGACGCGCTGCGGGCGCAGGGCGTCGGTCGCAATACCGCACTCGAACTACCGCACTTTGTTGCCTTGCCGAACATCCTGACGGTGACGGACCTTTACGCGACGCTTCCAAAGCGTCTGGCGCAAATCCTGAACAAGGCCAAGGCATTTCAGATCTACGATTTACCGGTCCGTTTGCCGGCGGCCTCGGTGACGATGCATTGGCACGAGCACTTTCACGACGAGGACGGTATTGTGTGGATGAGAAACCTGCTGATTGATTCAGTACGCAAATTCGACCAGTTGTGAAGGATAAATGTTGTGGCCGGCCTAGAGGTCGAGAATAAGCACGGGCGAGCGCGAACGCGAGACGCAGCAGCAGATGACCGAATTGCTCGCGCGTTCCGCCTTGCTCAGGCAGTGGTCGCGATGCTCGGGTTCACCGCCCACCACGGACACCATGCAGGTGCCGCATACACCTTCACCGCATGACGTATCGACCTCGAGACCGATCTGCGCTAACGCGTCGACAATCGTTTGTCCGTTCTTGACCTCGACGGTCACCCCTGTTTTAGCTAGCCGGACTTCGAAGTTCTCGTCCTTGGATTCACTCTTAGGGGCGTCGTGTTGTGCACTGAATCGTTCTAGGTGAATCGCCTCTTCGGGGAGATAGGCCGCCGCCACTTCGACCACTCGTTCCATGAATGGAGCCGGCCCGCAGGTATAAAGATGCGCACGGTTACCAGCGTTGCCAATGCATGCGTGCAAGGTCTGGTCTAAGGCATCACGGGGCACTTGCAGATGGACTTCGACGTGCTCGGCAAACGGTGGAGCGGACAGTTGCGAGAGGAATGCGGCCTGCTGGGGACTGCGGGCGAAATAGTGCAGCTTGAAGGGTACGCGCTGCCTGACGAGCCTATACGCCATCGAGAGGAGCGGCGTGATGCCGATCCCCGCGGCGATCAAAATGTGTTCGCCGGCCTCGCTTGCAAGCTGAAAGAGATTGCGCGGGGCGCTGACCGACAGTTCCATGCCAGTCACCACGTCGTCATGCAGTGACCGCGAACCACCGCGCGAAGCCTGTTCCTTTTTCACGGCGAAGCTTTGCGCGTCACAATGATCGGGGTCCCCGCACAGCGAGTATTGCCGCGTGATGCCGGCAGGGCTCGTGACGTCGATGTGAGCGCCAGGTTCATAGGCGTCGAAAGGGCGGCCATCCATACGCGAGATGCTGAACGACCGGATACCTTGCGCTTCGTCGTGCAAGGCATCGACGCGGACCTTCAAACGGGTGATTTCCATATGGACGATCTGTTTGGTGTAACGGAGAGCAAAAGGCGGCGCTGCCGGCCACTACGATGGGGCGTGTGTCTCGTGCGCGAACCGCAACGTGACGACAGTAACGAGGCCAAGCAGCATGAGGAACAGCGAAACGGGCCAATACGCGTGGTAATGTGAAAGCAAAGCAACGGCAATCAACGGAGACATACCACCGGCAAAGATGGAGGCCACCTCATGCCCGAGCGCCACGCCGGAATATCGCACTTCCGTGCTGAACAGTTCGCCTACGAGAGCGGGTAGCGTGCCGATCATCGCACCATGGCACACTGCCGTGCCTAGTATCAAAGCAAGAAAGATCAGCGGTGCGGAGTGCGTGTTCAGCAGCCAGAAAAACGGAAACGCCATCACAAGAAGCGACACGGCGCCGATCATATAGACGGGCTTGCGCCCCACCTTGTCTGAGAGTCTGCCCCATGCCAGCATCGCGCCCATTTCGACGACCATGGCTAGCATGACGGCCGTGAGCATGGTTGAGCTGGCGATGCCAGCGAACTTGCCGTAGACCAGGGAGAACGCCAGAAAGATATACGCACCGCCGTTTTCCGCCACTCGTAAGCCCATTACGATCAGTATTTCTTTAGGATACCTTTTGATTGCTTCCAGCACCGGCATATGGGACGTCTTGCCCGCATGCTCGGCTTGTTCGAACTCGCGACTTTCCGGCAGGTTGTAGCGAATGTACACGCCTAGCGCGAAGATCAGAATGCTCGCTAGGAACGGCAGGCGCCAGCCCCAGGTGATGAACTGTGTGTGTGGCAGCGCCTGCACAGCCAGGAATGCGGCGGAAGACAGAACGAAACCGCCGCCCACCCCCAACTGACTCCATGCAGCGTAGTAGCCACGCTTTTCCGGGGGCGCGTTCTCGCTGATCATCAGCACGCCGCCACCCCATTCACCACCGGATGCCACCCCTTGCAACAGCCGAAGTGCGACGAGTGCAGCGGGCGACCAGAGTCCAACCTGGGCATAGGTCGGCAATAAACCGATGCCGAAGGTCGCAATGCCCATGATGAGCAAGGTCCAGACGAGCGACGCCTTGCGCCCGTAGCGGTCGCCGATGTGGCCGAACACGACGCCGCCGAGGGGTCTCGCGACAAAGCCTATGGCGAAGGCGGCGAACGCGCCTAGCGTGCCGACGAGCGGGTCGGCATTGGCAGGAAAGAATAGCTGACCGAATACAAGGGCCGCAGCAGTTCCATAGACGAAGAAGTCATACCACTCCATCGCATTGCCGGCGACGGACGCGACGACGATCCGGGTGAGGGCCTTGTTGTGAAACGCTGCGGTCTCGATTGCGGTGGTAGATGGTTGCACGGATGCCATGTTCGCTCGTGAGTAAATAGTCAGACGTCGCGACCTCGAGAGGAGGGCTCCGCATGGCAACCAGTGTCGACTTGTCGTAACCCAGCGTCAAATTCGCCGAAAATGGAGTTAGATATCAGCGCGGCAAATGATTTCTAGAAGCCGGGTTGGGTGAAACATATCGGAGATGGCATCACTCAATCATGCGTTGCCCGGGTCGGCCGAGAATTGTTAGAGAAGGTGAGGAAATATACGATGCGGCAACCTAGCCTCGACGAAGCCAAACGCGGCGCCGCCGGGACTCCAGACCGCGAGTGCGCCGCGTTTTAAAAAAATCAGCAACATGCCACCGCACCATTCGCCGACTGCCGCAAGGCAAAAATGAACAATATGAATGGGGTTGATGTTGGCTGCAGCCTCTTAGCGGAACTTCGTGCCAAATAAGTCGCACTGATTTCGGACTCTTTTTTTGGCTGATTTGGTGCTGGGAATATGGCAACTTAAATTTCCGGTCGTGTACCGGGACTCGCGATGTCGAGGTGCCGCCTCGTCGCGCTAGCTAGTCCCAACACACAGAGCATGCGGCACCTGTTGAGCTAAGAGCGTCGTGTCTGGCGGTGGTTAAAAAATAGAACAATTGAACGCTCCGTTCATCGCACATTAATTCGGTATACGAAATAAAGCCGGATATATCATAAAAGGAAACATTGTGAAGAAATCGCTAGCCGCTTTAGTTGGGATGTCGTTCTTTAGTGCTGGGGCTTGGGCTCAAAGCAGCGTGACAATCTACGGCATCATCGACGACGGGCTGACCTGGTCGACTAACCAGGGTGGCAAGAGCGCTCTTCAGATGCAAGGCAGCATCTCGCAAGGCAATCGCTGGGGACTTAAGGGGGCCGAGGATCTTGGAGGCGGCACGACGGCGATTTTCCGACTCGAAAACGGCTTCAACGTCAATACTGGCGCCCTCAGTCAAGGGGGCCGGGAGTTCGGCCGGCTGGCCTATGTTGGCTTGTCCAGCGATCGTTATGGCACGGTGACACTGGGGCGGCAGGGCGAAGAAGTGGGCGACTATATCGGCGCGCTATCGGCAAATGGCACCTTGCCAGGCGGCATTTTGTTTCCGCATCCTGGAGACCTGGATAATAACGGTATTGATTTTCACCTCAACAACGCCGTCAAGTACGTTTCCCCGACCATCGCGGGCCTGACGGGTATTGCTACCTATAGCTTTGGCGGGGTCCCGGGTGCTTTTGCGCAGGACGGCGCGAAATCGTTCGCGCTTCAATACGTGAACGGCAATCTGCAACTGGTGGGCGCGTACACTTCGATCGACCATCCTGCCACCGCCGTGCCGGAAGGGGTGTGGACAGCAACCAACACTGTCGACGGTAACTATGGTCTGGCCGCCAGCAGCTACAAGGTGTTTGGCTTGGGCGCCGCGTATGCTTTCGGCGCGGCCAAGATTAGCGCTGACTGGACTCACACGCAGTTCGGCGGTCTCGATCCCGCATTAGGGGCGAAGATTAACGGACATGTGACGTTCAATATCGGCGAGGTCGTAGCGAGTTACATGATTACGCCAGCACTGCAACTGGGCGCTGCGTACAGTTATACCGAAGGGAATGTCTCGGCAACCGGACAGGAGCCGCGTTACCACGAACTCGATGCGAGCGCGGACTACTTCCTGTCCAAGAGCACCGACGTGTACGCATCCGCAACCTATATGCGTGCCGGCGGCGGTGCTGTCGCTGATCTCGCTCCGGTGCTGGAAGCGTCGAGTTCGGCGAATCAGGTCGCGCTGCGCCTCGGCATACGCAAAAAATTCTAGTGCCGTGGCGGGGAGCGACCACCGAATAAGCCTTGTCGTGCAGTCTCCCGCGCACGCGGGAATTCGAAGAGCACCGATACGCCGATGTGTAGCGGCGGTGCATCTATTGGAAGAGTGGTCTCTTCATGCCTTCAGGGTATGAAAGTAGTCGGAAACGGTGTTGGACTTCCCGGTTCGTTTCTTTCTACCATGTGTGCTCCTGGAGGAAATACACGATGGCAATAGCGGTGCGAATAGAAAGCGTGGAAACGCTGCTGATAGATGTTCCAACAATCCGGCCGCACCGTCTGTCGGTCGCGACCATGAATTGCCAGACCCTGGTGCTGGTCCGGATTCGCTGCTCGGACGGTGTAAGCGGCGTGGGCGAGGGCACGACCATCGGCGGTCTCGCGTATGGCGAAGAGAGTCCCGAGAGCATCAAGGTCAATATCGATACGTACTTTGCGCCCTTGCTCAAAGGGTTGGATGCAACGCGGCCGGGTGCGGCCATGGCGAAGTTGCGCAAGCTGTTCCAGGGCAACCGGTTTGCGAAATGCGCGGTGGAAACAGCGCTCTTCGATGCCCAGGCTCAACGGATCGGTGTGCCGCTGTCGGAGTTGTGCGGCGGCCGCGTGACGGACTCGGTTGAAGTGGCATGGACGCTTGCGAGCGGCGACACGCGGCGTGACATCGATGAAGCCGAGCAGATGCTGGACTTGCGGCGGCATCGCGTATTCAAGCTGAAGATTGGTTCGGGAGCGGTGGCCGACGATGTAGCGCATGTCGTGGCGATCAAGAAAGCGCTCGGTGAGCGTGGCGAGGTTCGTGTGGATGTGAACCAGGCGTGGGGCGAGTCGGACGCCATCTGGGCGTTGCCGCGCTTTGCCGATGCCGGCGTCAGTCTGGTCGAGCAACCGATAGCCGCCACGAACCACGCGGGCCTCAAGCGCCTCACCGACCTGGCCCGCGTGCCGATCATGGCTGATGAAGCACTGCATGGTCCCTCCGATGCGTTCGCTCTGGCGAGCAATCATTCCGCCGATGTCTTCGCCGTCAAGATTGCCCAGTCCGGTGGACTGCTAGGAGCGGCAAGCGTTGCATCGATCGCGCTTGCGGCCCACGTCGATTTGTATGGCGGCACGATGCTGGAAGGGGCGATCGGCACGATTGCATCGGCGCAATTGTTCAGCACGTTCAGTTCGTTGAAGTGGGGGACGGAGTTGTTCGGCCCGCTCTTGCTGACTGAGGAAATTCTCATCGAACCCCTGCGTTATGAAGAATTTTCGCTGCACTTGCCGCAGGGCCCGGGCCTGGGCGTCACGCTCGACTGGGAGCGTATCGAACGACTGCGACGATGACCCGAACTGGTTAGCAGTATTTAGCAATAATTCGTACTGATCCTACACAACACATAGAGACAAACATGAACCACCAAGCAATCGACGCACTGCTCAAGACCATTAACGACAGCGCCACCAGTGAGGGGAACGCACGCACTAAGGCGATTGTTAATCGCGTTGTGCGAGACTTGTTTTATACGATCGAAGATCTCGATGTACAGCCCGATGAGTTCTGGACCGCGCTCAACTACCTCGGCGAAGCGGGCAAGAGCGGAGAGCTTGGACTGCTTGCTGCGGGCTTGGGCTTCGAACATTTCCTTGACTTGCGGATGGATGAGGCGGAAGCGAAGGCGGGAATTGAAGGCGGTACGCCGCGCACGATCGAAGGGCCGTTATATGTGGCCGGCGCGCCGGAGTCGGTCGGGCATGCGCGTCTGGATGACGGCACGGATCCGGGCGAAACGCTCGTAATGCGCGGTCGCGTAATTGGCGAAGACGGCGCGCCGCTGAAGGATGCGATGGTTGAGGTATGGCACGCCAACCATCTGGGTAACTACTCATACTTCGACGCGTCGCAGCCGGCGTTCAATCTGCGTCGAACCATTCGTACCGACAGCGCGGGCAACTACAGCTTTACGAGCGTCGTACCGGTGGGCTACAGCGTGCCGCCTGCAGGGAAGACCCAGCAATTACTCGATCAGTTGGGGCGTCATGGTCATCGTCCGGCGCATATTCACTTCTTTGTCTCGGCGCCGGGTTATCGCAAGCTGACGACGCAGATCAACATTGATGGCGATCCGTATCTGTGGGACGACTTCGCGTTTGCTACGCGTGATGGCCTTGTACCCGAGCTTAAAAAGGCGGAAGGGACGGAAGGCAAGCCATATGGAGTCGAGGGTCAGTTCGTGCTGATCGATTTCGACTTCACACTCTTCAAGCAACGCGATGATGTTAAGAGCACGGAGGTTGAACGCGCGCGTGCGGGAGCCTGATAGTCGCGGAGGTTACCCATCTTGATGCTTGGGTCGCTGCTTACCGCTGCGATGCGGTGCAGCGAACGCTTTACGCGTAGATGACTTCATGTACGCCGCTAAGTATTGGACTCGCGGGTAAGAGCCCTTTGGGCGCGTCGAATGTATGCGCATGATTCGTTCGCTCCGCGCTCCTTGCTCCGACAAAACCTGATATAGCGCTTTCGGTTTCTTCATCATGCGATCGTGCGCGCGCGAATCCGCGGTCTAATAACGCCTTCCTCCGCGTTCTAAAAAATTTCCTGAATTCGCTTGACGAGGTGAAGGCAAGTCTTCATACTTCGCCTCCTTCCTGATGCGGAAGACGCAAGAAGCAAGCAGCTTCAAGCGAATGTTCTTTAAAAACTAACAGCCGATAAGTGTGGGCGCTTGGTGCTTGGCTTTAAGCGTGGTGGTGTTTTCTGGGGTTTCTCGGGAGATGCTGCCGTGAAGCGAAAGTATCAAGTCTCACACTAGTATTAAGGTAGGTTTTGAGCGTCTTTCGGGCAACTGGAAGATGGGAGGAACTTGTCAGTACGTTGAGTGAGCGACCTATTCGCAAGAATAGAAAACAGTAACAGGCATTGAACTGAAGAGTTTGATCCTGGCTCAGATTGAACGCTGGCGGCATGCCTTACACATGCAAGTCGAACGGCAGCACGGGGGCAACCCTGGTGGCGAGTGGCGAACGGGTGAGTAATACATCGGAACGTGTCCTGTAGTGGGGGATAGCCCGGCGAAAGCCGGATTAATACCGCATACGATCTACGGAAGAAAGCGGGGGATCGCAAGACCTCGCGCTATAGGGGCGGCCGATGGCAGATTAGCTAGTTGGTGGGGTAAAGGCCTACCAAGGCGACGATCTGTAGCTGGTCTGAGAGGACGACCAGCCACACTGGGACTGAGACACGGCCCAGACTCCTACGGGAGGCAGCAGTGGGGAATTTTGGACAATGGGGGAAACCCTGATCCAGCAATGCCGCGTGTGTGAAGAAGGCCTTCGGGTTGTAAAGCACTTTTGTCCGGAAAGAAAACTTCTGCCCTAATACGGCGGGAGGATGACGGTACCGGAAGAATAAGCACCGGCTAACTACGTGCCAGCAGCCGCGGTAATACGTAGGGTGCGAGCGTTAATCGGAATTACTGGGCGTAAAGCGTGCGCAGGCGGTTCGTTAAGACAGATGTGAAATCCCCGGGCTTAACCTGGGAACTGCATTTGTGACTGGCGAGCTAGAGTATGGCAGAGGGGGGTAGAATTCCACGTGTAGCAGTGAAATGCGTAGAGATGTGGAGGAATACCGATGGCGAAGGCAGCCCCCTGGGCCAATACTGACGCTCATGCACGAAAGCGTGGGGAGCAAACAGGATTAGATACCCTGGTAGTCCACGCCCTAAACGATGTCAACTAGTTGTTGGGTCTTCATTGACTTAGTAACGTAGCTAACGCGTGAAGTTGACCGCCTGGGGAGTACGGTCGCAAGATTAAAACTCAAAGGAATTGACGGGGACCCGCACAAGCGGTGGATGATGTGGATTAATTCGATGCAACGCGAAAAACCTTACCTACCCTTGACATGGTCGGAACCCTGCTGAAAGGTGGGGGTGCTCGAAAGAGAACCGATACACAGGTGCTGCATGGCTGTCGTCAGCTCGTGTCGTGAGATGTTGGGTTAAGTCCCGCAACGAGCGCAACCCTTGTCCTTAGTTGCTACGCAAGAGCACTCTAAGGAGACTGCCGGTGACAAACCGGAGGAAGGTGGGGATGACGTCAAGTCCTCATGGCCCTTATGGGTAGGGCTTCACACGTCATACAATGGTCGGAACAGAGGGCTGCCAACCCGTGAGGGGGAGCTAATCCCAGAAAACCGATCGTAGTCCGGATCGTAGTCTGCAACTCGACTACGTGAAGCTGGAATCGCTAGTAATCGCGGATCAGCATGCCGCGGTGAATACGTTCCCGGGTCTTGTACACACCGCCCGTCACACCATGGGAGTGGGTTTTACCAGAAGTGGCTAGTCTAACCGCAAGGAGGACGGTCACCACGGTAGGATTCATGACTGGGGTGAAGTCGTAACAAGGTAGCCGTATCGGAAGGTGCGGCTGGATCACCTCCTTTCTCGAGCTCAAACGTTTTGAAGTGAAGTGCTAAAGCGCTCACGCTTATCGGCTGTAAGAAGACAGGCTAAGGGTCTGTAGCTCAGTTGGTTAGAGCACCGTCTTGATAAGGCGGGGGTCGTTGGTTCGAATCCAACCAGACCCACCATGATTCGCTTGAAGGTGGCTCACGAGAAGTGAATCACATTCAATAGAATTTACGGACCCTCAAGCATCAAGGTACGGGGGGATTAGCTCAGCTGGGAGAGCACCTGCTTTGCAAGCAGGGGGTCGTCGGTTCGATCCCGTCATCCTCCACCAATCATCAATGCCAAGCACTCTTAAATGAAGAGTGATTTGCATTGGCGATTGAGCCAGTCAGTAAAATCATTTAAGGCATAGCGCTTTAGGTGATGCTGTCGTTCTTTAACAATCTGGAAGAAGTAGTAAAGAGATTCACGAAAGCATACTTAGAGATGGGTGTGCGAGTAGGTGAATCAGGGTTGTGATTGTATCAATGTATGAAAAGGTGATCGAAAGATTGCTTTGGAATACGGCGCAACACGAATACTCAACCTATAGCGGGGTGAAAGAGGTTTCATCCGCATTGAACTTCGGTTCGGTGTAGAGAAAAACGCTCGGAGACACACTCGTTATAGGGTCAAGCGAACAAGTGCATGTGGTGGATGCCTTGGCGATCACAGGCGATGAAGGACGCGGTAGCCTGCGAAAAGCGACGGGGAGCTGGCAAACGAGCTTTGATCCGTCGATGTCCGAATGGGGAAACCCACTCCGAATGGAGTATCCATAGCTGAATCCATAGGCTATGAGAAGCGAACGCGGTGAACTGAAACATCTAAGTAACCGCAGGAAAAGAAATCAACCGAGATTCCCAAAGTAGTGGCGAGCGAAATGGGATCAGCCTGTACTCTTTAGCACGACCGTTAGCCGAACACTCTGGAAAGTGTGGCCATAGCAGGTGATAGCCCTGTAGGCGAAAGCGGATGTGTGGAACTAGGTGTACGACAAGTAGGGCGGGACACGTGAAATCCTGTCTGAAGATGGGGGGACCATCCTCCAAGGCTAAATACTCGTGATCGACCGATAGTGAACCAGTACCGTGAGGGAAAGGCGAAAAGAACCCCGGGAGGGGAGTGAAATAGATCCTGAAACCGCATGCATACAAACAGTCGGAGCCTTGAAAGGGGTGACGGCGTACCTTTTGTATAATGGGTCAGCGACTTACGTTCAGTAGCAAGGTTAACTGATTAAGGCAGCCGTAGCGAAAGCGAGTCCGAATAGGGCGTTCAGTTGCTGGGCGTAGACCCGAAACCAAGTGATCTATCCATGGCCAGGTTGAAGGTGCGGTAACACGTACTGGAGGACCGAACCCACTAATGTTGAAAAATTAGGGGATGAGCTGTGGATAGGGGTGAAAGGCTAAACAAACTTGGAAATAGCTGGTTCTCTCCGAAAACTATTTAGGTAGTGCCTCGTGTATCACCTTCGGGGGTAGAGCACTGTCATGGTTGTGGGGTCCATTGCGGATTACTACGCCATAGCAAACTCCGAATACCGAAGAGTGCAATCACGGGAGACAGACATCGGGTGCTAACGTCCGGTGTCAAGAGGGAAACAACCCAGACCGCCAGCTAAGGTCCCCAAATATTGCTAAGTGGGAAACGAAGTGGGAAGGCTAAAACAGTCAGGAGGTTGGCTTAGAAGCAGCCACCCTTTAAAGAAAGCGTAATAGCTCACTGATCGAGTCGTCCTGCGCGGAAGATGTAACGGGGCTAAGCAATATACCGAAGCTGCGGATGCGAGATTTATCTCGCATGGTAGGAGAGCGTTCCGTAAGCCTGTGAAGGTGCATTGAAAAGTGTGCTGGAGGTATCGGAAGTGCGAATGCTGACATGAGTAGCGATAAAGGGGGTGAAAAGCCCCCTCGCCGTAAGCCCAAGGTTTCCTACGCAACGTTCATCGGCGTAGGGTGAGTCGGCCCCTAAGGCGAGGCAGAAATGCGTAGCTGATGGGAAGCAGGTTAATATTCCTGCACCATTGTTAAATGCGATGGGGGGACGGATCGCGGAAGGTTGTCCGGGTGTTGGAAGTCCCGGTCCTTGTATTGGAGAAGGCGCTTAGGCAAATCCGGGCGCGGAATTCAAGGGTACGAGGCCATTCGCTTAGGCGAAGAAGCAATCGGAAGTGGTTCCAAGAAAAGCCTCTAAGCTTCAGTTTAACAAGACCGTACCGCAAACCGACACAGGTGGGCGAGATGAGTATTCTAAGGCGCTTGAGAGAACTCGGGAGAAGGAACTCGGCAAATTGGTACCGTAACTTCGGGATAAGGTACGCCCCTGTAGCTTGATGCGCCTGCGCGCAAAGGGTGAAGGGGTTGCAATAAACTGGTGGCTGCGACTGTTTAATAAAAACACAGCACTCTGCAAACACGAAAGTGGACGTATAGGGTGTGACGCCTGCCCGGTGCCGGAAGATTAAATGATGGGGTGCAAGCTCTTGATTGAAGTCCCGGTAAACGGCGGCCGTAACTATAACGGTCCTAAGGTAGCGAAATTCCTTGTCGGGTAAGTTCCGACCTGCACGAATGGCGTAACGATGGCCACACTGTCTCCTCCCGAGACTCAGCGAAGTTGAAGTGTTTGTGATGATGCAATCTCCCCGCGGCTAGACGGAAAGACCCCATGAACCTTTACTGTAGCTTTGCATTGGACTTTGAACCGATCTGTGTAGGATAGGTGGGAGGCTATGAAACCGGAACGCTAGTTTCGGTGGAGCCGTCCTTGAAATACCACCCTGGTTTGTTTGAGGTTCTAACCTTGGTCCGTGATCCGGATCGGGGACAGTGCATGGTAGGCAGTTTGACTGGGGCGGTCTCCTCCCAAAGTGTAACGGAGGAGTACGAAGGTACGCTAGGTACGGTCGGAAATCGTGCTGATAGTGCAATGGCATAAGCGTGCTTAACTGCGAGACCGACAAGTCGAGCAGGTGCGAAAGCAGGTCATAGTGATCCGGTGGTTCTGTATGGAAGGGCCATCGCTCAACGGATAAAAGGTACTCTGGGGATAACAGGCTGATACCGCCCAAGAGTTCATATCGACGGCGGTGTTTGGCACCTCGATGTCGGCTCATCTCATCCTGGGGCTGTAGCCGGTCCCAAGGGTATGGCTGTTCGCCATTTAAAGAGGTACGTGAGCTGGGTTTAAAACGTCGTGAGACAGTTTGGTCCCTATCTGCCGTGGGCGTTGGATATTTGAAGGGGGCTGCTCCTAGTACGAGAGGACCGGAGTGGACGAACCTCTGGTGTACCGGTTGTCACGCCAGTGGCATCGCCGGGTAGCTATGTTCGGAAGAGATAACCGCTGAAAGCATCTAAGCGGGAAACTCGCCTTGAGATGAGATATCCCTGGAGCTTCGAGCTCCTTGAAGGGTCGTTCTAGACCAGGACGTTGATAGGTCAGGTGTGGAAGTGCAGTAATGCATTAAGCTAACTGATACTAATTGCCCGTAAGGCTTGATCCTATAACCAGTGTGTGTCGGCAGCCGTTAGTGCTTCAGCACTTATGGATGCCCCATCCTGCGCAACGCGCAGGGTCTTAAGTACACGCCTAGGTTGAGATCAGTGTTGTGCCAACAAACACAACCCCAAGCTTCACCAGTAATAACGAGGCGTGCGGCGCGTAAAACCCCCCATGCACTCGACTACTTCTTCCTCAGATTGGTTGTGATGGCCTTAACCCCCACCACAACACCCCCTTATGCCTGATGACCATAGCGAGTTGGTACCACCCCTTCCCATCCCGAACAGGACCGTGAAACGACTCCACGCCAATGATAGTGCGGATACCCGTGTGAAAGTAGGTAATCGTCAGGCTCCTCATTCGCTGCAACACACCGCAGCTCGCAGAAACCCCACCCCCCAAAGGTGGGGTTTTTGCGTTTCGGGCATAGGTCTACAACAAGGAAAATTTTGGTGATAGGTTTGCTCTAATTAGTTAGGAATGCGATTGTTTATGGAAGTTTGCAAACCTCTGAATTCAGCCACGCAACCAATTTATTCCACGCTTGGGACCATGTTCACCGACGCCAACGCGGCAGCTACTGGCAACGAGGTTTCACGGCTGAACAGCGAAGCGGTTCCGCCGGCCGATATCTGCTTGCCAAGCGCCGTCAGGTCGACACCTTCTGGCTGACCGATCAGCGCATAGCCAAGTTCGGCCTGCCGCCATGTGACAACGGTCATGGAGGCGACACGCTGGTCGGCGACCGCCGCATCGGGCTTGACCTCCTTCATCACGCACAGCGCAATGGGCGCGCCTTTCTCCGGCAGGTAGACAATTTGCACGAGCGGTTTGTTGTTGAACCGCAAGCGCTGCACGCGCTTGAACGTAAGTCCGGACGCGCTCAGGTCGGGAATGCGCAGCGCGAGGCCATCGTCCTGGCGAATCTGCTTGACGGTCTTGATCGACAGGGTAGTGTCGGGATCGACGTTCGCTAGTGTCTCGCGGGAATACAGTTGCTGATAACTGGCCGCGGCCATCACCCAGGGCGAAACGGATAAGCCCATGCCGACCGACGCCAGCGAAGCGCTGGCATTCGATGCCGGACCCAGGCCAGGGCCTAGCCGAAGCACCAATCCGCAGGCGAACGCGCCGGCCAGGAAGGCGACGCCTAGCCATGCTGGCGCAACCCGTAGCCGCGAGCGGATACGCGAAGAAGACGGACTGCCCGGAGCACGGGAAACGACGGGGTCGTTGACGCTGATGTCTGGGCCGGCATTGGGACCGGCGACGGACTGTGCGGTTTTTGTCTGCGCAGCACGCGCCATCGCTTCGATCTTCGCGCTAAGACTCCGCGGCACCGGCGGCAGCTTTTGCGCGGCGAACGCATCGCGGTACGGCAGCCGCGATGCCTGCAACAGTGCGACGCGCTCCGCCACGTCGGGAGACGTGCGTAGTTCGCGCTCGACTTCCTCGCGTTGGTGCGGCGGTAGTTCGCCGTCCACGTACGCCATTAGCAGGATATCGTCGGATTTCATAAGACTGAGCAGTTACTTTCGCTGATGACTAAATTCTCGCTTGTTCTCGTGCGTCGATTCGCTAATTTTCTGCTAAACGGCTATCGAGATTCATAGTGCCCGAACCAGTGAAAATCGATAAATCAGGCCGGTTATAAGTGTATATGCGTTTCGCCGATGCCCTGCGGGCCGTGTGTTTCATGCAACCGTACGGGGTTCGGCGGTCTAAGCATTCTGTCAGCCGCTAACTGACCTGCACGGCTCAAGGCTTCACGGAGTGTCCAGCGCCTAAGCCTTTGGCCCGCCATTGCTTACCCAGCCAGCGGGAACTCCGCGGAACTTGTCTTGCTGAATAGCTGCTCCACCTCGCGGTTCGAAATACGCTTGCCGAGTGCGTCCAGATCGACGCCTTCGGTCTTGCCGATCAACGCATAGCTGAGTTCCGCTTGCCGCCATGTAACCACGTGCATGGTGTCGACTAACCGTGAGGCAACTGCCTGATCCGCCTTCACTCCCTTCATGACACATAGCGCGATGGGCGGTCCTTTCTCAGGCAGATAAACGATCTGCACGAGCGGTTTGTTGTTGAACTGCAAACGGCGCACGGACTTGAAAGTCAGGCCGGCGCTGCTTAGATTGGGAATACGCAGCGCGAGTTTGTCGTCACGGCGAATGTCATCGACTATTTTTGAAGTCGCTGCCGGATTCTCGTCGGCGTAAGCCAGCGTGTCACGCGTGTAAAGCTGCTGATACCCCACCGCCGCGGTTACCCACGGCGAAAGGCCGGCGTTCGCCGTCGTGGAGTTGCCGGAACCCGGCATGCTTGTGCTGAGAAGCGGAAATGTCCCGGGCCGAAAAAAGACTCCTCCGACAAACGCGCCAGCAACGCACGCCGCTGCGAACCACGTGGGAACTGTGCGCAGACGTGATCGAACCGGCCCGGCGACGGGCGCACGAAGCGAAGGGTCGTTTGCATCCGAAGCCGCGCTTTCAGTGCCATGTGCACGCGCCATTGCTTCGATCTTCCGCGTCAGCGAGTCCGGCACCGGCGGCAATTTTTGCGCATCGAACGCCTGCTTGTAGTCAAGACGCGATGCTTGCAGCAGCGCTACCAACTCTGCGGCTTCAGAGGAAGCGCGAATGTGCTCCTCGACTTGCAGGCTCTCCCCGAGGGCAAGTTCGCCGTCTACATACGCCATCAGCATGAGGTCATCGGTTTTCATGCGATGGAGTCCTTACGCGTGACAGAAGCCCTGGCTTTCGGATCAGGCGTGCCTAACAACGCGCCAACCGCTTGACGTGCGCGCGACAGCCGGCTCATGACGGTGCCAATAGGCACTTCGAGAACATCGGCCGCTTCCTGATAGCTCAAGCCTTCGACCGCGACCAGCAGCATCACTACACGCTGGGCTTCGGGCAGCCGTTCAACGGCGCTGATGATCTGGCCGTGCATGAGCAGCGCTTCCGGGCCTTTGTCGACGGGGTCGGCAACGTTTTCCAGGAAGTCATCATCCCATTCCATGCTGGAACGCTTGCGTACGCTGCGCGCTCGCAGCTCGTTGATCCAGGTTGAATGGACGATTGAAAACATCCAGCTTAGCGGGGACGTGTCGGGCTGTAGTTGATGCGCTCGTTCGAGCGCCCGCACGCAGGCTCGCTGGACGAGATCCTCGGCGTCGTGGCGATCACCGGAAATGCGAAGCGCGAACGCCCATAGTCGCGGCAGCATCTCGGGGAGCATGCCAGGTAAGTCTGCGCCGTTCATTGAACGAATGTCTCCCGTGATCCCAGTGGCTACTCGAGTGCTGTTGAGCGCATGCATGGGCGTGTTGCATCGCGTTAACTCCATAGTTTAGCGTGACGCGGCACAGGTCGCTGGACGTCGTGTTGAGGCTTGATGCTGCCGTATGGAGGGGCGCGTGTTGGGCCAACCACGATGGGACGCGAGGCATTCGTTGAGAGATTTGCAGTCGTTGTAAGGTCGAAGTAATCAGGCGTTAATCATCTAACGGCGGTCGCTGCCTAAGCAGCGAAAACATCCGGCAACCGCGGTTGATCACCGGATCACAAGCTCGACGCGAGACAAGGCATCAGATGCCGTGCGCTTCCAGCCGCGTTGCGTACCAGCGTGAAAATCGTTCCAGATACGACTCGGTGAAAGGCGAAAAAGGTCCGGGCCTGTAACCCGGGTCTTGCGTACCCTGGTGATTGATCGCAACAAGGCGGGCGTCCTGAGCATTGGTCGCTTGCCATACCTCGATCAGATCAGACAGCGCGTAGTCAACGCCCTCGATCGCATCCTCATGAACGAGCCACTTGGTTCTGACCAGCGTTCGATCCGGTGCAAGCGGGATAAGGTACGAGATGACCGCGTGGTCGCTCATGACATGCGACCACGAGTTGTGCGTCCACAAATGCGTATCGCCGAGATCGCGGCGCGTGTTGTCGCCAAGGAGCCTGGTGCTGGCGACCTTTGTGTTCATCGTTTGTGACTCGCCGTTGCCGGCAATGACCAAGCGCTGTGTCCGGAACAGCGTGGCTACGTCATCCAGCCGTTCTACGGCTTCGCTGAGCAATCCCTCCTTGTGCCAGCTCGCAAGCGAAGTCGCGTTAAGCGCTCGATATTCAGCGAGCGCGCGCTCCGATTCCTCACTCAAGCCGTCGGGACAGAAGCCGAAATCTTCGGCCAGGAACGATACGGTGAGCTCGGGATGCGTTGCGCCGCAGTGGTAACACTCGCGGTTGTTCTCGATTGCCAGCTTCCAGTTGCCGTTTTCAGTGATGTCCGTTTCGTAGGCGATTTTCGTGCGAGCGAGATCGAACGGTGCGAGACGTGGTGTCATGGTCTCGTCGAGCGCTGCAATGTCCGCGGGCGCTTCATCGTTCAGGCACACAAAGATCAACCCGCCTATTACGCGTATCTGGACAGGCATCAAGCTGCGGCAGGTTGGATCGAAATCCTGTCCCATGTGCGCAGCATGTTTAAGACCGCCGTCGAGGCCGTACGTCCACTGGTGGTAAGGGCAGACGAGCATTCCCACGGAACCCTTGCCTTGCTCGCGCAGGCGCGCGCCACGATGACGGCACACGTTCCGGTACGCTCGAACGATGTTGTCGTCGTCGCGAACGATGATGATCGAGGCGCGGCCGATATCGACCGCCGAGACATCGCCGGGCTCGCGAACGTCGGCGGTGACACCCGCCATGATCCAGTGCTTGTGGAAGAAGATATCGACGTCATTCTCAAAGACATCCTGCCGGCCGAACAGGGCGCCGGGCATACCGTGACCTGAAGCCCGACTGCGAAACAAAACGCCGTGCGTAGTGTCATTGATGCTCGACATCCGCTGGTCCTTATCAGATTCCCTACGTTGCCAGGCGCGACCTGAGTCGCGGAATGAACGGAGTATCGATAGGCCAATTCAACGCGTCAACGCGCTTTATTTTCTCGCTCGCATAACAATAAGTAATGGCAGCGCGAGTCGCCAATGGTTGCCGAAACACCTTCGCTTTACGGCGCCGGCTCCTCGCGAAGCCATTCGATAACGGCATCTACCGCTGGCGTGACAGCGTGTCCGTGCGGCACGACGGCGTAGTACGCGTCGGTCATTTTCACAGAGGCTTCGCCGAGCGGCACCAGGCGCCCCGACGTCAGCATGTCGCCCAGCATCCGCCGCCAGCCGAGCACGACGCCCTGGCCCTGCAACGCGGCCTGAATGGCATCGGTGTAGAGGCTGCAACGCAGCACATAGTTCAGCCGGCTGCGTTTGATGCCCACTGTGTCGAACCAGTCTTCCCAGCCCATCCAGCCCTCCGACGTGGAGTCGTAGGCAATGAGCGGGGCATCGCTTAAGTGCTGCGGCGACTGAGGTTCGCCATGCGTTTCGAGCCACGACGGAGAACAGACCGGCACCACCTCCTCATTGAAGAGCAGCGTTGAGTGACCGTCGCGCCAGTTGCCCGAGCCATAGCGAATCGCAATATCCACTTCGTTATGACGCAGGTCCGCGGTGAACATCTGCGTGGTCAGGCGTAGCTTGAGTTGTGGTTGGGAGCGCTTGAGCAGCGGCAGCCTGGGCACGATGCGGAATTGCGAAAACGCGGCGGTCGCCAGGATGGTGAATTCCTGCTCGCGTGTATTGCTGCTGAGACTGTCAAAGGTGCCCGCGATTTTCTGGAGCGATTCCGACGTAACGAAAAAGAGGTCTTCGCCTTCTTTCGTGAGTGCGATCGAGCGATGCAGCCGATGAAACAACTGCAGCTTCATGGCGTCTTCAAGAAAGCGGATTTGCCGGCTGACGGCGGCCTGTGTGACACCGAGTTCGTCGGCTGCCAGCGTGAAACTCTTGAGCCGCGCAACGGCTTCAAAGTCGACCAATGCGTTTAGCGAAGGAATCAGGCGTCGGTATCCTTTCATATCTCGCGCTTCCAGTTTTCTTCAGGGACTCGCTTGAGTTGCTCGCATGGCAACCTGCGTTCAGATGGCTGGCGTTCATATTACCTGTTGTTATGCGAGCGTGAAAATAAAGTGCGTTGACCGCGTAGTTTTGCCTACCGATACTCGCCGCAAGGTCGCTGCTCTGGCCCCGTTGTCCGATAAAGGAACGCCTGGATTGACCCAAGCCGGCGTGCACCCTGATCCCACGCGTTGACACCATGAGGAGAAGTTCAAGCATGAAGCCGTTCGACGATCAAGGGGACTTGTTTGACTTGCCGCTGCATAAGAATCTGGATCGCCAGCTGAACCGACGTCGGTTTCTGCAAGGCGTTGCGGTGCTAAGTGCAAGCACCGGCCTTGGCCTGATCGCCCCGGCTAGCGCGCTCGCGGCGACGCAGCCTAAGCGCGGTGGTTTGCTCAAACTAGGCATGGGCGGCGGCAATACAACAGACTCGATCGATCCAACGCTGCTGCCGGATTGGGTGCCGCTCAACCAGGCTTACATGCTCATGAACGGCCTGGTCGAGATCGATGCAAAGATGCATGCGCAACCGGAATTGCTTGAAAGCTGGGAGGCAAAACCCGGCGCCGCGGAATGGATACTTAAAGTCCGCAAGGGCGTGGTGTTTCACAACGGCAAGACGCTCGATGCGGACGATGTGATCTATTCGATCAACCTGCATCGCGGCGATGCTTCAAAGTCGGCGATCAAGTCGAGTCTCGCGGATGTGACCGAGATCACGAAGATCGACCCGCTGCAGATTTCGATGAAGCTGAAAAGCGGCAATGCGGACCTGCCTTACCTGCTGTCCGACTATCACCTGCTGGTGGTGCCGAACGGCTTCAAGGACTGGAGCCATCCAATAGGCACGGGTCCTTTTGTATTCGGTGAGTTCACGCCAGGGGTACGGTCGCTCTTCAAGCGCAATCCGCACTACTGGAAGACCGATGGTCCGTATGTGGATGCGGTCGAACTGATCGTGATCAACGACGCCACGGCGCGCACGAACGCGCTGATCTCGGGCCAGGTCCATGCGATCAACCGGGTCGACTTCAAGACCGTGGATCTGCTCAAGCGCAGCCCGGCGGTCAGCATCGTGCGCTCAGCCGGTGGCCAGCACTTTACGTTCTTGATGGACTGCGCCGCATCGCCTTTCGCCGACAACAACGTGCGCCTCGCGGTCAAATACGGCATTGATCGTCAGAAGCAATTGACGACCATCCTGCGCGGTTACGGGTCGATCGGCAACGACCATCCTGTGCCTAAGACCGACCGCTTTTATGCCGGGGATTTGCCGCAGCATGCGTACGACCCCGACAAATCGAAGTTCTATCTGAAGAAGGCTGGCTTGTCCGAACTGAAGGTCGAATTGTCGACGTCCGACGCAGCGTTTGCAGGCGCAGTGGATTCGGCTGCGCTGTTCCAGGGCGAATGCGCGCCTGCGGGCATTCAGCTTTCCATTCGCCGTCAGCCCGCCGACAGCTACTGGGACAAGGTGTGGATGCAGGCGCCTTTTTGCATGGGCTATTGGGGCGGCCGGCCGACGGCGGACCAGATGCTATCGACCGCGTACAAGTCCGACGCGAAATGGAACGACACGCACTGGCGTGACCCAAAGTTCGACGCATTGCTGCTGCAAGCACGCGCGATGCTCGACGACACCAAACGCCGCGAGTTGTACCGCGAGATGCAGCTCATGGTGAGCGACAACGGCGGTGCAATGATCCCGCTCTTCGCTGACTATATCGATGCAACCAGCAGCAAGCTTCAGGGCGTCACGCCGCATCCGCTGTTTAACTTCATGGGCGGCCGGCTCGCGGAACACGTCTGGCTGGAGTCCTAATGAAGCGGCTTGTCTTGCAGCGGGTGCTGGCGGGCGTTTTGACGCTGTGGCTTGTTTCGGTGCTGATCTTCGTGGGCACCGAGCTGCTTCCCGGTGACGTGGCTTCTGCCATCCTAGGTCAGTCGGCGACGCCGGAAACGGTCGCGGCGCTTCGGGCGTCGCTCGGTCTCGACCACCCGGCGCTGCAACGTTACGGGCTATGGGTGCTGCATTTCCTGCATGGGGACCTCGGGACGTCACTGACGAACGGACGCCCGGTCAGTGAGGACTTGCTGCCGCGGCTGTACAACACGCTGTTTCTCGCAGGCTATGCGGCGCTTGTTGCGGTGCCGCTGTCGGTACTTGTCGGCATCGCGTCCGCAATATGGCAAGACAGTCTCTTCGATCGGGCGGCCAGCGTGCTGTCGCTTGCTAGCGTATCGATGCCGGAGTTCTTTGTCGGTTACGTGCTGCTGCTTTTGCTCGCGGTTAAATTCCCAGTGCTGCCGAGTCTGGCCGCCGTGTCGCCCGATATGCCGTTCTCCGAGCGACTCTACGCGACCACGCTGCCAACGCTCACCCTGCTTTTTGTTGTGGCCGCCCACATGCTGCGCACCACGCGAGCGTCCGTGCTCTCCGTGATGGGCAGTGCCTATACCGAAACAGCCATCCTCAAGGGCTTGCCCAAGTCATGGATCGTGGTGCGTCACGCGCTTCCCAACGCGCTCGCGCCAATTATCAACGCGGTGTCGTTCAACCTGGCTTACCTGATCGTCGGCGTCATCATGGTCGAGGTCGTGTTCGTGTATCCGGGTGTCGGGCAGTTGATGGTGGACGCGGTATCGAAGCGTGACCTGCCGGTGGTGCAGGCTTGCGGGATGCTTTTTGCCACGGCTTACGTCGGGCTTAATACCGTGTCCGATGTGCTTGCTGTCTGGGCAAATCCGCGCTTGCGGCATGCGAGGTAAAGGGCAATGAAAGTGTTCGGTAAAGAAGTGCCCATGAGCGCGGCGATCGGGATGTTGCTTGTCGCGGTCATTGCGATGGCGTCGCTGTGTGCGCCGCTCATCGCGCCGCACGGCGAAACCGAAACGGTCGGCGACGTATGGATGCCGCCCGGTGCCGGTCATTGGCTCGGCACGGACAGCATCGGGCGTGACATGTTTTCGCGCCTGTTGTACGGCGGGCGTACAACGCTCGGCCTTGCTCTCGCGATCACGCTGCTGTCCTTTTCCCTCGGCATTGTCACAGGGTTCGCGGCCGCCGTGCTGGGACGCAAGGTCGATCAGGTGCTGTCCAGGATCGTCGACACCCTCATGGCGATGCCGGTCCTGATCTTCGCGCTGATGATCCTGTCGGTGCTGGGTACGTCGATGCCGGTGCTGATAGGCACGATCGCGATTCTCGATTCAACGCGCGTGTTCCGGCTCGCGCGGCTCGTCGCGCAGGGCATCGCCGTACAAGAATATGTGGAAGCGGCGCGGCTGCGCGGAGAGGGGCTCGCGTGGATCATCCGCCGCGAGATCCTGCCGAATGCGGTC
Source organism: Caballeronia sp. SBC1 (assembly GCF_011493005.1). Lineage (NCBI taxonomy): Bacteria > Pseudomonadati > Pseudomonadota > Betaproteobacteria > Burkholderiales > Burkholderiaceae > Caballeronia > Caballeronia sp. SBC1. Next base: position 1,728,831 of record NZ_CP049157.1, read on the forward strand.
CCACCTCTGCTGGCGGAATTCGGCATGCGCTTCGGGTTCACGATCCTGTTCGTGGCCGGCCTGAGCTTTCTTGGGCTGGGTATCCAGCCTCCCTATGCCGACTGGGGCGGCATGGTCCGCGACAACGCGCAGGTGATCAATTTCGGTGGCATGGCGCCGCTGGTGCCGGCTGCGGCGATTGCCTTGCTGACGATTGGTATCAATCTGATCGTCGACTGGCTGTTGTCGGTGCGGGCAGTCGGGCAGGCGGGAGTGATCGCATGAACCCAGTCTTGAGAATGCGGGCGTTGCGGGTCGAGGCACCCAACGGTCAGGTATTGGTCGACAAAGTCGATGTCACTCTTGCTCAGGGAGAAGTGCTCGGGCTGATCGGCGAATCCGGCGCGGGTAAATCGACTATCGGCCTCGCCGCGCTCGGTTATGCTCGCGGCCGCTGCCGGATCACGGGTGGGGAAGTGTGGCTCGCTGGCGAGAACATTTTGGGCGCAACGCCGCAACGGCAACGTGCGCTGCGCGCGACCAAGGTGGCTTATGTAGCTCAGAGCGCAGCGGCTGCATTCAACCCGGCGTTGACCATTGGCGAGCAGGTCTGCGAAGGGCCATTGCGACACGGATTGATGGGCCGCGAAGAAGTGCGGGCCTGGGCGCGCGAGTTATTCGCGTCACTCGACCTGCCAGACCCGGATACGTTCGGGCGGCGTTATCCGCATCAGGTATCCGGTGGGCAATTGCAACGGGCGATGGTCGCCATGGCGATGTCGTGCAAGCCATCAATCCTTGTGCTCGACGAGCCAACCACGGCGCTTGATGTGACCACGCAGATCGAAGTGCTGGTCGTGCTGCGCAGGATAGTGCGTGAGTTCGGCGCTGCCGCGCTCTACATCACACACGACTTGGCGGTAGTCGCGCAGGTCGCCGACCGGATCATGGTGCTGCGTGGCGGCCGGATGGTGGAGGAGGGATCCACGGACGCGGTGCTCAACGCGCCGCGCGACGAATATACCCAGCGTCTGGTCGCTGAACGCAGCGCGGCTGACACCCTGCGAGCTAGTCCCCCTCATGTGACAGAGCCGCTTCTGAATATCGAAGGACTGAACGCGGGTTATCACGGCAAGGCGATCGTCAGGGATGTCGATCTGCAACTAGCACGCGGTGAAACGCTAGCGCTGGTGGGCGAGTCGGGTAGCGGCAAGAGCACGGTCGCGCGAGCGATAGTCGGGTTGATCGAGCAGCAGAGCGGTACGCTGCGGTTCGACGGCGAGCCCTTGCCACATCGCCTGGTTGAGCGTTCGCGTGAGCTGAAGCGGCGCATCCAGCTCGTCTACCAGTCGCCTGACGTCGCCCTTAATCCGATGCACACCGTCGGTGAGATCATCGGGCGACCAGTGGAATTTTATTTCGGTATCCATAAAGATAAGGTGCGTGAACGCGTGCTGGAATTGTTACGCCTGACTGAACTGCCGGAAGTCTTTATCGACCGGAAACCGGCCGAGTTGTCGGGTGGGCAGAAGCAGCGCATTTGCATTGCGCGGGCGCTGGCGGCGCAACCAGACCTGGTGATTTGCGACGAGGTCACGTCAGCCCTCGATCCGCTGGTCGCCGACGGCATTCTTTCGTTGCTGGAGTCGCTGCAAAAACGCATCGGACTGTCGTACCTGTTCATTACGCATGATCTTGGCACGGTAAGGCGCATTGCGCAGCGCGTGGCAGTCATGCTGCGGGGCGAGATCATTGCGCAGGGCGCCACGGCTGACGTGTTTAATGCGCCGAGTCATGCCTATACAAAACGGCTGTTGTCGTCGGTGCCTGAACTGCGGATCGGATGGCTCGACGAAAACCTCATGCAGAGTGCGCGGCCGGCTGAATCGAACACGTTCACGGGAGAATTGAAGTATGCAGCGCAACAATGAGCAAGCGGCGCGCGTGCGCGTGATCGAGCACGTCTGGATCCCGCTCGCTGATGGCACCCGGCTTGCGGCCCGTATCTGGATGCCGGACGTCGCCGAGACTGACGCGTCGCCAGTGCCTGCGATCCTCGAGTACATTCCGTATCGCAAACGCGACGGCACCCGTTCGCGCGACGAACCGATGCATCACTACTTCGCTTCGAACGGATTCGCGGCGGTGCGCGTCGATATGCGCGGCAGCGGCGAGTCCGACGGTCTCATGGCCGATGAATACGTGCTGCAGGAGCAGGACGACGGGCTGGAGGTCATTGAATGGATTGCGCGGCAATCGTGGTGCAGCGGTGCGGTCGGCTTGATGGGGAAATCGTGGGGAGGCTTTAATGCGCTTCAGATCGCGGCGCGCAGGCCTCCCGCCCTCAAAGCAATCATCACGGTCTATTCAACCGACGACCGTTACGCGGACGACATTCACTACAAAGGCGGCTGCCTGCTCAACGACAACCTGTGGTGGGGCAGCATCATGCTCGCCTATCAGGGGCGTCCGCCTGACCCGTTTCTGTACGGAGACGAATGGCGGTCCGCCTGGATGGCGCGCCTCGACAAGCTGCCGTTCTTTCCCGCGTTATGGATGAAGCATCAGCACCGTGATAGTTACTGGCGCCATGGCTCGGTATGCGAAGACTGGTCCTCGATCCAATGTCCGGTGTTTGCGGTCGGCGGCTGGGCCGACAGTTATACGAATGCTGTGTTCCGCCTGATGGCAGGCTTGCACGTGCCACGGCAAGGTCTCATTGGACCGTGGGCGCATATCTATCCGCACGACGGTGTACCCGGGCCTGCAGTGGGTTTTCTGCAGGAAGCCGTGGAGTGGTGGAACCGTTGGCTGCGTCCGGACCGTGACGATGGTTCACGCTCGGCGTCTGAGCGTCCAGCGTTGCGAGTGTGGATGGAGACACCGCGTGCTCCGCAGACCACCTACGCTACGACACCGGGCAAATGGATCTCGGAGGCGGCATGGCCAAGCCCCTCAGTCGCCATGCAGCCACTCTATCTGGGCGGCGGGACATTGACACGCACCGCGCCTGATACGGCGGCTCGTGTGCTGGTTCACACGCATCAGGGCCACGGCGTGGCGGCCGGCGAATGGATGGGTACTGGCGTTGCGGGCGAGTCACCCGCCGACCAGCGCATCGACGATGGTCTCGCCCAGGTGTTCAATAGCGCACCGCTGACCGAACCGTTAGCGCTGCTGGGCATGCCGGAACTCGAGATCGATGTATCGAGTGACCGACCCGTCGCCTACTTGTGCGCACGGGTTTCCGAGGTGATGCCGGACGGCGCGGCAACGCGTGTTTCTTATGGCATGTTCAACCTGACGCATCGTGACGGCTCCGCCGAACCCGCTGCTTTGACGCCGGGCGAAAGGGTTCGCGTACGGCTGACGCTCGATGCGTGCGCGCATGAATTTGGCGTTGGCAACCGGATTCGATTGTCATTGTCGACGACCTATTGGCCGCTGATCTGGCCCGCGCCGGAAGACGCGACGATTGAGGTAACACTCGGCAATACGGCGCTGCATTTGCCGGTGCGCGAGACGAAAGGCGCGGAGCCGCCGGTCGGGTTTCACGCTCCTGAGCGAGGTCCCGCGACGCCCACTGAGCAAGTGCGCGGCGGCAGCATGACACGCACTTCGTCCTATGACCTGACCACGGGCGAATGGACGTATGTGACTGAAGGCATCGGCGGCCTATTTGGCGAAGGCGTGCAGCGGTTTACAGAAATCGATACAACCGTCGAGCACAACCTGAAGCGTTCTTTGAAGATCCAGGGCAACGATCCGCTTAGTGCTCGTTATACGCTGACGCAATCGCTGCGTATGGGCCGAGAAGGCTGGGACATCCATGTACGCAGCGACGTACATATGTCCGCAGACAAGGAGCACTTCTATCTGACGGGTTCGTTGCAGGCCGAGGAGAACGGAGAGAGGGTGCGCGAGCGTAGCTGGGATGAAACTATCCCACGCCTGTTGCTTTAGTCGCGGCCACAAAGCGGGGAAAGTCCCTGACCAAGATCCGTGAAAGATTTCTCACGGGGCAGGGGCACTTAGGCGAATCTGGTCAAACCCTCAACTCCCGAGGGCCGGTTTCGGTCGCCGTTTTGCAGGCCTCTGTTTAGGCGGCACGCGGGCAGGGAGTTCGGAGAGACGCATCAGATGGCGCAGCGCCATCATGGCGCCGATAGCCTCAAGCACTCCGGCCACCCACCTTAAGCGGTGGCTCCAGGGTCATCAAGAACCGCGCGGTGCCTTTTTCGACGGTGCCCGGATTTCATCGAGGAAAAACCGCAAGCCGCCCAGTTGCTGGGCGAAGTAACCGCCGCTTGCCATCGATTCAGGCGCGCGTCGATCTCCGGTCGGGGGATACTCCGCCGAGAAGTCGGCCGTGCGGAACACGATGTCCCAGATCGGGAAAACGGCGCCGTAATTGCAGGAGTTACGGCCCGCCGCACGCAGCCCGTGATGCAGACGGTGGAAGCGCGGCGAGACAAGCAGCCTGTCGCCGAGCCAGCCAAAGGACATGCGGATATTGGCGTGACTCAGGCTTTCGATGAAACGCATGAACAGGAACAGCAGCGGGAACTGCAGCGGCGGAATACCAATCGCCAGACCGACCACGCCAAACCAGATTGCCGCGACAAGATCGTCCAGCAGGTGATTCCGGTCGTCGGACCAGAAGCTCATTTGCCGTTGCGCGTGGTGCAGCGCATGCAACGCGTACCAGCCGCGCCACGTGTGCGACAAGCGATGACGCCAATAGTCCGCGCAATCGAGAATCAGGGCGTACATGAAGAACGTGATGATCGGGTGCCCGAGCAGCGCCGGCACGACAGTCTCAAGCGTTGGCGGGATATAGCCCTGGGCGACCACAAAACCGTTCACCCACACCTGCACCTGATAGAACAGCAGGAAACTGACGACGGGCAATACACCAACGCGATTGAGCACCGTATAGAACGCGTCCGTCACCACCGTTTTCCGATCCTTCCAGTGCTCGATCGGGAACAGCGCCTCCAGCGGCCAGCATACGGCGTAGGTGACGATGACCGCGAACATCCCATACACGCACACGAGTACCCAGTCGAACGACAGCTCTTCCCACTGCATCCAGCCGAAGTGATAAAGCATTGGCAGGACCAGGTACTGATCGATTTCGCCGGCCAGGGCGTTAAACAATCTGTCGAGGAATATCAGCATGGCTTTCTTTACAAGGTTTCCGCGGTGATCAGGCCCTTACGGCTCAACTCGGAATTGAGGAAGATGCCATGCGGCGAGCGCCCCACATCAATGGTCTCGTAAGCGCCGCTTTTCGGGTCCAGCACCGCGACCTGTTCGCGAAAGCGCAACGTAACCCATAACTTCCCATCCGGCGCGATGCCAATGTCGTCCGGTCCGGCGGCGTGGAACGGATACGTGCGTAGTATGGCGAACGTGGTGGGATCCATGGCGACCAGGGACCCGCCAATACGATTGGATACGTAGAGTGTGCTGCCGTCAGGCGACAGGAAAATGTTATGCGGACCGACTCCCGTCTTGACTCGCCGCAGCACGTCACCCGTGACCGGATCGACCTCCGCCACATGGTCGCTGCCCATGACGCAGACCAGCACCTTGCCGTTGTGCCAGAGCACGCCCGCCGGGGTTGAACCCAGCTTCGTCTTCCAGCGTATCGTCATGGTGGTCAGGTCGAACGAGACAAGTGTTCCCGAGCCTTGCATGGAGTTGAAGCTCCAGCGCGAGTCCGGCGAGAAATCGAGGTGGCTCGGCATGGAGCCGGGCGAGAAACGCTTGGCGAGGGTCAGGTCGTCAGCGCGATAGACATCGACATAGTCGAGCCGAAGCGCGTTGACAACCAGGTAGCGATGATCCGGCGTAAAGCCAAGCTGGTAAGGATCGGCAATGACCTTGTGACCGAGCGCGGTACCGGTACGCGGATCGACGATGAACAACGCATTGCCGCTGGCGTCCGCAATATAGAGCTTGTTACGGTCCTGGGAAAGCGCCCAGTGACTCGGTTCGCGCAGCGTGGGCAAGGTACGGATGACTTTGCGCGACGCCATGTCGATAACCGAGACACTGGCTTCGCCGGAATTCATCACAATGGCCAGCGAGGAAGGGGCGGCGTTGGCGGCGTTAGCGATTTCGGACCGGAGGGCCATAAATGGCGACAGACTCAGGCTCAGGGGAACGGCGAGGCTACGGCCAAGCACTGCGCGACGTGAAAGCTTCATGGGGGTATTCATTTCGAAAGTCAGCTTTCTATTTTACGGGAAGGGAGGCGGCTAAGTCAGGAGGAATCATGCATTCAGTAATTCAAAGACGGCGCCGCCCTAATGCTTTCAATTTGGTAATATGAATGAGTGCGTTTATACGAATAATGCACGATTGTCTCACTCCCGTTTGACTCCCTTGTTGCATTCTCTTCTTTGACTCCGTTGTTCTGCCCCCATAGCGGTTCCGCTTGGTAGCCATGCCTGTAGCCATGCCTCGCCGGCTATCTTTCCGATGAGTTCTTTCACATACCATTCGAAACCGGCTTGGAAGGACAATGAAGGGTGCGTACAGATCTCATGCAGGTCGATGCAGCTCATGCGGCATTGCACAAGCAGCTTTAAATTAGGTTTGCTCTGCTTATTGAATCATGTTGACTTTCAATTCCTGGACCACCTAAAACTTAAAAGTATTCACAAATGGGGCTCATGCCAGCGGGCTTTGTCACCGGACTCGCAATGGTAATGAATCACGCGTGAAGCCAGCCGGAGGGTTGGCCATGAACCGCTTGCACATACGCCGCAGGATGGTATTTATCCCGCTCTTGGCCGTAGTGGTAATGCTGCTCATCATTCTTGCCACCCCGCATCAGAGCCACCAAGTATCCGCTGTGGACGGCACACGTATTTCCGCTGACGCGATACCGCACGGTGGAAAACCGGATGATCGGCCGCCGCATTGCCTGGTGTACGGGAAATACTGTGTCGGCCAATACCTCCGCGGCCGCTAGCAATGCCCCATAAAGGGTTGCACAGCGGGGAAAAGTGCGCGACGTCCGTGCAAAAACATCGGCCATGTACGGCCTGTTCAGCGCGATACCTTGGTTCGAAGCTTGGTTCGAAGGCCTCACGCGATACGGCGAAATGCGCATCTATCGGACGGTGCTGATACCCGTAAAGGGTCAGAGATGTACGGGGTGTCGAAACAAAATGATGATGCCGATGACGAGCAAAACGACAGAGGCCGTGACAGTGGTTCTGGTCTTTAGTGCGGACGCCCCGGCCGAACTACCGGCTTCCCATGCGAGAGAAGCAAGGCCAACGACGGCGAGCGATAAACCAACAACAGATGCCAATATCATTTGGAGTTTGAACCTAACTCGAAGGCAACCCTGGCACCTTGACGCCGCAAGTCTGAAGCAGCAAAACCATATTCAAAGCGAGAATAATTATTGTGGACACGACCGCCACTACGTCCGTCAGACGGCTGTTGGCAAACTCGCCCATGATGTCCTTGCGACGGGTGAACAAGACCAGGGCCACCATCGGAATCGGCAAGGCAAATGACAGGACGACTTGACTGAGCACTAATGCCTGGGTGGCATTCACACCAAGCGCGACCACAATGAAGGCGGGCACCATGGTAACGAGGCGCCGCAGCCAGACCGGAATGCGAAAGCCAACGAAGCCCTGCATGATCATTTGCCCGGCCATCGTGCCTACTACCGAACTGGAAACCCCCGAGCTGATGAGGGAAATCAGGAACACGGCGGCGGCACCCGCGCCGAGCAACGGCGTGAGCGTGTGATAAGCAGTCTCGATTTCCGCGACGTCACTGTGACCGGCATGAAAAGCGGAGCTCGCCATAATGACCATTGCCATATTAATGAGCCCCGCGATCGAAAGGGCAATGACGACCTCCCAGTTCGAGAAACGTAGCAGAATCTTCCGTTCGCGCGGATTACTCCCCGGGGCTCGCCCCTGCGTAAGTCCCGAGTGCAGGTAGATCGCGTGTGGCATGACGGTCGCGCCTACAATGCCGACCGAAATCGTCAGTGCTTCGGCATTGGGCAATGTAGGTACGACGGAATGAAAGCCTACTAGTCCCCAGGAAACAGGCGCGATAAACATCTCGGCGAGGTAGCACAGCCCGATCACTCCCACAAACGTCCCAATGATAATTTCCATTGGCCGGAAACCGTTCTTCTCAAACAGCAGAATGCCGTAGGTAACGATCGCCGTGATCAACATGCCGGAGATAAGAGGCAGCTTGAAAAGTAGCGACAGTGCAATCGCCCCACCGAGAAATTCGGCCAGGTCAGTGGCCATGGCAGCCACTTCGCTTACGCCCCACATGGCATAGACGGTCGGACGGGAAAACTGCTCACGGCACATCTCGGCCAGGTTGCGGCCCGTCACGATCCCGAGTTTGGCCGACAATGCCTGGAATAGCATCGCAATCATGTTGGCCATCAACACAACCCAAAGCAGCGAATAGCCGAACTGCGACCCCGCCTGGATATTGGTCGCGAAGTTGCCCGGATCCATATAGGCGATAGACGCAATCACCGCGGGTCCTGCGAATAGCAACACGGAACGCAGCCCTTGCCGCCGGCCCGCGAGCACGTCGTGAATAGCCTCAGTGGTGCGATCGGTCAGGGTACTCCTGCTCGTGGTACTCGACATGGCTATCCTTTGTTTGCGATGGCGGGTTTCTGACTACTGGTTACGATTGTCACTTGCTATGCGGCAGATGATCCGGGGCATGGTGTTCGTCAAATTGCACACTACCGGCTAAATCATTCGACCGAATTCCCAGGGCCGTGTGGCCAATCGAAAGTTAATCGAAACGCTATAGCCGACACTCGGTAATGCCAACAGCCGTCTTACCCATTTGCCACCCGGGTACCCGGATAGAGGCATGCATTTCGGGCTGACTTTGTCGGTATCCTTTTCCAGGCGCCGCAACCTCCACGCTGATCGTGGCAGTGGACGTGCGTGGCCTATATACCATTACGTTTTCCCGGTGGATTTGGATGCAGTTCAACCCAAACACAATAGGAATCGCCAAGGCTTCACTATATACCCTGTGCTATATTACATCGACGATGCTTGGTTGCAACTCTTCGATGTGACGATGCTCCTGTAGGAAGCAACCCTGCTATGCGCCGACAGGGTATTCCATGAATAAAGAATTGAAGCGTATGCTATAAATATCAAGGAGGCGGCATGCCGCACCATAAATAACCAGGACACGGAACATATGCGCCAATTCGTGCCGCGTGAGAAGCCGCTTATCGATGCCGACAGCCACTCGGAAGGGTTCCGTCAGACACGCGAGGCCAGTCGACTGGCGTTGGTCGAAGACTATGTCGAGCTGATTGCCGATTTGATCGAGGACGGCAATGAAGCACGTCAAGTGGACATTGCTGCGCGACTCGGCGTCGCGCAGCCGACCGTGGCGAAGATGCTGGCCCGCCTGGTGGCGAAGGGCTTAATTTCGCGCAAGCCCTATCGCGGCGTTTTTCTGACGGACGCAGGTCGTGAAGTCGCGCAGCAAAGCCGGGTGCGGCATCAAATTGTCGAAGATTTTCTTCTTTCGCTCGGCGTGAGCGCCGACACGGCTCGGCGCGATGCCGAAGGCATAGAACATTATGTCAGCGCCGAGACTCTCAAGGCGTTCCGCCGCGCCATGAACAAGGCGCGCTGAGTGCCGAGGCCAGGCAAACGCCTCAGATTTTAGGGCACACGCGGTTCACCGAAAGGCAGCAGGCGGGCATGCACGCCGCACGCTTGACGCGCAGCGGGGAAGGTCTACCAGCTTTCCTGCAATTAAATTCAGGAATACCGGGGTAGGTGATAACTGTCACTCTCGGGCATAGCGGTTCCTTATCGGCGTTTTTCACGCACGTGTCTATCCACTCGCGCCAATGCCGACAGGCAGGCCTTGGCGCGAACGAACGCAGCCGCGAGTGGGTGCTCGCGATGCAGTACTGTATGGACGTGCTTGACGTGCAGAAGTTGCACTCACGCTGCGTCAATACGGTGCTATTTAAGGTGCACAAAGAGCGTTGCTACGGCGCGCACCGTCTGCCTGCTGGCAAGACGGCGGCTGGAAGAAAAAGCGCGGGCGTCCTGGCGGTCAGGCAGAGAAACTGTTCGAAGATCGACAATTGCTACTGTCCAAGACATTAGCCCCTTTTGTGATGACGGGCGCATTCTAGGTGGGCGCCAATCATGACGATATAACTTCGGCATCCTAAATTTGAGCTGAGGACAAGCCAGCCATTCCGCATCAACTAACTTGCGATTCAGAGAGTAACGCGAGGGTAGGGCGCACGATAAGGGAACGAGTTCCACCACTTCGGCGTCCCTTCTCGAGGGCACTCCGGCGTATTGAGGCGAGCGGATCCTATTTGCCGCAAGAGCGGCGCGGCAAGTAAAAATAGTATAAAAATGCCGTCCGCGTGGACCTTGAGACGTATTGCACTGGCCATTAACAACGCCGGTCGACCCTCTTATATTCTTTCATTACTCTTTCCAAGTGCGTTCGTCACGGGGCATATGAAAGAGTGCTGTTGTTGTATATGGGACTCGCCGATCATCTTGAACACCTGATTTTCAGGTTTATATTGGCCAGTCATGCCAAAGGAGGTTGACTTGTGATTCCTTAAATGCCTAAACTTCGCAGTCTCCACAAATCGGGCTAATGCCTTGGACACCTGTAGTAGTCGACCTTCGAACAAATTCGCCGCCTGATCGGCAGGACGTCCGCGCTTTTTCCCTTAGCCGCCGTCTTGCCAGCAGGCAGACGGTGCGCGCCGTAGTAACTCGCTCCGTGCACGTTAAAAACACCCTTTTGGACGCAATCGTAACGTGCGTCCTGATGGTATTGAGTCGCCAAGCATAAGCTTCGCGGCTATGTCCGTTTGCGCCGGTGCAGGCTGCCGGCGAAAGCGAACGTGTGGCTAGCCGTATCTGTATTAACGCCAACAAGGAGCTTCCATGCCGGACCCTGATAGTTGTCCCATACACCGTTGCACTTCACTTTTGCTGAAGGCAAGCGAGTAGACGTTCGCCGCCGCGCGTTTCACGCGATCGAGCTCCGGGTCTGCTGGCTTGCCACAAACCGCGTTGAGCCAAACGCTCGGAGAAATATCATGAACTTCGGTCTGCTGCTGTCACACCCGCCTGTCGTGCAAGAAGCCCGCGTCTATTACCACGCTGTGCCCCCGGTGCATGCCTACGTCGAGGGTATCCCCGCTGTACCAAACAGACTGGGCGCCTTCTGGAGCCGTCTCAATACCCTGCTGTCTTGAGTTCCGTGGCCGTTATTACGAGGTGTGGATTCTCTGTGCCCTTTCATGACCGGTATCCGGTCATGAAAGGCTTCAACTTTCAGGCGTGACCTCTTAGCGCGTTGTCGTGTATCGCTCAGGCGAGACGCCGCATGTTTTTGCAATCCGTGACCGGTGAGACATCCGATGAACTTCAGTTTTAACCCAAACCGCATCGCGAATGCTTCTGCATGGCGGTTGCTCCCCAACGGTTGGGACTTTGTCGCTTTTCCGCTGATCATCTGCCTGATTGCGATGACCGCGATCGGTTTTCACCAGACGATGGCGCCGATCGCCACGTTAAAAACGCAGGTCATCTCGCTCGATCCGGCGAGTCTGCCCGAGTACGCGATGCGCACCACGCTTCGCATGCTCGCGGCCATGGTTGCGTCGCTGACGTTCACGCTGGTGTACGGCACGCTGGCGGCGAAGAGCCGGCGCGCCGAGAAGGTGTTGGTACCGATCCTCGACATCCTGCAGTCTGTGCCGGTGCTGGGCTACATTTCATTCACGGTCACGTTCTTCCTCGCTCTGTTTCCAGGGCGCGTGCTAGGCGCGGAACTCGCGGCAATCTTCGCGATCTTCACAAGCCAGGCGTGGAACATGACATTCAGCTTTTATCAGTCGCTGCGCACCGTGCCACGTGATCTCGACGAAGTGTCGCGCGGCTTTCACCTGACTCCATGGCAGCGCTTCTGGAAGCTGGACGTGCCGTTTTCAATGCCTGGCCTCATCTGGAACATGATGATGTCGATGTCGGGCGGCTGGTTTTTCGTCGTTGCATCGGAGGCGATCACCGTCGGCAACAATACGATCACGCTGCCGGGAATCGGGGCGTATCTCGCGCAGGCCATTGCCGACAAAAATCTTCACGCGGTCGGCTGGGTGATCCTCGCGATGACCGTGGTGATTCTCGCGTATGACCAGTTGCTGTTCCGCCCGCTCGTTGCATGGGCCGACAAGTTCCGCATGGAAACCACCAGCTCAGGCAATGCGCCCGAGTCGTGGCTGCTGGACCTGATCCGCCGCACGCGGCTGATTCATCGCGTGCTCGTGCCCATGGGCGCGCTCTTTGCGAATGCCGCACGTATCCCGCTGCGCCTGCCGTCTTTCAGCGGTGTACGTTTCAGCATGCCGCGCAGACGGAAGTCATCGCGCATGGGCGACATTGTCTGGGGTGCGTTGGTGATCCTGCTGACGGCGTATGTTGTCTATCGCGTGATCGCGTATGTACGGACCGGTGTCACGCTCGACGAAGTCGGCCACGTGTTCGTGCTTGGCCTCATCACGCTGCTTCGCGTGGCCCTGCTGATCCTGCTCTCCACATTGGTATGGGTGCCTATCGGGGTGTTGATCGGACTGCGGCCGGCGCTGGCGGAGAAGATCCAGCCGCTTGCGCAATTTCTTGCCGCGTTCCCGGCAAACCTGTTGTTCCCGGTGTTCGTGATTGTGATCGTGCGTTTCCACTTGAACCCCGACATCTGGCTGTCGCCGCTGATCGTGCTCGGCACGCAGTGGTACATCCTGTTCAACGTGATTGCGGGCGCGAGCGCGTATCCCAACGACTATCGCGAAGTGGCCGCGAACTTCCGCATCCGCGGCTGGCAATGGTGGCGCAAGGTCATGCTGCCCGGCATCTTCCCGTATTACGTCACGGGCGCGATCACCGCGTCGGGCGGCGCGTGGAATGCCAGCATTGTGGCGGAGTTCGTCCAGTGGGGCGACACCAAGGTCGTCGCGCACGGGCTTGGCGCATATATCGCGCAGACCACGGCCGCCGGCGACTTTCCGAAGATCATCCTGGGCATTGCGGTGATGTCCTTGTTCGTGACCCTGTTCAACCGCACGTTGTGGCGCCCGCTGTACGCCTATGCCGAAGCCAAGCTTCGGCTCGATTGAAAATGAATTGAGAGTGAATGCGATGCTAAATCCTAAAGTTGTATCTGCCGAATTGCTCCAGACGCCGCTCGGTTCCAGGAATGAAATCCTCAATCTCAAAGACGTGAGCCACGGCTTTGACAAGACCCAGAGCGACCTGCTTGTGCTCGATGGGGTGAACCTCACGCTTCCAGAGGGCGAGATCGTCGGTATGCTCGGCCGCTCCGGGTCGGGCAAGTCAACGCTGCTGCGGATCATCGCGGGGTTGATCGAACCGACCGGCGGCGACGTGACTTACCTTGGCAAACCTCTCGACGGGCCGGCCAAGGGCGTCTCCATGGTGTTCCAGACCTTCGCGCTGTTTCCGTGGCTGACCGTGCTTCAGAACGTGGAGGCGGGGCTGGAGGCGCTCGGCGTTGGCGCGCAGAAGCGGCGTGAGCGCGCGCTGGCAGCCATCGATCTGATCGGCCTGGACGGTTTCGAGAACGCGTATCCGCGTGAGTTGTCGGGCGGGATGCGCCAGCGTGTGGGTTTTGCCCGCGCTTTGGTTGTCGATCCCACGCTCTTGCTGATGGACGAACCTTTCTCCGCGCTCGACGTACTGACCGCCGAGAACTTGCGTACCGACCTGCTCGACCTCTGGACCCAGGGCAAGATGCCGATCAAGTCGATGCTGATCGTCACGCACAACATTGAGGAAGCAGTATTCATGTGTGACCGGATCCTGGTGCTGTCGTCCAATCCGGGGCGGGTGATCGCAGAGATCAAGGTGCCGTTCGCGCATCCGCGCAACCGCCTCGATCCTGTGTTCCGCAGTCTTGTCGACGAAATCTACGCCAAGATGACCGCGCGCCAACTCGGCGAAGAAAAGAAGAAGGGCCTGGAACTGAGCAGCTGGCTGCCGGAGGTCTCGACCAACCTGATGGCCGGTCTGATCGAAACGCTGGCCGCCGATCCGTACCATGGCCGCGCCGATATGCCGGAAATCGCTCGAACCCTGCAGCTCGAGGTTGACGATCTGTTCCCGGTAGCCGAGGTGCTGCAGCATCTCGCTTTTGCGGAAATACGCGAAGGCGATATTTTCCTGACGCCGCCGGCACGCGTATTCGCCGAACTCGGCACGCAAGAGCGCAAGACGATGTTCGCCGAGCATTTGCTGCGACATGTGCCGCTCGCTACCCAGATCAAGAAGGTGCTGAACGAGCGCCCGGGGCACCGTGCGCCGCGCGTGCGCTTCGAGCAGGAACTGGAGGACTTTCTGTCGGATAGCGCCGCGAAGGAGACGCTGGACGCGGTGATCAACTGGGGCCGTTACGGCGAGATCTTCTCGTACAACGACAAGACGGAACTGTTCAGTCTGGCCGACGTGGAATCGTGATCCTGCGGGACCACGCTATCCCGCAGTGGGTATTCGTGCGGGTTGGCTTGGTTACGATGGAACGCCGGAGTGGCGTTCCATGTAGAGCCGTGACATTCACACGGTAAGCCATAACATTCAGGCCCGGCACGCGTTGACCGGCCTTTCCCGTACCCGGCGCTTTCCTGCAAAGCCCTGCCGGCGCGGCCGAATTCTGTTTATTGGCAGAATTGCGCCCAGCCGCGCGGCGCCGAGGCAGGTCTGCTTACCGGCTTTCGATCAGCCCGGACCAGCCCGGCAGATACCGTGCCTCGGGCGTATGCGCGACGGCTTTGGCCTGATCGAGCGCCTTCGCAAAGCTCTTGCGGATCTTGCTCTCGGCCACCCGCGGACGCAGGAAATCGGCCCACAGGAATTCGCTGAACGGCGTTGCATCCTTTGCGAAGCCACCCACCCGGCGCAGTTCGCCAGCGAGACTTCTATACGGATCGTCCGTCAGACCGGTCACTATCTTGGGAAGATGTTCGAAGTCGTATCGCGAGCCGTCTGCGCCGAACGGATGCACCCACTGGTTGTGCTCCATCATGCGCCAGAAGATCGCCTCGTCCAGCCACGAGAGGTCCTTGAGCATTGCGACCTTTACCTCCTTGACGCCTTCTTCGAGCAACGCCAGCCCGAGGTGATGATGGTCCACGATGTAGTAGAGATTCTCCGGGCCGAGCACGGCGGGAAACCAGTGAGAAGCAATGGCCTCTGTGCGCGCTTTCTTACCCAGCGTTTTCCAGTGCTCGCGCTTCGCGATGACTTCGCGATAACCCACCGTCATTTGGGTAGGGCGCAATGCGTTGAGCTTTGCGGGGATCAGGTGATTGTCGGGATGCAGGACCATGTTTGCCTCATAAAATTGGTTTGCCGCAACGATAGCGCGGATAGCTCGCGCCGACAATTTTGTACGCAGCGCGAGCGAAGGGCATGGTGAGCGGCGGGGTGCTCAATCAAGCATGACCAAGCGATAGTTCGCCGTCGGCGATGACCGGGTAGCGTCGTGCCATCGTGCCATCGTGGTTTTAACTCGGATTGAGCAACAATACGGTGCAGTGTTTCGAAATCGGCGTGAACGGAATAAGCCGCGGATTTAGCCACGGGAATAAGCCGTTCTGAGAATATACGGGGAGCATATCCTCACAGGCTGCCGGCGTCCGCATACGGCGACGCCAAACGCAAAGCCCGTTTGATCACCAACAAGGAATGCAGACTTACGCCGGGCCGCCCACGGCGAGTCCCCGTCCCCTGTTTCCAGAGCGTTGCGGACTTTGAGTCACGTGTGAAGGAGCGGGGGCTCGTTCGTTGCGGACTTTATGGCGCTGTTCCCACGCGGTGTATCGGCTGAGTGCTGCGTCGAACTCGATCAGGTAGTCGTGATCCTTGACCGCGCCCAATTCATTTTCTTCGCGTAGCTCAACTGCCATCAGCCATGCTCGTCGCCCGAATTCAGCGCAATGCCCCTTGATGTATGCGGCGAACTCGTCAACGTTCGAGCAACGATCGTCCGACTGGATCCGCTCGGCGTTATGCGTTTGATCAGCGCTGAAGGCCCGAAGGTACGATGCCTTCCCGGCGTCGAGATCACGCCATTGAATGTCATTGGAAAATGCGAAGGGCGGTATTTCGATGTCGCCCAACCGCACGTGCCGCTGCTCCGAAAGGTCTCTGCGTTCCGCGCGATCAATGGTCACCTGACAGCGGTGGGCAAACTCTTCGAGGGTGATGGCCACGGCCAATGCGGTATGACGACCGGCATGGACACGCGCGGTGGCGTTGCGCGCCGAGTTGCGCTTGCGAGCAACCGCGTTGCAAGTCACGTTGACGACTGCGCTGAAAACTCCAGCGCCTAAGGCGACGGCGAACCAAGGCGACATAGTGCTCTCGCTAGATTTGACCGGCGCGTTTTCAGCCGATCTTCACAAATGCCAATGCACAACGAGACGATTCCCTGCGCGCGATGCAAGTCCGGTCACGCCTGAAACAGCCCGGTCAATTTAATCATTTTGCTAGTACCCATGTCACTTTATTTCATCAATGACATATGCAGTGTTGTGAAGTTTTGACACAGTGAAAACCCGCTCGTGCGGTAACGCAATGGCCCATGGAATGGCGCGGCGAATTCGCCGGGCGGCCGTAAGGAAAAGACAGGTTTTTCTGTTCATGCCCTCTTTAGCTTTGGCATTGGGTCCGCTTCCGCAGCTTTAAGGCGCTCAAGCCGTTCGCTGGCTGCGGCGAGTACACCCAACGGAGCGTTGTGGAGTTGCGCATCGTGCACGCACACGACGCTGGCGAGTTGCTCACAGCTTGCGTCGTCCAGTTTCCAGACGCCCGTCGCGTGGCCTTGCGCAAACGCGGCGTTAATCGCTATCTCGCTCTGCACCCACGCGTCGCGGGTGATTTGTCCGTATCCCGCCTCGGCGACGTACGCCGTCAGGATCAGAACTTCTGCAAGGGATTGGGTTCCGGCCATCCATCCAGTGCCGTCGCGCAACGCCTGCAGTGCGCAATGAGCGTGCAATGAAAGTGTGTCAGCTTCCGACCTGGGCATCGGAAGAAGCTGCATTTTGGACAAGCGGACACGCGTTGCTTGCGCGCCGCGGTTAAACGGTAGGGTACGGGCCATGGAGTCGTCAGGAGAGTTGTCCACAGGTTAACGTACAGGTCGCGGTTATTCTGAAGGGGTGTCAGTCCGGCGATTTTGTTCGAATTGTTCGATGACGCCGACTGCCGCCCTGCATTGTTCAAGATTTAGCAAATTGATGTTGCAGGCTTTCGGTTCTATCTTTAGTTCTCCCGCCAGCCACTTATAGCCCTTTGATCTTGCCTCGAAGATGCTCACGCCATCGCGTCTCGCCTTTGCCTCCGCCATGGGTTCCAGGGCGGCGTGGAGTCTTGCTTTCCATTCCCGCAATTCGGCATTCGCCAGCCGGCCGAGCGGGAGGTTGCGAGTGCTGCGTGCGAATATCCCGATCCAGGCCTCGCACGGTGCGCATAGCCACAGGGGCCCGTGTCCGTCCTGATACGGGTAAGCCGCCTCTCCGGGCCGCACAAGCGTTGCCTTTGCGCCGCAATAGTCGCAATTCGGATGGGGCAGGGCTTGAACGGGACGGCCGACTCGCATGATTTAAATGTTGCCAGGGGAAACATGGAATATAGCAAAAGCCATGTTCGTGCACGACGCCATAGGAGGCAAGGGGCTTGGATGTCGACGCCGGCCGGATTGGGTGCGCCGGTATGGAGTTACTTCGAGCGGGGCGCGAGAAGTCCGCGCGCCATGGTGAAGCTGAAGCCGCGATTGAAGCCGGTATTGAGGCAGCAGAGTGTTTGATCTTTACGATGTCTTGTTTTCCGGCAGCCGATGCTCGATCGCGAGTTGAGCGGTCTGGCAGGTGCCGCTGGGGCGTCGCGCCGCCCGGATACTCGCGAATTGCTTCGGGCAGCAAGGGGTCCGGTTGCCGCAGTGACTTGAGTTGCAACGCGGCATCGAACCGGCCGGACAGCGGGAGCGATGCCGCAACGAGAGCGCGTCTGGCTCAGACCACCTTGATCACGATATCGATGTTGCCGCGTAAAGCTTTGGAATAGGGACAGGTCTGGTGGGCAGCGTCGGCGAGAGACTGGGCGACTTCATGGTCCAGACCGGGAAGGCTGACATTCAGCCGTGCCTGAAGGAAATAGGCGCCCGCAGTCGTACCAAGATCCACTTCAGCGTCGACTGCCGTGTCGGCGGGCAGGGCAATCTTCAATTTGGCCGCCGCAAGACCCATTGCGCCGATAAAGCAGGCAGACCAGCCTGCAGCGAGCAGTTGCTCGGGATTGGTGCCGGCGCCTTTGCTCCCAGGAGAGGAAAGGGCGATGTCCAGACGGCCGTCATCGCTGCGGGACGCGCCGTCGCGACCACCGGTGGTGTGGGTCTTGCCGGTGTAAAGTACTTTTTCAAGCTTTGCCATGGTTGATTCCTTGCCTGGTTTCGTTGAGCTGCGTTGCGTTCAGTGATGTAACTAGGGCTAGCTCCAGTAAGGCGTGACGCAAGACGATTTTGCTGCGTAGTCCAGGTGCAGTAATATTTCTTGCGCTATGTTGTACTAACCGAAATTAGCCGATGATGAACGTGTAGTTACATGCCTCCCCTATACAGCGTGCCGTTAAGGTAAGTGAGCTGCCCGTCCCGCTCCGCTTGAACCAGTTCCTGACGAACTTCCGCGCGGGTCTTGGGGGCAATGCTATTGCGGGTCGGCGACCATTGCTGCGTCTGAACGGTGTTGGCCGCTTCGTCGCTCGAGCTGACCGTGCCGGCTGCATGAGCCCAACCTGAGACTGCGCATGCGGCAAAAACCAAAGTAATGATTGAACGTTTCATGTGATTCTCCTGAGAGGGTTTGATCAGTACCGGTGAATCCGGCGTTGATGCATTAGAACGTTTGCAGGTATCTGGTTTGTGTCGATAAAACCGGGGAAATCCGATGCTTTGTGTCGATGCGACTCTCAGATACGTTGCGATACAAATCTCCGGCGTGACGCTTGACGAGGCGAGGTCGCACGTCTTCCGCACAGGGTGGCCGCTTCCGAGCGGTCTGGAATGTCCGTTGAGTAATTGAAGGTGTGCACCCTGATATAACCAAGGCAATCCCCTACTTCGAAAGCGCGCAGACGTTACGCCGGTCAAGGCGCAACCTTTAGCTTAGGGATGCGCGTAGATCGAGCCCAGGCCGATCACATTCGAATCCGCGGAGCGTGAACCTGCCGCAGTGGTGCCGCTAGTCGACGAACCATACGAAGATGCTGACACGCCGTTCGCCGCGTCGATCCGCGCTTGCGCTGCTTCAATGTTCTTCGGATATTGCGTCTGATCGCCAGCGGGGTTATAGCCGGCCTTCTCCAGCTGGATCAGTTGAGCACGCACCTCGGCCCGGGTAAGAGATTCGTTGGATTGAGCGAACGATACGGCCGGGATGGCAACGACAGCGGCAATGATCAGCGATTGAACGAGTTTCATGGTTTCTACCTCTGGAGAGTGTGTTTTCGCAAACACCGGTTTGCGCGTTAAGTGGTTGAAGCTGAATCGAGCCAGACTAGATTCGAGTGCACCGTGAATCAGGGCTGGCGTGAATGTATTAGATCGCGTGGAAGTATCTGGCTTGTGTCCAGAACGCAGCGTGGGTGAAACGTTGTGTGTCCATGCCCCGTGCAGATACATAGCGATACAAACAATCCGCGTTGTTCCGATGAGCTTGCCGTTGTCGTGGCAAACACCGGAGGTTCTGCCATCCGGATGACCGTATCGGAACTCAACCTGGAGGACGAAGGATCATCACGCTCGGGACTTGGTCAACGTGTAAGCGGTGCGGTGGCAGTCGGAGGCAATCCGTTTCGCGTGAAGACGCTGACCGTGCGGGCATGATCGTTGGTTGCCCGTGGCAGCACGAATTCGCACCAGAGTGCGAACGTCAGCCAGGCGACCGATGGCACCCAATAGCGACGGGCGGATCACCATTTTTGCTCCAGAAGGGCGCAACGACACATCCCCCCTGCCTGTGACTTATCGCCACAGCGATATGACGCGCATATCTTCCCCGCTATGGGTTCTGAATATTGACAGTGATACTTTTCGAACCGTCACTGCGGCGGCTGTCAGGCCAGTCGAAAAAAACCGCGGAACGACGCTAGAACGACACTAAAACGACGCCAAGACGACCCGAAAAGCAGCAGCGCAAACCAACGCGAGCACCGAGACATGAGCCAGCCCATCCGCTTCTACCACCGCAACGCGATCCGCGAAGTCAGCGACGCAGCCGTCACGCGCACCGTCCTCCAGTACCTGCGCGAAGACGCGCTCTGCACTGGCACGAAAGAAGGCTGCGCCGAAGGCGATTGCGGCGCGTGCACGGTCGTTCTCGGCGAACGCGACGAAGCGGGCGGCGTCAGTTTCAAGGCGGTCAACGCGTGCATTCAGTTCCTGCCAACGCTCGACGGCAAAGCGTTGTTCACCGTCGAAGACCTGCGTCAGCCGGACGGTTCGCTGCATCCGGTGCAGGAAGCGATGGTCGAATGCCACGGCTCGCAGTGTGGCTTCTGCACGCCCGGCTTCGTGATGTCGATGTGGTCGTTGTACGAGAAGCACGGCCACGAACATTCATGCGCGGACAAAAGCGTACCGTCGCGCGCCGATATTTCCGACGCGCTGACCGGTAACTTGTGCCGCTGCACGGGCTACCGGCCCATCGTCGACGCGGCGGTGCGGATGTTCGAAGTCCCCGCGCCAAAAGCACCGGTCGATGTCGCCGCGCTGTCCCGTACACTCGAAACGCTCGAACGCGAAGACGCGTTCCGCTACGAATACGCGGGCCAGCGCTTCGTCGCACCGTGCACCGTAGACGAGCTCGCGCGTATCAAGGCGGCGCAACCGTCGACGCGTATTCTGTCTGGCAGCACCGACATCGGCCTGTGGGTCACGAAACTGATGCGTGATCTTGGCGACATCGTTTATGTCGGGCGAATCAGCGCGCTGCAGAAGATCGAAACGTCGGATGGCTGGATCGAAATCGGCGCGGGTGTCACGGTGGAACGCGCCTACGAAGAACTCGCGAAGCACTATCCCGAACTGAAGGAAATGTGGAAACGCTTTGCGTCGCTGCCGATCCGCAACGCCGGCACGCTCGGCGGCAACATCGCGAACGGTTCGCCGATTGGTGATTCCATGCCTGGGCTGATCGCGCTCGGCGCACACGTGGTAGTTCGCGGAAACGACGTCGAGCGCGTCATGCCGCTCGAAGGCCTGTACCTCGCGTATCAGAAGAAGGACATGGCCGAGCACGAATTTGTCGTCGGCTTGAAAGTACCCACGCGCACCGGTGTGCGCGCGAATCTGCAGTTCCGCACTTACAAGTTATCGAAGCGTTTTGACTCGGATATCTCGGCGGTGTGCGCCGCACTTTCTTTTATCGCCGACGGCCACACGATTCGCGATCCGCGCATCGCGTTCGGCGGAATGGCCGCAACGCCCAAGCGCGCGACGCACGTAGAAGACGTGCTGCGCGACGCCGACTGGCACGAAGCCACCGCGCAGGCGGCCATGCTCGCGCTCGCGAAAGACTACGCGCCGTTGTCCGACATGCGCGCGTCGAGCGACTACCGGCTCGAAGCCGCAAAGAATACATTGCATCGCTTCTGGCTCGAGACACGTCCAGATAATCCGTTGCCGAAAGCGGCGCTCGACGTACGCGCAGTGACTGCTTCCTGAACCTCGAAGGACACGGAGAACAACAGAAATGAATCAGCAAGCCGAACCGTTCCTGAGGGACATGAAGGAAGCAAAGGACCTTCTCGAAGCAGACTTCACACAGGTCCACGTTTCGCGTCCGCATGAATCCGCGCATCTGCACGTCAGCGGCCGCGCGAGCTACACCGACGACATTCCGGTAGTCGCCGGCACGTTGCACGCCGCCCTCGGATTGTCGGCGAAGGCGCACGCAAAGATCGTATCGATGTCGTTCGATGCCGTGCGCGCGATGCCTGGCGTTGTTGCCGTCCTGACTGCGGCCGACATCCCTGGCGTGAACGATGTCGGCCCCATCATTCACGGTGACGACCCGATCCTCGCCGATGGCATTGTGCAGTTCGTCGGTCAGCCGATGTTCATTGTCGTCGCGATGTCGCATGACATTGCCCGTCGCGCCGTGCGCCGTGCGGAGGTCGTGTATGAAGAGTTACCGGCGATCCTCACGCCGCAACAGGCGCGCGCGGCCAACTCCCACGTGCTGCCGCCAATGAAGCTCGCGCGTGGCGACGCCGGTTCGAAGATCGCGTTGGCCGCGCATCGCGAGACCGGCGAAATGCTACTGGGCGGTCAGGAACAGTTCTACCTGGAAGGTCAGATTTCGTACGCCGTGCCGAAGGACGACGATGGCATGCACGTGTGGTGCTCGACGCAGCATCCGTCTGAAATGCAGCACATGGTCGCGCATATGCTCAACGTCGCGTCGCACAACGTGCTGGTCGAATGCAGGAGGATGGGTGGGGGCTTCGGCGGCAAGGAGTCGCAATCGGGACTGTTCGCGTGCTGCGCGGCGCTCGCCGCATGGAAGCTGCTGTGCCCCGTGAAACTGCGTCCGGATCGCGACGACGACATGATGATCACCGGCAAGCGGCACGACTTTCACTACACATACGAAGTCGGCTATGACGACACCGGTCTGATCGACGGCGTGTCCGTCGACATGACGTCGCGTTGCGGTTTTTCGGCCGATCTTTCAGGTCCGGTGATGACCCGCGCGCTGTGCCATTTCGACAATGCGTACTGGTTGCCGCATGTATCTATCGACGGGTTCTGCGGCAAGACCAACACGCAGTCGAACACGGCGTTTCGAGGCTTCGGCGGACCGCAGGGCGCGTTCGCGATCGAGTACATTGTCGACAACATCGCGCGTTCGGTGGGGCTCGATTCGCTCGATGTGCGCCGCCGGAATTTGTACGGCAAGACCGAGCAAAACGTGACTCCGTACGGTCAGGCGGTTGAAGACAACGTGATTCACGAACTGCTCGACGAGCTCGAAGCCACCAGCAATTACCGCGCTCGTCGCGAGGCTGTGCGCGAATTCAACGCAAACAACGATGTGCTGAAAAAGGGGCTCGCGCTGACGCCGGTGAAGTTCGGCATTGCGTTCAACGTGACTCACTTTAACCAGGCCGGCGCGCTGGTGCACATTTACACCGACGGTTCGGTACTCGTGAATCACGGCGGCACGGAGATGGGGCAGGGGCTCAATACGAAAGTTGCGCAGGTCGTCGCGCACGAGCTCGGCATCCGTTTCAACCGTGTCCGCGTCACGGCGACCGACACGAGCAAAGTGGCGAACACATCGGCGACGGCGGCGTCGACCGGTAGCGATTTGAACGGCAAGGCCGCGCAGGACGCCGCCCGGCAATTGCGCGAACGGCTCGCCGCGCTGGCCGCCGAGCACTATGGCGCGGGCCAGGTCGACGCGCGCGACGTGCGTTTCGTCGACGACCGCATTGTGGTGGGCGACAAGGCGATCCCCTTCGACGAAGTGATCATGCAGGCGTATCGCGCGCGGGTGCAGTTATGGTCCGATGGTTTCTACAAGACCCCAAAGCTCTACTGGGACCAGGGGAAGATGCAGGGTCGGCCCTTCTCTTACTACTCCTATGGCGCAGCGGTTTCCGAAGTCGTGATCGACACGCTGACCGGCGAAATGCGTGTGCTGCGCGCCGACGCATTGCACGACGTAGGCGCGTCGCTTAATCCGGCCTTGGACGTAGGGCAGGTCGAAGGCGGCTTCATCCAGGGAATGGGATGGCTGACGACCGAGGAATTGTGGTGGAACGCGGGCGGCAAGCTGATGACCCATGCGCCATCAACTTACAAGATCCCGACCGTCAATGATTGCCCGCCCGTGTTCGATGTCCGGTTGTTCAAGAACCGCAACGCGGAGGACAGCATCCACCGGTCGAAGGCTGTCGGCGAACCGCCCTTGCTGCTGCCGTTTTCGGTGTTCTTCGCGATCCGAGATGCAGTGGCAAGCGTCGGCAATAACACTGTGAATCCGCCGCTGAATGCGCCCGCGACCAGCGAGGAAATATTGAAGGCAGTGCGTGCCGTTCGCGCTGCAGTGGTTGCAACTGCTGCCGCTCATTGATTCGAGGCTTGCTATGGACCTGCTCCAGGAACCTGTGATTATCGGCCGCCGTCACGGGTTGTCGACACCGTTGGCTGCACCGCCAACGCATATCGTATTGTTTGGAGCGGGGCACGTCGGCCATGCGCTTGTCAAGTTGCTCGGCATGCTGCCTTGCGTGGTTCAGTGGGTTGATGCACGCGATGAATTATTTCCCGACGAAGTGCCCGGCAACGTAGAGATCGAAGCAACCGATACGCCGGATGTGATTGTCGATTCGGCGCCGGCCGGCGCCTGTTTTCTAGTGATGACGCACGATCATTCTCTGGATTTTTCGTTAGCAGTCAGGATCATGCGACGAAACGATTTCGCTTACTTCGGCATGATCGGGTCGAAGACGAAACGCGTGAAATTCGAGCGACGATTGATGGATCGAGGTGTGGACCCACGGCGATTGACGGAGATGACGTGCCCCATCGGCGTGGAGGGGATCGTCGATAAGGCGCCTGCTTCCATTGCCGTCGCGGTCTGTGCGCAGTTGATGCAGGTCAGGGCTTTGTCGCAGTATGGCGCCCGGCTGTGCTTGGGGCGTGAACCTGAACGGTTTTGCTGATGAAGCAAGACTTGTGGGGAGGCTGTCCGCCCTTCATACACGACGCCCCCAGCGATTGCAAAAAGCGAAACGCATCCTGAACTCAGCGTGCAAAGCCGTAGCAGCTGCCGGAATGGGCGTCACGGCTTCGTAGCGTGCAAACGCGCCGTCCGCGACTCGAACGGCTATTGTTTAGATGACGGGCAAGTAAGGACGCCGCGGATCCGATCCGTTCAGTAGCTGGCGACTTCGATTACAGTGTCAGCGAAGGCCTTTGGCGCTTCTTGCGGAAGATTACGGCCAATGCCACCGGTGATCGAGGTGTGACAATGGGATTCGCTTGTATCTCGCTTGTGTGGGGATGCATCTCGGATGTATCCGGTTCGAGAAAAAGAAGCGCGTGCAGGAAAAACTGCATCCCACGGATCGCCGAGCCCAACCCGACAATGTCCGCCAACGCAATTGGGATGTTCTGAATCTCGCTTCAACGGACGAGGGAAGGCATGCTCGCAACTTGAAAGCTTGCAATATCCTGACAAACAAGCTTTAATGAAGCCTTGCGCTTCGTTCGTTCCTCTTAAGCCCTCTTGACATAGGCAACTACCGTGTTTCTCATTTCGTTTCATTCGCTCGCAGCGTTGCATCTTCCGGTCATGACCGGAAGATGCCTGCGTGCGAGCGGAAAATTGAGAGTCACGCAGCTCAACTGGAGCCGCGCACGTCCGGCGGACATGTCCGCACTTCCTTGAGCCCGGCTCCTGCGTAACTACTGATTACTGATCTTTAGTCAACGCGCGAACCGGGCCTTCTCCTCCCGCACATCTCACATCACCTCATCGGCGTCGATTCCTGTCAGGAACGGGCGTTGGAAGCGCACGCGTGGCCGTCTGTTCGGCGGCGGGGTGAATCATTTCGAGCAGCGGTTTAAACCGTTAAGCAAGTCGTTTTTCCATTGATTCTCCGGGGAAACCGGAAGCGATCCTGCTGCGCGCATGGTCTTCCCATGTCAGCGGCCTGGAGTTTTTTATCGTGCAGGATAACTAACTATATAAGAAACGGTTTGATGACGGTTGCGTAAGCCCACTTAATATTTATTTGCACCCGAGGTACACATGTCATTCAATAAACTTCAACCATCCACATTGGCCAGATCCAGGACTGTTGCCATGCCTATTCTGTCCGAGCTCGATATGGAACGGCTCAAGCGTTGTGCACGCGTGTCGGGTGCCTCATCCGAGCAGCGTACGCTCGTGGAGGAGCTTGAGGAGACCGCCATGCTGCTTGACGCAGCCGAAGTGCCGGCGGATGTTGTCATGGTGAATACCAGGATCGAATGCACGGAGGTCGCGAGCGGTCACGCCCATCAATGGACGCTTGTCTATCCGGATGAAGCGGACTACGAACGGGGATGCATATCGGTTCTTTCGCCCGCCGGTTTCGCGCTTCTTGGCGCGCGGGTGGGGCAGATAGTGGAGTGTCGACCGCCGAGCGGTGTGCCGGTTCAATACATTGTCCAACGCATTTTGTTTCGCCCCGAACAGTTTTCCTAGCAGACTGAGTGGGCAGAAGCAGCTACGCGATAGGGCACTAACCCTCCGCGTAACCGTGGCAGCAGGAGTGAAAACCGGTTATGCGGCAAACCGAAGTAAGCGGCTCGCTCACTACACTTAAGCGGGAGTCCGGGAGGTCATGTGGCTCACATTATCGAGTTACTCCTGCTGTTTGTAATGACGTATTTCTCGTTATGGCTGGTCGGTTTTGCGCTGTGCTTTTTTAGTCGAAAGCGATCTCGACCTCTCCACACGCGTCGGGGCATTTTGCCTTTCCGTCATCGTCCGGAAAAGAACAGTCAGCGGGCTGGATCTACGACGCTGACAAGTGATTGATCAGCGATCGTCGCTGACGCGAGAAGGTCTTGCTACGCAAGGTCGAAAGACCCATTCATTTCCATGTCCAGACGCATATCAGCGCGGACACAGCGACATATCTCTCATACGGGCAACGAATCTCGCACTAGTGGTCACGACCGAAAGGCGGGATTTCAGGGCCGGTAGATTCGTCTGCTTACACCTTCCTTCCTCCCAAAAGACAACGCTAACTCTTGCTTCGGCTGGCCGCAATTTGCTTTTGAGGCATAGAGGGCACGGTCCACGCTCTCAAGGAAGCTGCAGATGCGACGAGAACACTCCCGGTCTGCATCCGTGGCGCGACCGCGGAGAAACCAAATGCATCGGCCTGCAAATCCGCCCCTTTATCTGTAAATACGCTCACAAAGGGTAAACGATAGTTTTGACAATATTGACTCAGGGCGGATTAGAGCTATGATTATTTCATCAGCATACTGATCAATTCACCAGGCAAAGTGATGACACTCAAATTCGCAGCAAACCTTGACGATCTGAGCGCGGATGAACCTTATGCCACGACGATCGAGAACGAACAGATCGCTCTGTACCTGGTAGACGGTGAGGTCTATGCAACGCATAACGTTTGCACCCACCAGTTCGCGTTGCTTAGCGACGGTTTTCTGGAAGACGGATGCATTGAGTGTCCGCTTCATCAGGGGAAATTCGACGTGAGGACCGGTGCCGCCCTGTGCGCGCCCACGACCGCGCCGATCAGGACTTACAAGATTCAGATCGAAAAGGGCGCCGTGATGGTCGAGCTTTAAGCGATCCCCCCTTTGACTCAAGCCAGGAATTTAAAAGTGGAAACGATCTTGATTATCGGCGCGGGACAGGCCGGTGGCCGCGCAGCCGAGACGCTGCGGGCACAAGGCTTCGACGGCTCGATCGTGCTCGCCGGTGACGAACAGCACCGGCCTTACGAGCGTCCGGCATTGTCGAAGACCATGCTGACGGCGATTGACGATAACGACTGCTTTGACGCGTGGCTTCACTCGAGTGACTTCTACGAGACGAGCAATATCGACTGGATCGCGGATAGCGTTGAACTACTCGATGTGATGCACCGCACAGCAACCTTCCGAAGTGGGCGAAGCGTCAGGTTTGACAAATGTCTGATTACGACGGGTGGGCGAGCGCGTCGGCTTCCCGGAACGCCGGACAGCCGCCATGTTTTTACGCTGCGCACGCTGCAGGACGCGATGAGAGTACGAGAGCGCATGGCTGGCGCGCGTTCGGTGGCGGTTATCGGGGGAGGTTTCCTCGGGCTGGAGTTCGCCGCAAGTGCCAGGGCCCGTGGAATCGATGTCACTGTCGTGGAAGCCGCTGAGCAGTTGCTGGGACGCGCGCTGCCGCGCGAATTCTCTCAGCGTCTACGCGCCAAGCACGAACAGAATGGAGTCAGGTTCATGCTCGGCGCAAAGCTGATTTCCACAACGGAAGAGGCGGGCGGGGTGAACCTAAGGTTCGAAGGGAATACGTCGGAGCGCTTTGACTTCGTTGTGGTTGCCATTGGGCAGGAGCCGAATGAATCGCTCGCCAGGGCTTCCGGTCTTGAGACGGGTAACGGCATACACGTTGATGCGCATTGCGAGACGTCGGTTGCCGGCTTTTATGCAGCAGGCGATTGTGCGAATTTTCCGTTTGGAGCGTCCGGCAGGCGTTTGCGTCTGGAGTCATGGCAGAACGCGCAGGACCAGGCGATTGTCGCTGCCCGCAATATGCTGGGAGAGTCGGTCGAGTATCGCCCAAACCCCTGGTTCTGGACTGACCAGTACGACTGGAACGTCCAGATGCTGGGCATGCTCGACGGTCCAATGGATCAGTGGATCGAGCGTCGGACTTCCATCGACAAGACCTTGCTCATGGGCTTGCGGGATAACGCGATTGCGTACGCGCTCGCGGTAAATAACGGAGGTGAGCTGCGGGCAATTCGTCGTTTTGTTGAGCAGGCGACCCAGGTCGATCCCGAAGCTCTCGCGGACCCGAGCGTCAAGCTGCGGCAACTTGAACGACAAGCTCACTCATAACGTATTCAGGAGAGCATTTTGTATTCGTCAGAGACAGTCATCGGCCTCGGTACGCCGAGCGTCAAGAATAAGCCCATCGAACAACTGGTCTGGCCGGAAGAGGGCCTTCATGCGATCCCGGACTGGGTCTATACGAGTGACGATGTATACGCTCGCGAGGTAGAACGGATTTTTCACGGCCCCACCTGGAACTTCGTTGCACTCGAGGCCGAGGTTCCGAATAGCGGGGACTACAAGCGTTCATACGTGGGGCCGACGCCGGTGGTTGTATCGCGCGCAGAAGACGGTTCCATCCACGTCTTCGAGAATCGTTGCGCCCACCGTGGCGCCGAGTTCTGTCGCCACACGCGCGGCAACAATACCGAATTTGTCTGCCCGTATCACCAGTGGTCTTATGACCTGAAAGGGAACCTGCAAGGTATTCCGTTCAAACGCGGTGTGAACAAGCTCGGCGGGATGCCGCGCGACTTCCGCAACGAGGACCACGGTCTCAAGAGGCTCGCTGTCACCACGCGCAATGGTGTGGTCTTCGCGTCATTCACGCACGACATGGAGCCGATTGAAGATTACCTGACACCCGAAATCCTGAAAGATTTCGACGCTGTCTTTAACGGCAAGAAGTTGCGCATTCTCGGGTTTTACAAGAACGAGTTGCCGTGCAACTGGAAGATGTATCACGAGAATCTGAAGGACCCGTATCACGCGACCCTGCTGCACTCGTTCCTTGTTGTGTTTGGCCTGCTGGTCGCGGGCAACCGGTCGGCGATGGTGGCCGACAGCAAGCGCGGGATTCACGGGACGATGGCATCGGCGAAAAGTGATTCACTTTATGCGGCGGTGGATGCCGACAAGAAGAAAGAGATGCGTTCGTTTCACGAGGGCATGGTCCTGAAGGACGAGCGCTTTCTTGAGTACGTCAAGGAATTTGATTCCGAGTGGTCGGTGACCATGCAGACGATCTGGCCGAACCTGATTGTTCAGCGCGAAATGAACACCTTGGGCGTACGGCATATTGTCCCCAACGGCCCGAACAGCATGATCATGCTATGGACCATGTTCGGCTACGAGGACGATACCGAAGAGACCACGCGCCACCGGCTTCGCCAGGGCAACCTGATGGGACCGGCGGGTTTCCTGGGTCTGGAGGATAACGAAGCAATGAAGTTTGTTCAGGAGGGGGTTCGCCGCTCCGTAACGGACCGCAGCGTTATCAAGCTTGACAGCGAAAACATTGGAACCGCGGATAGCCTGATCTCTGAAGCGGCCATTCGTGCGATGTACAAGCACTATCGTGAAGTAATGGGGTTCTAAATGCTGCCAGGATTCGAAAAAAAACCGATTGCACGCGACATGGCGCTTGCAGCGCGCCTGGCCGTGGAGGATTTTCATGCTGAATATTGTGCTGTGCTCGACGGCGGCGACATCGAACAGTGGCCAGAGTTTTTCACGGAAGACTGTGTTTACCGCGTGACCGAGTACGAAAACGCTGCTCATGGTTTTCCGGTCGGTTTGGTCTACGCGGAAGGCCGGAACATGCTCCGCGACCGTGCAGTAGCCATTTCCAGAACCCAGATGTTCGCGCCCAGACAGATGCTGCATTTCATCACCAACGTCCGCATCCTCAATGTGACCGATGAAGAGATCATTGCTCAGAGCAATTACATGTTGCTGCAGACGCTGGTTGAAGGGGCGACCTCGCTGCATCAGGCCGGCCGGCTTTTTGACCGCTTTGCGCGCAACGGCGCTGACCTTCTTCTCAAGGAACGGCAGGCGGTTTATGACACTGCCATGATCGCAAACGATCTGGCCTATCCTGTTTGAACGGCGTGATCAGACAATGTTATTCGCGGGCTACGAACTTGGGAGAGGCATATGAGCAGCACTGAACCGACGGAAGCGCCCATTGAAAGTGGCGGCGTCGGCGCTCGCGTGAGGCGGCGCGAAGATGAGCGGCATCTGCATGGGAAAGGGCGATTTGTCGCCGACTATACGTTTCCTGATCTGCAGGAAGTCGCGTTCTTGCGCAGCCCGCTTGCGCACGCGCGTATTGAGCACATTGGCAAGCCGGAGCGCTTCTCCGACCGGGTCATTGTGCGGGAAGACATGCATACCGCCACGGACATTGTGGCCGACTCCAGCTTGCCAACGTACAAGCCTTCCGCGCATCCTCCGCTTGCTTCGGGGAAGGTCCGTTTTGTCGGCGAGCCTGTGGCCATGTGTTTCGCGAGTTCTCGCGCCGAGGCTGAGGACATCGCGGAAGAGGTTGAGCTTGATCTGGAGGAGCTGCCCGCATTTGCAAGCGCCTTTGCGGCCCGTGAGCGCACCGATGTCCGTGTGCATGATCACTGGACCGACAATCTCTTCCTCGACCTCAAGGCGGATGTGAATTTCGACGAACGCTCCAAGGATGCGCCCGTCGTCGTGAAGCAGAAGGTCGACCTGGCGCGCCAGTGCATGGTCCCCATGGAAGGCAAGGCGGTGCTGGCGTACTGGGATCATACCCAGGCGCAACTTGTCGTGATTACGTCGACCCAGGTGCCGCACATGATCCGCACGGTGCTGTCTCAATGCCTGGGAATCGATCATGCTCAAGTCCGCGTGATTTCGCCCGATGTTGGCGGCGCGTTCGGATATAAATGCGTTCTCCAGCAGGAAGAGCTTTGCATTGCGTGGCTCGCTCTCACGTACAAGCGGCCCTTCCGGTTTATCGAAGATCGTCGCGAGCATCTGATCGCGGGCGCCAACACGCGTCAGCATCATTACGAACTGACGGCCTATGCGGACAAGAACGGGCGGCTCCTGGCGCTGGACTGCGATCTGTTGATCGATGGCGGGGCCTATTCGGCGTGGCCTTTTACGATAGGACTGGAAACAGGACAGGCCCTTGGCAACCTGCCCGGCCCGTATGATTTCAGTGGTTACCGCTGCCATACGCAGTGCGCGGCGACCAACAAGCCGGGCTTTCTGCCGTATCGCGGCGTGGCCCGTACAGGCGTCTGCTTCGCGATTGAGCTGACCATGGACGCCATAGCGCGGGCGGTCGGTCGCGAGGCGTGGGAAGTGCGTTACGACAACCTGGTTCGTGGGTCGGACATGCCCTATACGAACGTTGTCAAAAAGCACTACGACAGCGGCGATTTCCAGGAGAGTCTGAAGCGCGCAGCCGCACAACTCGATGTCGCCAAATGGCGCCGCCGCCAGAAAGAGCGCGAGCCGGACGGCAGGCTGATCGGTATCGGTTTTGCGACCTTCACCGAACAGTCAGCTCATGGAACGGCGGTGTTCGCGTCGTGGGGTTTGCCGGTCGTTCCCGGTTATGACCTGGCAACTGTGCGCATTACCGCGGACGGCGGTCTCGAAGTACGCGCCGGCATTCACTCCCATGGGCAGGGCATGGAAACTACCCTGGCACAGATCGCCAATGAGGTGTTGGGCGTACCCATCCAGAAGATCAAGGTCATTCACGGCGACACGGCTCTCACGCCGTATTCAACGGGTACGTATGCGTCGCGCAGTATTGTCATGGCTGGCGGCGCGGTCGCTGCAACATGCCGCGAACTGGTGCCGCGGCTGATCAAAATTGGCGCGCATATCCTTGGTGAAATGGAGGACGCAGTCCGGTTCGAGGCTGGCGAGGTTATCGGCGCAACGGGACGGGTGTCCCTGGCGGATATCGGGCACGCCTGGTACTTGCGGCCCGAACGTCTGCCCAAGGGCGTCGACCTGACGGGCCTCGAGGCAACTCACGGTTTCAAGCCCAAGGTCGATACCGGCGCGTTCAGCTACGCAACGCATGCGGCCGCCGTTGCAGTCGATACAAAAACCGGCCACGTCGAGATCCTGGAATACGTGATTGTTGAGGATTGCGGAAGAATGATCAACCCGATGGTTGTCGAAGGGCAGACCATTGGCGGCACGGCACAAGGCATTGGTACGGCATTCTATGAAGAGACGCTATATGACGAAAATGCCCAGCCTCTGACCTCTACGCTTGCCGACTACATGTTGCCGGGGCCGACGGAGCTTCCGCCGCTGACAATTCTTCATATGGAAACGCTGTCGCCCTATACCGAGTTCGGCGCGAAGGGTGTCGGTGAAGGGGGCGCGATCGCGCCTCCGGCGGCACTTTTCAATGCGGTGAACGACGCGCTCAGCCCCTTGGGAGCACTCGTCTCCGAAACACCTCTCACGCCGCGTAGGTTGCTCACGGCCATTGAAGCTGCGAAGGCCGCTGCACGCGACAAGGCAGAGGCATCGGCAGAACCTGTTCACGAGGTGATTCGATGAAGGCCGCCGCTTTTGATTACGTCAGGGCCGCGACGCTGCCGCAAGCGCTAAGCGAACTCGGCGCTTCGGCCGGGAGCGTCAAACCAATAGCCGGTAGCCAGTCGATGGGGCCAATGCTCAATCTCCGGCTGGCAAGGCCGTCGAAAGTGATCGACGTATCGCGTGTCGATGAACTGCGCAGCGTGACCGTTTCAGGCGACCTTATTCGTGTGGGTGCGGCCATCACTCATGCGGAAATTGAGGACGGCAAGTACGAGCTTTTGCGGAACGATTTTATGCAGTATGTCGCCTCGGGTATTGCATATAGAGCAATTCGCAATAGAGGAACCATTGGCGGCAGCCTTGCGCACGCTGATCCTGCAGCGGACTGGCCGTTGGCGCTTGCCACTCTCGACGCCCGGATCGAACTCGCGAAGGCAAGCGGTACGCGCCGCGTGCGTGCCAGCGAGTTCATGCTGGGCGCATTCACGACGCTGTTGGAGGAAGGCGAGATCATCTCAGCGGTTTTGTTGCCGAGGATGGGACTCACCTTGCGCTGGGGCTATCACAAGCTGTGCCGCAAGACGGGTGAGTTCCCACACGCAAGCGCGGCCGCCGCGTTCGAAGCGCAAACCGGTTTGGCCCGCGTGGTGCTTGGCGCGCTTGATGGTCCGCCCGTAGCGCTGGAAGCACTCTCTCAGTCAATAGCGCAACATGGACCCAGCGCGGCGACTCCCGAGGCGATTGCGGCGGGCGTGGCGAACGCGATGCCGAATGCCGACACTATCGACCGATCCATGCATGAAGCGACTGTCGAGCGTTGCCTTGCGCAAGCCTTCGGTTCATCCGCGCGTTAACAGGAATTTCCATGTCTGTCATTGAACTCACCATCAATAACCGGGCAATCCGCGGCGATGTCGCGCCGCGTACCCATCTGGGCGACTTTCTTCGCGACAATCAGAACCTGACTGGCACGCACCTTGGTTGCGAGCACGGTGTGTGTGGCGCGTGTACGGTTCTTATAGACGGTGAACCAGTGCGCTCCTGTATCACGTTTGCAGTGGCCTGTGACCATCAGAAAGTTCGTACGATCGAAGGCTTCGACGACGACGAACTGATGAAGCGGCTGCGCCGGTCGTTCTCCGTTCATCACGCTCTGCAATGCGGCTACTGTACGCCGGGCATGCTCATTACCGCGCGCGATATCGTACGGCGTTTTCCGGATGCTGATGAGGCGCGCATTCGACTCGAGCTCTCAGGAAACCTGTGCCGTTGTACGGGGTACGTCGGTATCGTCAACGCGATCAAAGCCGTGCTTGTCGACCTGAAGGAGAATCCGCCAGCCGATGTTGCCGTTGCCCCAGTTCGACAGGAGCCTGCACATAAAGCCCCGCAGCAGGCAGCAGGCGAGTTTCAGACGTTCGCCGCGGTGGGCGCGATGTCTGTCGATGCCCCTGCGCGCTTATCGCGGGACGATGCCGCGTCGCCGGTTTCAAACGTCCAGCAGACGGGTGCACGCAAGGGCTGGACCGCAATTGACGACAGCTTTGTCGTGCCGTTCCCGCTCGATCAGGTTTGGGCGTTCATGGGCGACCTGCCGTCTGTTACCGCATGCCTTCCGGGCGCCGAATTGATCGAACACGACGCGGAAAAGGTGAAAGGGAAGATCGCCATCAAGTTTGGTCCGATGTCGGCGAATTTCGCGGGCGCGGCGCGCCTTGAACGCGATGACGCTGCGCACCGCGCCGTGATGCGCGGAGCCGGGCAGGACAACATCAGCCGCTCGAAAGCAAATGGCGACGTGACTTACGCATTGAGCGATGAATCGAACGGGACGCAGACGCGAGTAGCCGTCACGCTCGAATATATGTTGCAGGGACCGCTGGCTCAATTCTCGCGGTCGGGCCTGGTTAAAGACTTCGTACGCCGGATGATTGCCGACTTTGGTGCGCGGATCACAGCACAACTAGCGGGCGCCGAGTTGCCTGCCTCCGCAGATTCGACAACCCGATTCAACGTCGGTAGTCTGGTGTGGAGTGTTCTCTGGGGCCGCATAAAACGTCTCTTTGGCCGAGGCGAATAAATCCGCTGGCCACGGTAGCTTGAGACGGGCTTTAGGGTTCGTCGAAGCTTACGTAGTCTTCAAACTATCAGTATGCTGAATAAATATATGGAGTCTTTTCATGACTAAACGAATTCGGAAAATTGCCCTGGAAGAACACTTTTCAACGCCCGGCTTTCAGGGCTACTCGAAGAGCTTTACTCAGCACATTGCCCCTGACGTACTGGCGGATCTCGCTGCGCGCCTTGCTGACTTCGACGAGCAGCGCATTGCCGAGATGGACCGTGCAGGGATCGATTACACCATCCTGTCCCAGACAGGTCCGAGCGTGCAGGGCGAGACTGATCCGGCCGTGGCAATGACTCGCGCGCAGGAAAGCAATGACTTCCTGGCTAAGCAGATTGCGCGTCACCCAACGCGGTTCGGCGGTTTTGCCACGTTGCCCATGCATACGCCGATAGGTGCCGTTGACGAACTGACCCGCACTGTACGCGAGCTCGGTTTCAAAGGCGCGCTGGTCAATGGACACACCTTGGGAACGTACTACGACGACCGCGCGTACGACGTTTTCTGGGAGCGGATGCAGGAACTCGACGTGCCACTGTATCTGCATCCTACAGATGCTTATGTCATGCCGAAGGTGTTCGACGGTCATCCGGAATTGACGGGTGCTGCATGGGGATGGGGCGTGGAGACCGGCAGCCATGCGCTGCGGCTCCTCTTCGGCGGTGTCTTCGACCGCTTCCCCGCGCTGAAGGTCATCCTGGGCCACATGGGCGAAGGCTTGCCGTATCTGCGGTGGCGATTTGACAGCCGTTTCCCTGTTTATTCGCACGGTATCCGGCTTGAGCGCGCGCCGTCCGAGTACATCGGAACGAACATCCTGATCACTACATCCGGTGTGTGCTCGGCACCCTCGCTGCTTGGCGCGATTGGCGAAATGGGTCCTGAGGCGGTGATGTTCTCGGTGGACTACCCGTACGAATCGACATCAATTGCCGCTGATTTCATCGAGCAGGCGCCGCTGGATGAAGCGGTCCGCAAGCTTGTTTGTCACGGTAATGCGGAACGCATTTTCAAGCTATGACCTCGGTACTGCCGCCACGATCATAAGCATACCAAATCAAATGTACACGGAGCAAGCAATGACAAAGCAATATCGGATTGGCCAGATTGTGCCGAGTTCGAACACGACAATGGAGACGGAGATTCCGGCGATGCTGGTCGCCCGCCAGACAATCCGTCCCGAGCGTTTCACGTTCCATTCCAGCCGCATGCGTATGAAGAAGGTGGTCAAGGAAGAACTGGCCGCAATGGACGCGGAGTCGGACCGCTGCGCGCTTGAACTGAGCGATGCGCGTGTGGATGTGCTGGGCTACGCGTGCCTCGTTGCAATCATGGCGATGGGGCACGGTTATCACCGCGTGTCGCAGGAACGCCTGCGCTCGCGTACCGTTGAGAATGGCGGGGCGGCACCGGTCATCACCAGTGCCGGCGCATTGGTCGATGCGCTGAAGGTGATCGGCGCCAAGCGGATCGTAGTCGTCGCGCCCTATATGAAGCCGCTTACTGAACTGGTGGTCGACTATATTCGCAACGAAGGATACGAGGTGCTTGATTACCGTGCGCTTGAGATTCCCGACAATCTCGATGTTGGCCGTCACGACCCGAGCCTGTTACCTGGCATCGTGACCCAGATGGATACATCGAATGCCGATGCGATCGTGCTCTCGGCCTGCGTGCAGATGCCGTCGCTGGCGGCAGTAGCCAAGGTCGAGGCGATGACGGGCAAGCCGGTCATCACTGCCTCGATTGCGACCACCTACGCAATGCTCAAGCAGCTCGGTCTGGAAGCAGTCGTGCCGGGTGCCGGTGCGCTGCTATCGGGTGCTTACTGACGTGCCCACGATCGATCAATCCCGTACCCTCATGAGCACAGCATCCACCTTCCTCTATGGTGGCAACGTCCACGCGAACGGGATCCGCCAGCATTACCTGCGCTACGGCGGTGCCACCTTGGCGGACGCCGGGCGCGACGCCGTCATCATCGTGCCGGGTATCACCAGCCCGGCCGTGACGTGGGGTTTTGTCGGCGAGCGCTTCGGCACGACGTTCGATACCTACGTGCTTGACGTTCGTGGCCGGGGGCTATCTTCGGCGTCCGATACGCTCGACTACAGCCTGGATGCGCAAGCTGCAGACCTGATCGCGTTCGCTCAGGAGGTCGGGCTTGAACGCTACAGCGTGGTGGGTCATTCGATGGGCGCACGCATTGGCGTACGCGCCGCTCGTACGCAGCCAGCCGGTCTGGCGCGGCTGGTCATGATCGATCCACCCGTGTCCGGACCGGGGCGCCGTTCGTATCCGTCGCAGCTGCCGTGGTACGTCGATTCCATGCGGCTTGCGCGCGAAGGAACGGATGCAGAAGGCATGCGCGCGTTCTGTCCCACCTGGACGCATGAGCAGAGGCAGCTGCGCGCGGAGTGGTTGCATACGTGCGACGAACGTGCAGTGATCGCGAGCTTCGAGGGTTTTCATACCGACGATGTCCATGTGGACCTGCCCCACGTCGGCGTCCCTGCCATGCTGATGACCGCCGGGCGCGGTGATGTGGTGCGCCCGGAAGATATCGAGGAGATCCGCACGCTGGTGCCCCGGCTCGCTCATACGCATGTTCCCGATTCCGGCCACATGATTCCGTGGGACGACGCGGAAGGCTTCTATCGCGCGTTTGGTGACTTTCTGGGCGCAGCGTTGCCGGTTCGGATTGACGGCCGGGCCTGACGCCCCTTTTTTACGGAGACCACTATGCCAGTCAGTGACTACCAGATGATTGAAGCGTGGAAGCAGGTGCTCACGCTCTCGCGGCTCGAGGCGGGTCAGACCGTCACGATTCTCACGGGTGCCGGGACGCATCCACAAACACTCTCGACCGCGCTGATCGCCACGCAGTCGATGGGCGCGATCGTCAACCGGTTGGACCTGCCACCGGTGAACGGCGAGAAGGCACTTAGCCGTGACCCGCTCGCGTATCTCGGCACGACGCCGCTCACGGGGAACCCTGCGGCGATCGCCGCACTCAAGGCGAGTGACCTGGTGCTGGACTTGATGACGCTGCTGTTCTCACCCGAACAGCTCGATATCCTGAAGACTGGCACCAAGATCCTGCTCGCGGTCGAGCCACCCGAGGTGCTTACGCGGCTCGTGCCAAGTCTGGCCGATCGCGAGCGCGTACTCGCCGCACAAGCGCGTATCAACCGGGCCCGCGAGATGCACATCGTTTCGGCTGCAGGGACGGACTTTCACTGCCCGATAGGCGAATTCGAGGCGATTGCAGAATACGGTTTCGTCGATGAACCGGGGCGGTGGGATCACTGGCCGAGCGGCTTCGCACTGACTTTCCCGGATGAAGGCCGCGCTTATGGGCGCATCGTGATCGATCGCGGAGACATCCTGCTGCCGCAGAAGCGCTACGTTCAGGATCGTATCGAACTGACCATCGAGAATGGCTTCGCTACCCGGATTGACGGAGGCCTGGACGCAGATCTGCTCAACGAATACATGAGCACGTTCAGAGACCCCGAGGCGTACGCGATCTCGCACATAGGCTGGGGGCTTCAGCCGCGCGCGCACTGGTCGACGCTGGGCTTATACGATCGCGAGGCGACCATTGGCATGGACGCACGTGCCTTCGAAGGCAACTTCCTGTTCTCGCTAGGACCGAACAACGAAGCGGGCGGGAAACGCACGACGACCTGTCACATAGATATCCCGCTGCGTCACTGCGACGTATTCCTCGATGGTGAAGCAGTGGTGCGCAACGGCCGCGTGCTGGATAAACAAGATTGTTAAGGAAACAGCATGTCCAATGAACTTGATACCTACCAACGCCAGAGCTTCGGCTCGACGCTCGAACCGAAGGCGCCGGTGGGTCTGCTCATCATCGATTTCGTCAATGGCTTTGCGGACCCCGAAGTGTTTGGCGGGGGCAATATCGCGTCGGCCATCGAACGCACCGTCGCGCTGCTGGCACACGCGCGTGAGCGCGGTTGGCCCATCGCCCACACACGCATTGTGTTCGCGGACGATGACGCCGATGAGAATATTTTCACACTGAAGGTGCCAGGTCTGCTCGCGCTCAAGGAGCGGTCGCACAACAGCGCCATCGTCCAGCAACTCACGCCGCGCGAGGGCGAGCTGGTGGTGCGCAAGACGGTACCCTCGGCGTTCTTTGGCACGTCGCTGGCTGCGTGGCTCGCATTGCGTGGCGTACAGACACTGGTGATTGCCGGCGCAGTGACAAGCGGCTGTGTGCGCGCAAGCGTGGTTGATGCCATGCAGTGCGGCTTCCGTCCGTTCGTGCTCTCCGATTGCGTTGGCGACCGCGCCATTGCTCCTCACGACGGCAACCTGTTCGACATGGCGCAAAAATACGCGGCCGTCATGACCCGCGACGAAGCGCTGGAAGTACTCGGGGATTGGTAGCCGCCGTGAAGGAATAGGGTGCACCAAATAACAGCGTGGTTTGACTCTGGCCCGGCAGCGCCCGGTCAATTTTGTGCAATTAGCATAACTGAACTGAAACGTGGTGAGAGTCGTGCCGCCAAGAGTGAGAATGGACATCTCGACGTCAGAGCCAACGCGGCGCGCTATCACTCGCCGCGAATTTACGCTGATCATCGCGTCATCATTCGGGGCATTACTCGAATGGTACGATTTTTATATCTATGCCGCGTTGGCCGGAACATTCAGTACGCTTTTTTTCCCCAGCGGCAACGACACCACGGCTTTCCTGGCGAGTCTCGCGACCTTCGGTGCGGGGTTCCTTGTGCGACCGCTCGGCGCGTTGTTCTTCGGCCGTCTCGGTGACAGGATCGGCCGGAAATATACCTTTATGGCGACCATCGTCCTGATGGGTGCCGCTACGGTTGGTGTCGGGCTGCTGCCTTCTTTCGCGAAAATCGGCATGCTGGCGCCGGTGTTGCTCGTCGGCCTGCGACTATTGCAGGGTTTCGCACTGGGCGGTGAAACGGGTGGGGCGGCTACTTACCTTGCGGAACATTCTCCTGCAAGCCGCCGCGGGCTCTACACGAGCTCGCTTCAAACCACCGCGACGCTTGGCTTGCTGTCATCCATTGCGGTGGTCAGCGCAAGCCGGAGCGCCATGGATAACGCGTCATTCCAGGATTGGGGCTGGCGCGTGCCATTCCTGGTTTCTCTTGTGTTACTCGTAATCTCCGTCTACCTGCGGACAAAGCTGGCGGAGTCGCCGACCTTCCAGCGCATGAAAGAGGCGGGAAAATTATCGGAGTCTCCGATCAGCGAGAGTTTCGGCAAGTGGGAAAATCTCAAGTACGTGCTTATCATGCTGTTCAGCACAGCGTCCGGCGTTGGCGTCGTGTTTGGGACTGGCCACTTCTACTCAATGTACTTCCTGCAGAACACATTGAAAGTTGCACCCGACACGGTGAGCCTTTTTCTGGCTATCGCGCTGGTGTGCGTCTTTCCGTTCTACCTTGTATTCGGCTGGCTTTCGGACCGCATCGGGCGCAAGTGGATCATGATGACCGCATGCCTGTTGCTCGCACTAACCACGCAGCCCATCTTTCACGCCCTGACGCACTACGCCAATCCGAAACTGGAGCTGTTCCAGAAAACCTCGCCGGTAACAGTCCACGCGGATGACTGTCACTTTTCGCTGTTCGCCGCGCCAAGGAGCGAATGCGACCGCATCCGCTCGTTCCTGAGTGCCTCGGGGGTCTCGTATCAGCAAGTGCCGTTGCAGGGCGGCCAGACGACCGCTACGGCCATTGGCGACGTGACAGTGCACGGCAGCGACCGGGGCGATCTGGAGCGCGCGCTGCTGGCCGCTGGCTGGGTACAGCACGCGGACCCGTCGCAGATCAACGCGCCTGCCGTGGTCTTCCTGATGTGGTTGCTGATCGTATATCTCGCTATGGTCTACGGCCCGATGGCGGCATTCATGGTCGAACTCTTTCCCGCGTGAATTCGCTACACCTCTCTCTCACTTCCGTTCCATCTCGGATCTGGCTGGTTCGGCGGCATGTTGCCGTTCGTGGTCTCCGCGATGGCAGTCGAAAACGGGAATGTGTACTTCGGCCTGTGGTACCCGATCGTGATTGCAGGCATGTCCGTGATAGTCGGCGTGCTCTTCGTTCCTGAAACGTTTCGTCGGGACATCTCGCAGTGAAGCGGGTTTCCAGCTGCCGCAGAAAATCGTTCGGCGCGGTTGCCTCGACCGAAATCCAGGCACATGCACCGTGCACGGTTGATGTCTGGCGACCACTTGATGCCAGAGCCGTGGCGGTCCCTGATCAGCAGGGGAACTGGCGTCTTAAGATGGCGGTTTCTCAGTCGAAGTGCTTGAGCAACGTGCGGCCGTACTGGTTGTTGCCTTCGACCAGTTGCATCATCATGCGGACGAATTCGACGCGCTCCTGCGGGTCCAGTGGCGCCAGGAACCGGACCTGCGCTTCGCGCATGCTCTCGTACATTTCGTTCATTACGCGTCGCCCCTTGGCGCTGATGTTTGCAATCTTCTGCCGTCCGTCAGCAGGGCTGGGCTCGCGCTTGACGAGCCCACGCTCTTCCAGGCGCCGGAGAACGTCTGCCATGGTTGTACGGTCGACGCCGACTTCAGCGCACAGTGACGTCTGGTCGAGCCCGGGACGCTCGCTTAGCGTCGTAAGCAAGCCGTACTGAACCGGAGTGATCGCGAAATCCTTACAGCTTTCGAAGAACAGCGCGATGTGGATCTGGTTGAGGCGCCGGATCAGGAAGCCCGGGCGCTGCCATAAGTGGCCGGTCTCAATCGTCGGATTCGAGACGGTCGCTTTCTTCTCCGTAACTGTGCCCATATTCATCCTTTCCAGTAAGTCCTGTCAGCCGGGTCAAGTGTAACTCGCGCTTGCATGATGGCGGGCAAGAGCCTGCTTGGGGAGGCGGCAACTTCGTCGCATTCCTGTTCGTGCAACCCCTATGCGAACCCCTGTTGCATTTGGTTTTTTTTCAGGATAAAAACTTATTTGTCAGTGCGCTGATGATTTTACCGCCAAGTTGCCAGACCGACTTCACAGACAGATATTTCCCCAACCTAAAGAGTCAACTTAACCCAAGCGTCGCGCAAGGATATCGACCAGCGCGTTCTTCAGTTACCAAGGCGAAATCTATATCGTCAGTATGCTGATTAGTGTGCTTGCCAGTGCGAATCGGCAATTTTGCCAGACGTCAACTTTCACGTGTTTGGAGCCAACAATGAGTACTACACCAGCCAGATCAAATGAGGCGTCCCTGGGGCGCCAGTCGATGTCCTGGAGTGACATCAAGACGCTAGGTCTCGCCTCACTGGGCGGCGCGCTTGAATACTACGATTTCATCGTGGCCGTATTCTTCACCAAGTTGCTCGCCACGGTCTTCTTTCCGCCGCACACGCCGGAGTGGCTAGCCCAGCTCGAGGTGTTTTGTATCTTCGCCGC
The DNA here is from genome assembly GCF_011493005.1 of Caballeronia sp. SBC1. Lineage (NCBI taxonomy): Bacteria > Pseudomonadati > Pseudomonadota > Betaproteobacteria > Burkholderiales > Burkholderiaceae > Caballeronia > Caballeronia sp. SBC1. The sequence goes on from NZ_CP049157.1 coordinate 1,771,386, forward strand.
CGGCTACCTTGTTCGTCCGATCGGGGGCATCTTCTTCGCCCACTTCGGCGACCGGATCGGGCGCAAAAAGATGTTCGCGCTCAGCCTGTTCCTGATGGCGTTCCCTACGCTGCTGATTGGTCTGCTGCCTAGTTACGCGATGCTCGGCATGATCGCGCCGCTGCTGTTCCTTTTTTGCCGGATACTTCAGGGCCTTTCGGTTGGCGGTGAAGTGCCGGGGGCATGGATCTTTTGCTCCGAGCACGTCCGGCGCGACCGCGTGGGGCTTGCTTGCGGCCTCCTGATGTCAGGACTTTGCACCGGTATCCTGCTCGGTGCATTGAGCGCGAAGTACCTGATGGGCAGCCTCGATGCGGATAGCCTGAAGAGCTGGGGCTGGCGTGTGCCGTTTATCGCTGGCGGGATCTTTGGACTGATCTCTGTCTACCTGCGCCGCTATCTGCACGAAACGCCTGTTTTCGAGGCCCTTCGCGCCAAGCGCGCTTCCGACCCGCGTCTGCCGCTGTCGGTGGTGCTTAAGCATCATCGGGGTGCGATAGCAGTGTCTCTGCTCGCCACATGGGTGTTCTCGGGAATCTTCGTGCTGTATTTCCTCTACACGCCGACCTTCCTGCAATCGCAGTTTCACTATGAAGCGAAAGCGGTCTTCACCAACAACTCCTGGTCGATCTTCGGGCTGATCATTGGCAGTACGGCCGCCGGATGGGCTGCAGACAAGATTGGCGGTGGCCGCGCGTATGCGCTGGGCAGCCTTGCCATGCTGGCTGTGACAAGCGCTTTCTACTTCGCACTGAGTTCCGGAAGCAGCGCGGTGTGGCCGCTTTATATTGCGGGCGGATTTTTGATCGGCACCATTACGCTCGGACCGTACATTATCGTCAAGAGCTTCCCGCCTGAAGTCCGCTTCACCGGATTTGCGCTGTCGTACAACACCGCTTACGCGATCTTCGGAGGTACTGCGCCGGCAGTCGCTTCGTACTTGGTGGGTCGGCAGGGGATCGTCATGGCGCCCGCGTGGTACATCGCCGGGCTGTGCGTGCTTGGTGTGGTCATCGGACTTTCATGGCGAGCACCGGTGCACGCTGACGCAGGCCCATCGCACTGAGACCGCGCGGAACAAAGTCGACGTGAACCGGCCAGCAGCGTTGGCATATTGCTATAAGCATCCGTGGCGTACATGAACGGCCGCCTCACGCGGAGTGTTGCAAGCCGCTGCCTACCTGTTGCCGGTTGACCAGCTGCGCATAGACCGAGTTGTTCGCGAGCAGTTGCGCGTGGGGTCCCGCTTCAATCACCGAACCGTGATCCAGCACGATGATCAGGTCGGCCTCGCGTACGGTCGCCAGGCGGTGAGCGATAATCAGGGTCGTGCGGTTGGCCATGAGCGTTTTCAGCGCGGCGTGTACCTGTGCTTCGCTGATGGCGTCCAGATGTGACGTTGCTTCATCCAGGACCAATACGGGCGCATCCTTGAGAAAAGCGCGCGCGATGGCAACACGCTGACGCTGGCCTCCTGACAACTGCACACCACGTTCACCAACGCGCGTGGAGAGCCCTTGCGGCAGCGTTGCTATGAAGTCGGCGAGCGATGCCTGCTCCAGTGCCAGTCGCAATGCGTCCGCGCTGGCATCAGGCCGGGCGAGGCGAATGTTGGCCTCAAGCGTATCGTTGAACAGATACGTGTCCTGTGACACGAGGGCAACGTGTGAGCGTAGCGAGTCGAGCCGCAAGCGCCGTAAGTCCACGCCATCGAGTTGGACCGAACCTGTATCGGGGTCCCAGAAACGCAGCAGCAGGTTCGCAATCGTGCTCTTGCCGGCGCCTGATGCTCCCACAAGCGCTGCCGTAGAGCCGGCACGCACGCGGAAAGACACGCCATTCAACACAGGTTGGGCACGCTCGGCGTAGGCAAAGCGAGCGTCTTCAAAGCGGACTTCCGATCCTCCCGGCGATGGTTGCAAGTCGCGTTCTCCATCGAGCACTCGAACCGGCTCGTCATGCACGACCCTTAACCGCCGAGCCGACGCAATCGTATCCGCCAGTTGCCTGCCCACCTGCGCGATCTCAGCCACTGGCATGAAGGCGGCCACGGCTAGCAGAATCAGCATCGGCAGCCAGGCCGCCGAAAGCTGCCCGGCTGAGACCAGCCACGCGCCGACTATGGCGACTGTCAATCCGCCGAGGCCCGTAGCGACATCCAGCAGCGCAGTTTGTCGAGCCAGATCCGCCAGCAGTGCGAGCCGGGTCACGCTGTATTCGCGCGCCAGCGCCATGAACGCTTCTCGCCGACGTCCGGTCGCCTGGAACGCGAGCAGATCGGATAAACCCTGGATGGTCTCTGTCATATGCGCGCCGAGCAGGCCCAGCGATTCGCGTGCCTTGCTGCCCAGCACATCGATACGGCTGCGCCCGCGCACCGGCGAGAGCATCGCGTACGCCAGGAACGGCAGCAGCCCGAGCGCAAGTGGCCAGGCCGCCGTTGCGAGGACGGTTATCACCGCGGCCGGCACCAGTACCGCGACGACTGCGGGGGCGACCGTATGCGCGTAGAAATATTCGATGGTCTCAACGTCTTGCGTGGCGAGCGTTACAAGGTCGCCGGAGCGACGGCGCAACAAGTAGCCCGGCGCCAGACGATCAAGTTGCCTGAACAATCGGATTCGAAGATCCGCCAGCAGCCGGTACGCCATGTCGTGCGCGAGCCAGGATTCGAGCCAGTGCAAAACGGCAGCAAGCGGGGCAACGAGCAACAGATAGGCCGCAATGGCCTGATGCGGATCGCCGGCACGCAGCGCAGAGACCAGCCATGCACCTAACACACCAACGCCAATGAAGGCCGTCACTCGCCCGACGCCTAATAGAATGGTCAGCGCCAGACGTACCCGCCAGGGATGGATTGCCGTGACCAGCGACGCAAGGGTTGCCTTCCAATCCAGGATTCTCGCATCGGCATCAAGCTCGCGCGGACCTTGCACAGCATCTTCTTCCGTGTCGCCAGCGTGCCCGATTTTCCCGAGGGGCGCCGCGGGCACGCCTGCCTGAAGACTGGCTGCATCGGAGCGCAACGCGGAGACTCGGTGAGGCGTCGCTTGCGCCGCCATCAAGCGGTGATACAACCCGCTTCTTTTCATCAGTTCGTTATGCGTACCACTTTCCGCGACAAGGCCATCGTCCAGAACCAGGATGCGATCGGCGCCGATCACGCTTGACAGACGGTGCGCGAGAATCAGCGTGGTGCGGCCTTGCATCAGACGGTCCAGCGCCCGCTGAATCAGCGCCTCGTTTTCCGCATCGACGGCCGAGAGGGCTTCATCCAGGATCAGGATTGGGGCATCGCGCAGCAGTGCCCGGGCAATGGCAAGCCGTTGGCGCTGGCCACCAGACAACTGCACACCGCGTTCGCCGATAGAAGTCTGATACCCGTCAGGCAGGCTCGAGATAAAGTCGTGAGCGTAAGCTGCCCGCGCGGCGGCTTCCAGCTCATCAGCGGTGGCGTCCGGGCGCCCGAGCCGAAGGTTTTCCTCGACGGTGCCAGCGAATAACATGGTGTCCTGCGCGACCACCGCGATCTTCGCGCGCAGTGCGTCGGGGTCCAGCGTACGCACGTCCTGACCCGCAATGCGGATACTGCCGCTTTGTGGATCGTACTGGCGCAGAAGCAGACGAACAATCGAAGACTTGCCTGCGCCGCTCGGTCCCACAATGCCGATGCGCTCGCCTGCCGCCACCGAGAATGTCAGCCCGCGGTGCGCGAGTCCCCGGCCACCGGCATAGGCAAAGCGCACGTTGTCGAAATCCAGTGACGCCTGAGTGTCGCGCAACGGGTCCGTGCCGGCTTCCGGCATGGGCGGGTTCGCCTCGAGCAGCGAGCGAATGCCCGCGGTTGCGGCCTGCCCGAGCATGCCCTGGTGCAAGACGCTGCGCAGGTCGCGCAACGGCCGGAAAATCTCCGTACCCGCCATCAGGACGATCAGGAGCGTGGTCAGGCCCATCTGCCCGTGGGTCACGCGCCACGCGCCAAGAACGAGCGCGAGAGCTGCGCCCAACGCGGCTCCAAGATCGACGATGCCGCGTGTAAGGAGGCCCGCTGCGAGCACCCAGAAGGTGTTGTCGGAGACCGCGCGTGCCTGCGTGGCGAGGCGTTCGCCCCATACGCGGCTTTGCCCGAACGCCTTGAGCGTCGGCAGGCCCTGGACCGCGTCGAGAAACGTTTCACCGAATTCCTTGAATGCCTGGGCGCGCGCAAGGCTGGTGCGGCGTTCATGCATATGCACGGCGATCGGTCCGAACAACGCCACGAGTGCGGCCACCAGGAGCACGGCGGCCACGGGCAGGTCCCAGAATGCGATGAAGCCGAAGATGGCAAACGGCGCACAGAGGGCCACGGCCAGTTGCGGCAGATACTGCCCAAAGAAGGTCTGCAACTGCTCGACGCCGTCGATGACCGACAACATCACGCCGCCCGTACGTTGTTCGGCAAACCAGGCCGGCCCGAGCGCCACAATGCGGTCATACAGTTCGCCACGCAGCGTTTCCTGGGCTCGCGCTGCGGTGCGGCAGGCGATGCTCGTGCGCCATTGATCCAGCAACGCGCGCAGCACGATCGCAGCCGCCACGGCGACCGAGGGCGTTACCCACGATTGCCACGGACTGCCGCGCAAGACTAGAGCGAGCAACTGGCCCAGAAACACAAACCGGGCGATTCCGGCCACCAGGGCCAGCAGTCCGACGGCAATGCTGAGCACCATGTGCCCGCGTAGGCCTTTGGTCAGTTGCCAAAGGCGAAGATCGAAATACATCTGGGCGGCTCCTTAAGATATTGGGTCATCGTGGCATGGACTGGAGTCGCGCGCGAGCGATGCTTTCTCAACCAGGGTTGAGCTAAACTTTACCCATCATGCCAAGACTCTCTCCCCATATTCCGCCGTTATCTGCCCTGAAGGCGTTCGAAGCCGTGGCAAGGCTGGGCAGCCTGAGTCGCTCGGCGCAAGAGCTGAACGTTACCAAGAGCGCGATCAGTCATCAATTGCGCGCGCTGGAATCGGCACTGGGTACAACGTTACTTCACCGCGGCGGCACGACTTCACGCGCGTCCCCCACGCCTGCAGGGCAGGAGTTGTTGCTGGCTATTGAAGCGAGCCTGATTCCGTTGGGTGAAGCCTGTGAGCGCATAACCATGCGGCGGCGCAAGCGTCGCCGCACTTTAACGGTTTCCGCCAATGCGCCATTTTCATCGCTGTGGCTTGCGCCCCACGTGGTTGAATTCTCGACGCGCCATCCGGAGATTGCGGTGAACCTGAGGGTGTTTGACGACGAGCCCGACTGGCAGAATGACACGATCGATATCGCGATCCTGCGCGTGCCGTTGACAGACGTTTCAAACGACACTCAGAACCCTCACCCGAGCGACCGGGCGCTGGTCCGGGAGATTGTGTTCCCTGTGTGCAGCCCGTTGTTGATGGACCCACGGATCGCTACTCCACAGACACTGACCGAGCATCGGTTGCTGCAGGAGGAGCACACGTCGAGCCCTGAAATAGACTGGCAGACGTGGTTCGCGCTGCTTGGTGCGGGTCCGCTTCAGGAGCAGAACCTGGTCCGGCTGAGCAGCTTTAACCCGATCATCGGCGCCGCGATTGCGGGAAAGGGCGTCGCGCTAGGCCGCTCACCGCTGATCGATTTTGACCTCGCCCACGGCCGGCTGGTTCGCCTGTTTCCGGAGCATGAATTGCCGGGGTCGTGGCAGTTCGTCATTCGCCTGCATCCCGAGCGCTCATCTGATCCGACGCTGATCCAGTTTCAGACTTTCATGCTCGAGCGCTCGGCGATCTGATTTCTTCGAGTTTCCTGATAGAGCGCGTCCCGCTGAAAATCTGCGACTCTGCTTTGATCGATATCAGAAAATCTTCGTTGGTCGGATGTATCGGCTTGTTTAGACTTCATTTCATCTTGTCATAACAAGTTGAAATGACTGCTCCCACTGCCACGTTGCTGCCGCTGTCCGCAGCCCCGCTCTATGCCCGGTTAAAGGAAGTGCTGCGCGGCCGCATCCTTGACGGGACTTATGCGCCGCATGGGCAGATGCCATCCGAGCACGAGCTCTGCGCCATGTTCGAGGTCAGCCGCATCACCGTGCGCCAAGCGCTTGGTGATCTGCAGAAAGAGGGTTTGCTGTTCAAGATTCACGGCAAGGGGACGTTCGTTTCCAAGCCAAAAGCCTTTCAGAACGTGACGTCGCTACAAGGCTTTGCGGAGGCGATGTCATCGATGGGATATGAAATCGTCAACCAGTTGCGCACGTTCAAAGTAGTTAAGGCCGACCGCCACGTCGCGAGTAGTCTGAATATTGCAGAGGGCTCGGGCGTCGTTGAAATCCATCGAGTGCGACTGCTCAACCGGGCGCCTGTCTCGCTTGAAATCACCTACGTACCCGAGGCGCTCGAAAAGCGTCTGGCAAATGCCGACCTCGTGACCCGCGACATCTTTCTGATCCTTGAGAACGACTGCGGACTCTCGCTCGGTCACGCGGATGTATCGATCGACGCGATCCTCGCCGACGAAGAAATCGGCGCTGCGCTGCAGGTCGAGGAGGGCAGTCCGGTACTGAGGATCGAACGCCTCACCCACTGCGCTGACGGCACGCCTATTGACTATGAATACCTTTATTTTCGCGGCGATGCATTCCAGTACCGGATGCGTATCGACCGGGAAAAGAAACGCAGGAATGCGAGGAAAGCGCGATGAATACACATGTTCTGGAATACGACGTCGTGGTGGTGGGAGGCGGCACGGCCGGCCCCATGGCCGCAGTGAAAGCAAAGGAACGCGATCCCTCGCTCAGGGTGTTGCTGCTGGAGAAAGCAAGCGTCAAGCGCAGCGGCGCAATCTCGATGGGCATGGACGGGCTCAACAACGCGATTGTTCCCGGGCATGCCACGCCCGAGCAATACACGCGGGAGATCACCATAGCGAACGACGGCATTGTCGATCAGTCGGCGGTGTATGCCTATGCGCGGCATAGCTTCAAGACGATCGAGGAACTCGACCGCTGGGGCGTGAAGTTCGAGAAAGACAGCACTGGCGACTACGCTGTCAAGAAGGTGCATCACATGGGTTCCTATGTGCTGCCCATGCCGGAAGGGCACAGCATCAAGAAGGTACTTTATCGCCAGCTCAAGCGCTCTCGTGTCGCCATCACCAACCGGATTGTCGCCACGCGCCTTCTGACCGACGCAACCGCACGTGTCTGCGGCGTAATGGGTTTCGACTGCCGTACCGCCGACTTTTATATCGTGCGCGCCAAGGCCGTGATCCTGAGTTGTGGCGCAGCGGGCCGGTTGGGGTTGCCGGCATCGGGATACCTGATGGGCACGTACGAAAACCCGACCAATGCAGGTGACGGTTATGCCATGGCCTATCACGCCGGTGCCGCACTTTCCAACCTCGAGTGTTTCCAGATCAACCCGCTCATTAAGGACTACAACGGTCCGGCTTGCGCTTACGTGACCGGACCGCTTGGCGGCTTCACGGCGAACGGCAAGGGCGAGCGCTTTATTGAATGCGACTACTGGAGCGGTCAGATGATGTGGGAGTTCTACCAGGAACTGCAAAGCGGCAATGGGCCGGTGTTCCTGAAGCTCGATCATCTGGCGGCGGAAACGATCAAGACGATTGAAGACATCCTTCATACCAATGAGCGGCCGAGCCGCGGGCGTTTCCATGCAGGACGAGGCACCGATTACCGACAGCAAATGGTGGAGATGCACATCTCGGAGATCGGTTTTTGCAGCGGCCATAGCGCGTCGGGGGTGTATGTCAACGAGCGTGCAGAGACCACGGTGGCGGGTTTATATGCAGCCGGCGACATGGCTGCGGTGCCGCACAACTACATGCTCGGCGCGTTCACTTACGGCTGGTTCGCCGGATGGAACGCGGCCGGCGAAGTCGCGGGCCGCGAGTTTTCGCCGCTCGACGACGAACAGATCGCGGCTGAGCGTCAACGTATCTATGCGCCGCTTGAACGCGAATTCGGGCTTGCGCCGGCGCAGGTCGAATACAAGTTGCGGCGCATGGTGAACGACTATCTGCAACCGCCCAAGGTCACACGAAAGATGGAGATCGGGCTGCAGAGGTTCGAGGAGATCAGCGCTGATATCGACGAGATGAAAGCCCACCACCCGCACGAACTGATGCGCGCCGCCGAGGTGCGGGCGATCAGGGACTGCGCGGAAATGGCCGCACGTGCGTCGCTATTCAGGACCGAGAGCCGTTGGGGTCTTTATCACCACCGGGTGGATTATCCGCAGCGTAATGACAGCGAGTGGTTCTGCCATACGCACCTTTTCAAGGATCAGTTCGGCAAGATGACGAGCGCGAAACACGCGGTCGAGCCGTACGTGCTTGCGCTCGATAACGACGAAAGCGGTGCCTATCAAAAGTTGCGCATTGGCGCGCGTGTGTCCGCGCCTGCAGCCGTGCCGGAATCTGCCTGACCGGAGCCTCCATGTCCTATACGCCTCATGAAATTTTCCAGCGCAGCACGGCGCCCGTCACCGTCGATGAAGACAAATGCATCGCTGACAAGGGCTGCACTGTTTGCGTGGATGTCTGTCCTCTCGACCTGCTGGCGATTGACCTCTCCAAAGGCAAAGCCTTCATGAAGTTCGACGAATGCTGGTACTGCATGCCGTGCGAACAGGATTGTCCGACCGGTGCGGTCAAGGTCGATATTCCGTCTTTGCTGCGCTGACTTGATCACGTGGCGTCCAGGTTCGCGGCGTACCCACTATCTACTCGGGGTTGAGTAATGATGAGCATTCGGAAACTGATTCGAGCTTCCGCGGCATTGGCCTTCGTCATGGCGTCATTGAGCGCGGCGCAGATTTCACCATAAAACCGGGCGAATTCGTCTGCGTGCTCGGACCGTCCGGTTGCGGAAAATCGACCTTGCTCGGTTCTATCGCGGGACATGTGGCGTCCACCCGCGGGGAGATCGCGGTCGATGGCGAACGGGTCGGAGGCCCGCATCGAAACCGGGGGTCTTGTGTTCCAGCAGCACACGCTGTTCCCGTGGAAGCGGGTGATTGACAACGTTGCGTTCGGACTGAAGATGAACGGGCTCGGCATGGAGGAACGGCATCGCGAGGCGCGTGCGCTGCTCGAACTTGTCGGCTTGCAGGGATTCGAAGCGCGTTATCCGGTGCAACTGTCGGGCGGCGTGCAGCAGCGGGTGGAAATTGCACGCGCGCTGATCAACCGGCCGCGCATCCTCCCTTGACGCGCAGACGCGCCGGATGATGCAGAGTCTTCTGCTCGATGTGTGGACGCGCATGCGCACGACTGTGATGTTCGTGACTCACGATATAGACGGGGCGCTGTTTCTGGCCGATCGCATTCTCGTGCTGTCGCGACGCTCTGCGCGAATTGTCCCCGATATCGTGGTGCCGCTCGCCCGTCCACGCGATGACGAAAGCACGGTTGAGGCAGAGTTCGTCAACATCAAGCGGCGCTGCCTTGCGCTGCTGCGTGGGACGGCGTGATAGCACGTTATACGTCATCCTGACTATTCATTGCGTTATTCGCTCATTAGACATCCACCCACTCATGACTGCTTTCTCTCCGCTGACTTTCGACCCGGATGCGCTCGATCCCGAAGCAGCGGTCGTGCTGCCGCGCCTGTCCTATGCCGACCCCGTGGTTCGCCGCATCGCGCTCCTTGAACTCGCGGATCTGGAGGACGAGAACCTGCTGCCGCCGATTGTTCATGCGCTTCTCCATGACGATTCGGCTGAGGTGCGCCGGGAGGCCGCACGCGTGCTGGCGGCCTGGGAAGGGGCGGAGGTTGTTGACGCGCTGTGCCGTACACTTCTCGACCCCGATGAAGCGGTGCGTCTTGCTGCGGCTCAAAGCCTCTCGGAACTCAAGGAAGTGACGTCCGGCCACGTGCTGCTGAAATGGGTCGCCCATCCAGAACCTTTCGTGCAGGCGGCGATACTGCGTGCGCTGCGGGAATTGCGCCTGTCCGATGCCCTGGAGCCCGCTATGCGAGCACTTTCACATCCGCTTGCGTGGGTGCGTCTTGAGGCCGTCGGCGTCGCGGGCTGGCTGAAGGACGAGCGCGCGCTTGCGCAACTCGCGCAAGTGGCCGCAGGAGATTCCGATCCCGACGTTCGGCGGGCTGCAGTGGGTTCTTTGGGACTGGGCTCGGAGCCGGCGGAAGCTATCGTCTATGCGCTGCTCAGTGGCTTGCGTGACGACGCCTGGCAAGTGCGTGAGGAAGCCGCCGCGACGCTCGGCAAGCTGCGCGCTGCTCAGGCCCGCGACGCGTTGATCATGTCGCTCGACGATCCATACTGGCAGGTCAGGCTGAAGTCCGCGCGAGCGCTTGGCCGGTTGCGTGACCCGGCCGCGGGTGCGGCGCTTAGCCGATTGCTGTCGCATTCCATCAGCAATTTGCGCAGGGAAGCGGCGCTTGCTCTAGGCGAGCTTGGCGACCGCGGTTTGCTGCCAGCGCTGCGAGCAGCGCTTGGCGATCCCGATCCGGAAGTACGCAAGGCTATTCGCATCGCCTTGCTGCAGATCGAAGGACTTCTGGTATGAACATGCCCGAGCGCATCGACGTCGATTCGCGCGGCCATACGCTCACGCTGCACTGGCGGGGCGCGCAAATGCAGTGTGTCAGTCACGCTGCCTTGCGCCGCGCATGCCCATGCGCGGCGTGCCGCCGTATCCGCCTCGCCGCGAGTTTCGTGCAGGTACCCGGAGACGTCACAGTCGTGGACATTCATTCGATGGCGTACGGCGTGCAGCTCATTTTCAGCGACGGTCACGCGCAGGGGATTTTCCCCTGGCCGTTTCTTGAGGCGCTCGGAGCCGCTGCGGCATGACACGCGCCCTTGGACACTCACCGAGGTGATGAACTCAAGATTCTGACTGCGAGCATGAAGAAGACCAGAATTCCGACGGCGACCTGCTGCCAATAAGTTCCAACCCATCTTTCTCGCCTCGCTGGAAGCCACCTACCGGGTACGGCGGCTTCACGCTGACGGCCGCCGCGACACCACGCGGCCCCGCCTCGCCATGCGGCTCAGGCTGAACAGATGAATATCAAAGCGACCTCTCGATCTCGTCAACGGACGCGTCTCAACCCTGGTATGAGGTCACATTCAAGGGGGTGTTATGATTTTGTATGTCAAACTGCCCAAAATATTAGGCGTTATGCAGTTTTTCGCCTATTTAAGTAGGCAATAGTGATCGGATCGTCGAGGTGATCCAGCACTGGCGCGACAGTTTCTTCGCTTGGCGGGTGTCGGCCGAAGACATCGGCTACATTGCCTCCGCCGTGCTGCCTGATTGCTTCTTCTTCGAAGCCCGCCCGATGCATAAGGCGCAAACTCGCTGCTTGGGCGATTCGGCTCACTCGGCCCGCGCCGTAAAAGATGGGTCCGTCCCACACCGGGGAAACCATTCGAACGGCGTACCGCTGCGGGCATTAGAATGGGCTGGATCATTCTCCTTCGGATTTCTCCGCGAGAGACCCTGTGGCAAATTGATTAAGAACTGGGAGAGACGTGGATATTTTTTATCATTGGAAGGACTTCGCGCTCGATGTGAAGGAGGGCCGCATCGGAACGCTCGGGTCTGATGGAGTCGTGCTTGAACAACTGAAGGAACGCCTTCCGCGCAAGGTGTGGACATTTGCGACGCCGAAGGGGAAGAAGGGGCGGCTACAACTTATTGGCTCGTTTTTAATCACTGAGTCGAAGCCTGCCTCGTTCGTACCCAAATGGAAACACAACCTGTTCTACGACGTGGCGTCGCCTCGATCTGTTCTCTATACCGACTCGGACAGCCCGGAAAAAATTGACGAGGTGAGCGACTACTTCAATCGGCAATTTAACGCTACGGGTAAATTTACTGTGCACGGGGAGAAGGGCATCCGGGAAATGGAAGCGGATGTTGTACGTGGTTTCGAAAAACTGGTGCAAGGCTATCCGACGCTGCAGTTAATGGATGGGTTGACCAAGATCACCTGACTCCCGGAGCAGCGGCGTACATCGGGCCGGTCCCGATGACGACGCTGCGAATAGAAGGTTCTCGTAGTCACGTCTGCAATGACTTCTTCAGCGCCCAAGCAGACGTGAGTGCGTCGCAACCGCGTGACGACTCCGTCACCCCCTGTGGCACTGACAGTTGACATGCAGTCAAGAACGACGCCATAGCCGTCCCTGTGTTGATTATTCCGTCTGACGCTTAGCACAACACGAATTGATGGTTCGTCACGGCCCGGTGCGCTGCTACATTTCCGGCTGTGATGCACCGCTTGTGTGCTCGCTCTATCTACAACTGCGCAGACCAACACATAATGAAAATCAAACTCTTCACCGCAGCTTTTATGGGGTCGCTGCTGCTCATGTCGAGCCTGGCGCATGCCGATCGCCTCGACGATATCAAGAAGGCCGGCGTGCTTCGCGTGGCGACTTTTGACAGCAATCCGCCCTTTGGCTTTGTCGATCCTAAAACAAACAAAATAGTCGGGCTTGATGTGGACTACGCAAAAGCGGTCGCTGACAAACTCGGCGTGAAGCTTGATATCCAACCGACCAACCCGGCTAATACTACAGCCGTAGATTTTTTACTATACTAATAGTATTTAGGATAACTACCAGATAAAGCTATGCACTCGACTGCAAGAACGTGGGAGCACGAGTTGGAGGCGCTGCACCATCGACTAGGAGAACTGTTCAGGCGCCCCGAGCCCCGACAGCGGTCACTCGCGTACCTGAAGGGCCTGCTGGGCACGGTCGAGCGCAAGAACGGCTGGCAACTCGCCGAGTGGATCGGTGAATCGACACCCGACGGCGTGCAGCACCTGTTGGAGCGGGCACAGTGGGATGCGGATGCCGCGCGCGATGTACTGCGGGAGTATGTTGTTGAACAACTGGGCGAACGTGACGCGGTGCTGATCGTGGATGAGACCGGTTTCGTCAAGAAGGGGCTCCACTCGGCCGGGGTGCAACGCCAGTACAGTGGCACTGCAGGCCGCATCGAGAATAGCCAGATCGGCGTGTTCCTCTGCTATGCCGGTTGTGGCGGCAGCGCGTTTATCGACCGCGAACTGTATGTGCCCAAGGCGTGGACCGATGACCGTGTGCGCTGCGAGGCAGCGGGCATTCCCGAGTCGGTGGAGTTTGCAACGAAGCCGCAACTCGCGCGCAGTATGCTTGAACGTACGCTGGATGCAGGTGTGCCGTGCGGCTGGGTCACGGGTGATGAAGTCTATGGCGGCGACCGTCAACTGAGGCTCTGGCTGGAGTCGCGCGGCCAGTCCTTCGTGCTGGCCGTCGCGAAGAACGAACCTCTATGGTGGCAGGGTCCCGACTACGTACGGGCCGACCAGATCGCCGAAGCCCTGCCGGCACGGGCGTGGCGACGCCTGTCAGCAGGTGCCGGCGCCAAAGGCGAGCGCCTGTATGACTGGGCGCTCACCCCGCTGTGGCGTCTGCAGATCAACACAGAAGAGCGCCGCTTCGGGCATTACCTGCTGGTGCGGCGCAGCCTGGACGAGCAACGCGAGCATGCGTATTACGTCGTATACGCCCCGCGCAGCAAAGCCACGCGGCAAATCCTGGTCAACGTAGCGGGCCGCAGGTGGGAAATCGAAATCGGCTTCGAAGCAACCAAAGGCGAATGCGGGCTCGATCAATATGAGGTACGCCGATGGCAGGGCTGGTATCGCCACATCACACTGGCCTTGTTGGCCCATGCCGTGCTTGTCACCCTGCGGGTGCGCGACAAAAAAAACACCTGAAGGTTTGGTACCGCTCAGTGTGCAGGAGATCCGCCGACTGCTTTGCCGCCTCCTATGGCGCGGCGCTCACTCCATCGAGTACGTGTTGTCATGGTCGATATGGCGTCGCAGGCATCAATACCGCGCCCTGCAGTGCCATTACCGGCGCCGAGGCTGCGTACCGCCAGTTTCCTTATATCTACGGCTGTAGTACTAACCGCATTGCATTTTTGACATCGAAGAAAGTGGATCTCGTTTTCGCGAACTTCACTATCACCGACGAACGCAAGAAGGAAGTCGATTTCAGCACGCCGTACTTCGCGTCGGGTACGCAGTTCATCGCGAAGAAGGGCACCCTGAAGTCGCCGGAGCAACTGAACGATTTACGTATCGGTGCGGACAAAGGCACGACCAACGAGCAGCAGGTTCGCGCTCAGTTTCCGCGAGCGACAATCGTGGCTTATGACGACACACCGTTTGCATTCGCCGCGCTTCGAACCGGCAACGTCCAGGCGATCACGCAGGATGGTCCGAAACTCGTCGGCTTGCTCGCTAACGTGCCAGACCGTGACAAGTACGAAATCCCGGCTTTCACCATATCGAACGACTACGAAGGCGTGGGTGTTCCGAAGGGCGAGCCGCGCCTGTTGAGTTTCGTCAACGACACGCTGACGGGTCTCGAAGCAAACGGTACAGCGAGCCGCATCTATGACCAGTGGTTCGGGCCGAAAAGCCGCGCGCCGTTGCCGCGTTTGTTCAAGATCGGCGATCCGCAGAAGAGCTGATCGCTGCATGTTTCAGGCAAGCCCGGTTCGACCTCTCAACGGTCAAACCGGGCTTGCCATTTCAATCTTCCATTCGTGTTCAACTGAATGATTCCAATGAACGGATGGCTTGCGCCGAAGTACCTGATCTGGCTGCTTCAGGGCTTCGGCATGACGCTGGGATTGTCAGCGTCCGTGATAGTCACAGGGACGTTAGGCGGTTGCCTGCTTGCCCTTGCGCGCACTTCGCGCGCGGCGCCCATGCGTCGTGTCGCTGCGCTCTATGTATTGGTGTTTCGCAACTCGCCGCTGATCGTGCAATTGCTGTTCTGGTATTTCGGCGTGGCGACACTCCTGCCCGAAGCGGCCATGACCTGGTTGAACACGCCGCATGCGGTGGATCTCGGCGTGTTCAAGTTGCATTGGCCATCGTTTGAATTCGTGGCCGGCTGGATTGGATTGACCTGCTATTCGATCACGTTCATTGGCGAGGAATTCCGCTCGGGGTTATCGGGCGTTCCCGTGGGGCAGCACAACGCGGCAGCCGCCCTTGGACTCACGCCTCTCGCCGCATTCATTCATGTGATCTTGCCGCAGGCGGTGCGGATCTCGACGCCGCCCTTGTTCGGGCAATACATGAATATCGTAAAGAACTCGTCGCTGACCATGGCGATCGGACTGGCGGAACTCTCGTATTCGTCGCGCCAGGTGGATACCGAGACCTTCAAGACATTTCAGGCATTTGGTCTGGCAACGGTGCTCTACATACTGACCATCGCGATGCTGGAAGTGGTGCTCGTGGTAGTCCAGCGCAGCGGCTCGAGAGCAACGGTGCGCCGATGAACGACGCTCTTTCCGCCATCCTGTCCAATCTGCCGTACTTGCTCGTTGGCACGTTTCCCGATGGTCCGTTGGGCGGCGCGGCGCTGACGCTGGTGATGGCCTCGATCTCCGCCCTGTCGTCCGCGATCCTCGGGCTGGCAGGAGGCATTGCACTTGCCATGACACGAGGCGTGAGCCACATGATCCTGCTTGCAGGAATCGGATTCTTTCGCGCCATACCTGTGCTGATGCTGATTTTCTGGACCTTCTTCCTGTTGCCGGTTTTGCTTCATATCAACGTTCCCGGTCTGGCGACGGTCGTAGCCGCGCTATCGCTGGTCGGTGGCGCCTACCTGTCGCATTCGGTTTATGCGGGTATCGAGGCAGTGGGGAGCGGGCAGCGCCAAGCGGCGCTGTCGCTGGGGCTGACACGCTGGCAGGCGATGCGTGATGTGCTGCTGCCGCAGGCCATCCGCATCATGGCGCCGTCGTTCATTAACCAGTGGGTGTCGCTCGTCAAGGATACGTCGCTGGCTTACATTGTCGGCGTGCCGGAACTCGCGTTTCTCGCCAACCAGGTAAATAGCCGGCTCATGATCTATCCGGTGCAGATCTTCCTGTTCGTGGGCCTCATCTATTTGATTCTGTGCACATCGCTCGATGCGTTGGCGACTCGTCTGTTGCTCGGCCGCGCGCAAATTGCCGAGCCGCGCGTGATAGCGCCCCCTGCAGTGATTGTCCCGTCGCCGGATTAACGCAAAAGCTCGACGTTTGTTTTCTTTCAATAATTACACGAAATTTGTACGAGTTTGGCGACATCGATTTGGTCAGATGATTATCGATGTCGCAAAGCCTGCTTAAGAGAGTTTCGAAAGGCGACTGGATTCGCAACAGCGGCGAGGCGTGGAGGATTGCTGGCGCTTTCAGGGTTTGCCGTGGATTCAGTTTTGATCAAACTCTAATGGCTTGATGCCGAAGGCCCCGACTGTGGCTGCATTTGGCATCGACCACATCGACCACATCGTCCAATCGCTCCAGACGGTGCGCCAGCAACGGCGCGCGATGAAGTCGACAGGCTCGTGTCCATTCTTTGCCGGCTTTCGTCGCGACGATTGTCTCTTGACGCTCGCCTACCCGCCGCGCTCCCTGGGCCACTTGGGGAACGGCCAAACATCCGCGCTTGGTTGTTCCACGCGGACGACCTTGGTAGCCCGCCCGCGGCATCCACACGACGTCCGGAGGCCGCTTCGTACGTAACTGGACGGAAAGATCTTCCCGGACCCGCAGTCACACTGGAAAAACCAGCGTGCGCCGTTCTTGCCGTGATTCACGTAGTGAGACGCAGTGAGTTGCCCAAAGCGATGGCCGGGGGCGATGTCAATCTGACGCAAGCAGCCGCACGATAGAGTCTTGCGGTATTTGACGCTTTGGGCTTCGAGAACCTTTTCGACGCCGCACGCGCACCTGAAGAGCCAGCGAGAACCGTCCTCGCGAGCTACAGCGGTAAGCCTGCCAAACGTTCGGCCGGTAATGTCGATTGCCATCTTAAGTCAGCTCAAAGCAAAACTGCTTGTCGTAAAATTTCCAGGGGTTTCATTTCGTTCGGGTGACCAGGACGTGCGTTGCCGGCGAGTGTCCAGAATTAACCCTTCGCTATCGGTTCATTACCTTGCAGACCGCGCCGATCAATTGGGAAATCATACCAACATGATCGTACGCGCCGGGCCATGTGATATGAAAGACCGCGATCTCGGTCAATTCCTCATACGAGGGTTCTGTTGGAACAGGGTGATCCGCCGCGATGTGCGGAACGACATGAACGACTAAAAGCTTGATGAAGCCTTTAAATCCGACGCTGGCCGACCGCTCGAACGCTTGCATTGTCCGCTCGGCATGATCCTGACTTGCGCGCGCTCATCACGACCGCCGGGCGCGGCGTTTCAGTCGTTCATCCCACGGTGGTCCTCTAGGCCGTCAAGCTGTTGCCGGTGCTGGAGAAAGCGTTTCGCCGGCGCGAGACCGGGTCTACTGAGCGGCAGTCGGAGCATCGTATTGCACGACGATCACGACTCGACGATTCGCTGCACGGGCGAATGAGTCGTCTCCCATCACAGCGGGAATATTGTCCGCGCGGCCAATAGCCGCGAGCCTGTGTGGCTCAATGCCCCGATCGACCAGGAATCGTACGAGCGAGCCGGCCCTCGCGGACGAAAGCTCCCAATTGGACTCGTATTTTGCCGTCGATATAGGAACGGAATCAGTGTGTCCTTCCACCAGAATCTGTTGCGCCGAGTGTCCCTTGAGCGCCGTCGCCACCTGATCCAGCACTGCGTTTGAATCCTGCATCAGATGGGCCTCCCCCGAACGGAAAAGTATCTTCGCGTTGATTTCGATCTCGACGCCGCGCGCGCTTTCGAGCACGCGAATTTCCTGCTTGTCGCGCATAGCCTTCAATGCAGCGATCAGTTCTCTCTTGGACGCCTGGACCTGTTCAAGCGCCGCGGTCCGGGGAGCTTGAACAGTTGCATCGATTGCGCTGCGCTTCTCTAACGGCGCAAGCGTGAGATTTTTCGTTTCAATTTCCCGATGCTGGGCAAGCTGCATCGCGTATAACGCGATGAATAGCACCATCAAGGTAGTCACGAGATCCGAATACGAAATCAACCACCGCTCGGAGAGTATCTCGGCCTCGTCGTCGAACTTCGGATTGGATTTGGGTTTGGTAGATACCGAGGACATAGTCTTCACATAGAAATTGGCGCTGTAAAGTGCCTTGGGTCGCATGTATCCGGGTCGGGCACTCGCGGCCGTACCGCAAGGGACGGTAAATTGCCATCTCCAATACATTAGATATCCTTAGCGAGTGAAGCCGGGCCTGCAACGAGAGCGTGACAATCGACTTCGCTTGGCGCATACGGCTCTCGCACGCACCTCTAAGTAATATCCGCCAAGAGACGGGCTTCGATCAACTGCGGAGACTCTTTGCGTGAGATGGCAAGCAAGCCGTCAAAGTACAATTTCTTGAAGCGTAATTCGCTATCTATCCTTGCCTTGATTTTGCCGTAGATGGGCAGCAACAGGATGTTCGCGAGAGCCAGACCGTACAGCGTCGTGATAAAAGCGACCGCGACACCCTGACCAAGCTGAGCAGGTTCCAGGAGGTGCCCTGTCACCTGAATCAGACCCAGCACCGCGCCCAGGATGCCGAAGGTAGGGGCATAACCTCCGGCCTGCAGCCATATCCGCGCCGCAGCCATCTGGTTGCGCTCATACGCGTCGAGCTCTCTTTGCAACGCGTCCTCGATTACGGCGGTCGGCACGCCGTTGGCGATCAACTCCAGCCCCCTCTTTGCAAATGGGCTGATGCCTTCGGGATCGATGGTTTCAAATGCGAGCATCCCTTCCACTTTGGCTTTATGACCCCATTCGAGCAGGATAGTCAGGTTTTCCCGATCTATCGGCTTGGCGTGGGTGAAAACCATGCCGAGTTGCCTTACTCCTGCCGAGAATTTCGCCCACGTGTTCTGAACCATCACGGCGCCGATCGTGCCGCCCAGCACAATGACAATGGCCTCGACCTGAAAGAGCGTCAGGAAACGGCCGCCTTCCAAAGTGAACCCGGCCACGATGGCGACGATGCCAAGCAGCGCTCCGCACAGCGTTAGGATATCCATTCGATCTCTCGTTTATCTTTTGATGATTGCGGCGACGGCTGTTTCAGACGAGCTCCGGACGGTCAGGCTCCGACTGAAAGCTGTTCGGGGGCGTCGGCTGCGGGCCCGGCTTTTATCGACTTGACCAGTTGAATGAAGCGTTCTTCAATGTCCTGTATCTCGAGCGGATTGATCACCAGGTCACGCCGCATGATCCACGACGTCTCGCTCTGCCGTGCCTTTGTCATGACTGAAAGCAGCCGCTCGGAGACCTTACGATCTGTCGCCGAGGCGAGCAGTTTTGCAAGATCGTAGGTATCGAACGCGCTGACGGCATCGAATAGCGTCCGGTCGTCAATGAGATCAAGGTCCGTAAGCGATTCGAGCTCACTGGCCGGTCGCGCCTTTTTCTTGGAGAAGTAAGCTACGCCGTTCTTTTCGATGTATGTCAGTACTTTGGTTCGCCGGAACGCGAAGATATCGTCGGCAATTTCGGCGCGTGACAACTTATCGAGTATCAACTGTCTCTCGACGCCGATAAGCGCCTCGAGATCGGACAGTTCTATCAACTCCAATTCGCTGGCGATCGAAATATCGAGGTCGTGGTCACCCACTCGTTGAGCACGTTCAATAATCCGCACAGGATCGAAGGTGACAACCTGGCGGCTGGAGGGGTCATCCGTGGCGGAAGCCGCAAGGTTGCCGAGAAAGTCCGCGCGACCGGACTCGAGCGTGACGAGGTTGAGTTTCTCCATGCGTTTGAGCATGGCCATGACATGCACGCGAGGATGGCCTGCTACTGCCTGGCACCGCTTGCAGACTTCAGCAAGCGCGATTGACACTTCATCGGATTGAGGCCGGCGGCCGCGTCCTTCTCTATTTTCACCTCCCGCCATCAAGCTGAGCACGTGCGCGTAGGAAACTATGCCGGGCAGGAAGTCCGCATTTGTGTATGTCGCGAGGAGTTCGTCTTTTCTTTTGTTTCGGCGAATCAGAGTGCGCACCAAGTGGCGAAGGAGCGGTGAGACGCGCTCCAATTCTTCTTCCACGACCTTTGCTTCGATCACGCTCAGACGGCAGAAGCTAAGCGCCTTTGCCGTCGACCCGCGTGGCTCGGAGGGCAACAACGCTGACTCTCCGAAGCACTCTCCCTTGCCCAGGGTCGCGAGGACAACCCGCCTGTCGTCGCATTTCGCGGAGATCTCGACTTTTCCTTCAGCAATTACATAGATCGCCGAGGTTCCGATATACCCTTCCGAGTAGATGACTTCGCCTGGTGCGACTGCCCGCAATCTGGACAAGGATTCCTGATTCATGTAGCCCCCGAAGAGTTGACGCCCGGTCCCGTATTTTGTTTGTTGGGTATTCAGGCACATCACCGATATTTGCGTGTTCTGGACGCAATATCGGCCCTTTCTGGAAACTCTTTAGTGAGACTTGCGAAACAAAGCGATTGATCGGCGCCGGGCGTAGCGGACCTGTGCAAAGCGTGGCATAACGGTCATTTGCTGCAAATACGCAAACGTTAAAATGGGTCGGCAGGAACCGATTGACGCGGGGTTTGCATCGGAAGACCGAATACGGTGGCCGGCACGATCACGGTGTTGCGGCGAGTGCTGGGTAGTCGGCGAAACCGGCACCATCTGGCCACTTGCGCGCTATTAGAGACTACTCTTGAACGAGGTTAGCGAGCTGTTGTCACGGTTCTGTCATAAAAACGAGCGCGGGGAAACCAAGATCACCATGCAAGGCATTGCCCGCATTTCCAAGCTGTAGAATTGATATTCGTTTGTAACGCGTTCGTTTCTGCTGGCGCTATCAATAAGGATAGCTATTTATAGTGCATGAGTTCAATGCATCACTTTGGCAAAGCTAACACCGCAACGCCGTTTGTCGTTGCGACTCTGTTCGATGACTAGCCGTCATGCCCGCGCTTCATATCCTGATCAGAAAATACGTGCGCTTCAATATCCAGCCGTCAAGCCAAAATCCATTCCCAGCGCCGCGCCGGTAATTGGCGCAGCGGCCTTGGTCAGCAGGAAGGCGATGAAGCAGGCGACTTCGTCGGCTTCGATGAAACGGGCATCCTCCCGCTGCGGATAGTGCGCGAGCAGGTCGTTGAGATAGCCTTCAGGATTGCCTGCTCCGTATTCCATCGCCTGTCGGCGCAGCATCCGCGTGTTGATATCGGAAGGACATAGCGTATTGACACGCACGCCGAACGGCGCGAGTTCAAGCGCGAGCGCCTTGCTCATTAGCGTCACGCCGCCTTTGCTTGCGCAGTAGATCGCACAGCCCGCGTTGCCGACCACGCCCGCATCAGAGCCGACATTGATGATCGCGCCGCGACTTGCCTTGAGCGATGGTATCGCATAGGCGCAGAGGAAGAAGGTCCCTTTAAGGTTGATGTCGATGCAGCGGTCCCAGTCGGCTTCGCTCGCCGCGTCACTATCGCCCTCGATCCAGACGCCCGCGCAGTTCACCAACGCGTCGAGGCGGCCGAAGCGCGCAAGCGTAGTGTCAATAACCTGCTGGCAATCTTCGACCCGCGAGACATCCGCCGCAATCGCATGCGCACCGAGTTCGGTCGCGAGCCGCCGGAGCCTTTCGACGTTCTGCGACGTGAGGCTCAACGTTGCGCCACAGCGCCGCAGCCGATCAGCGACGGCTCGCCCAACGCCGCCTGCCGCGCCTGTGATGAGCATGACCTTACCTTCGAAGAGACTCGCGTCGAACATGTCAGCCCCCTGGCTATCGGTCCCCACTGGAAGTCCACACTCGCGTCAGGCGACCGACGCGAGTGTGCCCGGCGCGAAGGCTTCTTCCGCCACTACGAACTTGCGTTCCTGCAAGCAATTGCCTCCATCGATGACGAACATCTGGCCAGTGATATAGCTCGCATCGGGGGAGGCGAGAAACACGATCATCGCCGCGACTTCGTCCGGCCTGCCTGCGCGCCGCAGCGGAGTGTGCTGCGACGCCTGAAGTTCATCCCCGCGTTGCGACCCTGATGCGATCCAGCCGGGTGCGACGTTGTTGATCGTCACGTTATGCGCCGCGGCCTCGAGCGCAATAGCGCGACTCATGCCGATCATCGCGGCTTTGGCGGCTCCATAGGCCGACTCGCCCGGTACGCTGACGAGCGTGCCGGTGACCGACGACACGTTGACAATGCGGCCATAGCCCCGTTCGATCATGCGTGGCAGCGTTGCGCGCGTTACGTTGACGCAGGTAGTCAGGTTTCGCGCGATAGTGGCGTCCCAGTGTTCATAACGGCATTGAGCAAACACTTCGAATCTTTCCGGCTCGCCAGGTTGCGTCATCCCGGCATTGTTGACGAGGATGTCGATCCGGCCGAACTCGGCAATGATCCGTTCAATGAAAGCCTCGACCTCTTCCCGCGAGGTCAGGTCGCATGCATGGCCGAATGCGATGTGGTTGCGTTGTCGCAACGCATCGGCGCGCAGCAGCGCGCGTTGGTCGATGTCGTGAACGAACACGGTCGCGCCGCGTTCGGCCAGCAGCGTGGCTGTCGCGAAACCAATTCCGCTCGGGCTGCCGGCGCCGGTGACGAGTGCGAGGTGGCCGTGCAGGTCAACGAAGCCGCAAGGAGGGGCGGCGTTCATGACGAACCTCCGGGTTGGTTGCCGGGACAGGTATCGTGCTGGCCGTGCGCTTAGCGGAAGCCGTAGACCAGGACCTTTTTTCCCTCGAGGCTCACTTGCACGCCCTCCGTGCAATTTGGTGGGCACGTCGTCCCGTCCACCGTCGGCGTGGCCGTAGGGACGAGCTCCGTGCTGATGATGGCCTTGACAAGCGTCCCGTCGTCGGCGACGACCATTTCCAGACCAAGCACCACACCGGTGCTGTAGACGAGCTGCATGGAGCCGGTGCAATCCGAGTTCACCGTGTAGGTGCCGTTCTGGTTCGGATTGAAAGCGGTCTGGCCGCCTTTGGGAACTCCGCCGATATTGCCGAAGTCGGTGCGCGCAAATTTCCCGGAGCCGTCGAACGTGAAGATCGAGACGTCGTCCAGGATCGCTGGTGTGGCAAACGGATGGAGTGTATTGCTTGCATCGAGCAGGCCGAGCACCTCGCCGTGAGCGCTGAACCCATATGAGCCCCTCAGCGTTGCGTTAGAGCACAGGCCTGCAGCGTGCGCCACACCGCCCAGGGAAAAGAGGGCAACGGCCACTATCGATAAAACGCTTGTACGCTTTTTCATGTTCATCTCCTTGTCGCCGAAGCCATGGGTTGAGCGCCCAAGCAAACGCGGCGGTTCGCCAGGGCTCGCTGGAGTGGGCGCACGGATACGGCGAGGACCATGCTTGCCGTTCGACCTGACCCCGTTTGCATTCTGGCAAGGAGTTCACGCCGGTGCCATTGAGGCAACCTTAAGAAACTGTTAACCCACGAAGATCCGCGTACGAAGACCCTCGTACTGAACGCTCTCACTGCAACCGTGCACAGGATCGGACATTCGTTCGGGGTCAGGCGACATTCGCATGTCTCGAACTTCGCATCAGCTACAGAAGTTGCCTATCATGCAAAGCGAGCTTCCTGGTGTCACGCAGGCCCTCGCGAGAACAGGTACTGAATGAACAGCAACGGTCCTTATGTCAGGCTGCTTGTCATTGCCGGCACCGCTTGCGTTGCCGCGTCCGCACTCGCTCAGAGCAGTGTCACGCTGTATGGGATTGTCGATGCGGGGCTCGTCTACCAGAGCAGCCAGACGTCGCTCGGCTCGACCGCCGATGGCCGTTCCGTCGTCAAGCTCGGTCAGAACATCTGGAATGGCAATCGCGTCGGAATCAAAGGGCAGGAAGATCTGGGCGGCGGCGCTCAAGCCATCTTTACGCTAGAGTCGGGCTTTAACCTCCTTAGTGGTACCCAGCAGTTTGCGAACGGTGAATTCAGCAGACAGGCATTCGTCGGTCTGGCCGATGCGAGTTACGGTTCGCTTACGGTAGGCCGTCAGTACACCTCTTATTACTCGCTGGTCGGGCCGTACGGCCCCACCACCTGGTTGACCGGCTATTTCGGCGCGCACGCCGGGGACATTGACAATCTCGACGTCATTTACCGCGTCAACAACTCACTCGTGTACACGTCCCCCGTGTTTTACGGTGTGACCGTCAGCGGCACCTACGCGTTCGGTGGAGTGGCGGGTAGTGTTAGCCGGGGTTCGAGCTGGAGCGCTGCCATTCAGTATGCGAAGGGACCGCTAGGCCTTGCTGCGGGCATCGAGCGTTTCAATAACTCGACGCCTGGCGGCGGCGCATGGGGAGCGGACTCGACCGTGAACTCGGGCGGTGAGCCCGGCGTGTCTGCGCTTACCAATGGCTATCAGACCGCGGCCGCTCAGCAGCGGATCGCAATCGCGGGTTTCTGGGCGTTTACTTCGGCGTGGAGCATGTCGGCATCTTGTTCGAACGTTCAATACATTCCGGGCGCTGGTTCGGCCTTCCGGGATCAGGCGACCTTTAATACGGCCGGCGCCGCGCTGCACTTTGGCGCAACCGCGGCACTCAATCTGGCGGCGGGCTACAGCATCACGCGCGCCACCAGGGCCAATGGCATTACCAGCCCCGCGCAGTATCAGCAGTTCAATCTGGCCGAGTCATACAACCTCTCAAAGCGCACCATGCTATACGCGTTGCAGGGTTTCCAACGCTCGCACGGGCAGACACTGGGCACGGGCGGTGCTGGCGATGTCATCGGCGCAACCGCGACAATAGGCGACGGCTTCAACGCCGCTCCGTCGTCGAGTCGCAGCCAGTTTGCAACCGCTCTCGCCATAACGCACCGCTTCTAGACCTGCCACTGCGTGCGCATGATCTTCGGGTTAAACACTTAACGAGAGTCGATGCCGCTCCATACGAAGTGGCCGAATACGCATAGCCGTAGAGACGAACCTTTGCGATGCTTCGTCAGCGACTAAGATGGTAGTGGTGACGATGACATCGCCCGCCAAGTGATTGCTGGGGATGACATGCTCGACGAAGCACTTTCGATCCGCCATGAGCCGATGACCGCCCGGCAGCGCCGGACGATCCTGATCGCCAGTTCGGGAGGGGCGCTCGAGACGTTCGACTTCATTATCTACGGCTTCTTCGCGCAGGACATTGGCCGCGAGTTTTTCCCGCCGAGCGTTCGCGCGTCCGCTGTGACGCTGTCGTTTGTGATCTTCGCGATTGGCCACCTTTCAAGGCCCTTGGGCGGCATTTTTCTTGGCCGTCTTGGCGACAAGTACGGGCGCCGTCTCGTGTTCGCCGCGTCGGCAATGGTGTCTGCGGTATCGACGCTCCTCATCGGAGTACTTCCTTCATATCGGACCTGGAGCGTCGCGGCGCCCGCACTCTTGCTGTTACTGCGGCTGACACAGGGTGTCTGCGTGGGAGGAGAATTGCCGGGGGCTGTGGTCTATGCCGTTGAAACTACCAGCACGCAGCGGGGATTCCTGTGCGGTATCGTGTTTTTCGCGGTCAACATTGCATTGTTGTTCGCTGCAGGCATCAATCTTTGCATGCAGCTGGCTTTGACACCCGCGCAAGTCGGTGCGTACGGATGGCGGGTGGGCTTTCTGGTCGGCGGTTTGATCGGACTGCTCAGTTTCGTTTTGCGCCGCACGCTGACGGAGACCGATGCGTATGCGCGCTCGGTCAGCGGCGTACACCAGGAACCGCTTGCCGAGCTGCTGCGCCGGCATCTCGGGGCGCTGGTCACGGGGGTCGCGGCGACCACGCTGGCGGGCGTGTCCAATGGACTCTTCGTGGCCTATATGCCGGCCTATCTGCGGGAGCTCGACTATGCGCCGCGCGAGATCGCGATAGCCCAGACGCTCTATGTGATCGTTATTGCATGCTGTGTTCTCGTCACGGCCAAGGCCGGTGATCTGCTGCCGCGACGCTACGTGTTCCGCGCGGGCGCCGTGCTGACTGCGCTATTCGCACCGTGCTTCTACATGGCGATGAGCCGCGATCGGGCTGACCTGATGCTATGGTTTCTGTTGGCAGGGGTCGTTGCTTCATTCGCAGGCGGCACCTTCGCGTGCGCGATTGCCGAAATGTTTCCGATCGGCGTGCGGTATAGCGGCCTCGGCTCAGCCATGAATTTTGGCTTGGCCGCAACAATGGGAACCGCTCCGCTCGCCGCGACCATTTTGGTTGCGAGGACACACTGGAACGCAGCACCGGCTCTCATCATGGTGTTGTTCGCGGGCCTCGCTTTTGTGGCGTCGTTCGCGATGAAGCCGTCTGACGCAAAACGTGGCGTTCTGACGAGCGATTAAACGATCGACGTGCGAGGAGCACACGTGAACAGCCCATGTTCGGTCAGCGCCGCGGATATCGAGCTGGACATCGAGCGCTATGAATTGCGCCGAGGCGGCCAGCGAATCCGCCTTGAGCGCATGCCGATGGAGTTGCTGATCCTGATGGCGTCGCGCAGCGGGCAACTCGTGACGCGGGCAGACATCGTCAAGGCGCTGTGGGGTGGAAACGCGTTTCGCGACACCGACAATGGCATCAATACGGCGATCCGGAAAATTCGCATCGCGCTTGGCGAAGACCCTGAGAACCCGCGCTATCTGCTGACAGTGAAAGGCAAAGGCTATCGCCTCGAGGCGGTACGAATCTCTTCTCCGCCGCCGCCCCCGGTCGCGCCGCCGGCCGCCGTGCGCGTGCTCGTCCTGCCCTTCGAAAACAAGAGCGATGATGCGAGCCTGGACAACTTTTGCGACGCGTTGGCCGACGAGACCTCGGCGAATCTCGGCATGCTCAATCCTGAGCAGATTGCGGTCATCGCAAGAACGACCGCCGCCTGTTACCGGCACACTCGCAAGAGCATTGCGGAAATAGCCCATGAACTGGGGCTCGACTACGTGCTGGAAGGCGCGTTGACCCGCGATAGAGGGCGAGCGCGCGTCCGTGCGCAACTGGTGCGCTGCTTCGATCAGACGCAAGTCTGGAGCGGCTTGCGCGAAACGACGGCGACAGACGCGCTGGACGTGCAGAAGGAGGTGGGCACCGCGCTTGCCGAGCAGATCGCGCCCGCGCTGGGGGAGCAGCAGCGGCGCATGCTGGCAAGGCGCCTGCCAATCGATCCTTGCGCACACGATGCGTATCTGCGCGGCCGGTATTACTGGACCCGTCGCGTGCATTTCGACGCCGGCTTCGCCGCCCATCACGGGCTTAGCGCGGAGGACTTCATTCGAGCGCGCGGCTACTTCGAAGCGGCAATCGATCGGGATCCGACTTATGCGCTGGGCTATGTCGGCTTGTCCAACGTTCATGGCGCAACAGCGGCGCATGGTTTCTATGCCGCTCGCCAAGGCTACCCACGAGCGCGCGAAGCAGCGCTACGTGCATTGGAGCTCGACGCCGATCTTCCGGAGGCTCATCAGGCACTGGCTGGCGTACACTATTTTTATGACTGGGATTGGCGCAAAGCGGAGGCCGAGTTTCTGGAAGCGCTGCGTCTGAACCCGAGCCATGCCGAGACCAGCCGGCTTTACGCGAGGCTGCTGCTTGTGCTTGGGCGGGAGGCGGAGGGGAGAGCTCAATTCGAGCGTGCCGAGAAGACCGACCCGCTTGGATTCGAAGGCTCACGCGTATTCGGCCTCGTGCAGTCAGGCAGATACGAAGAAGTCGTCAAGGAGTACCTTGCTGCCGGTCATGGCAATCGTTCGCCGCTGGTGTATCAGTTGCTGGCAACGGCGTTCGAAGTGCAGGGTCTATACAAGGAGGCCATTGACGCGTCCATCGAAGCACTGACGCGTTGCAACGAGTTCGCCAGAGCCGAGCGTATCCAGACAGTCTGGGAATCCGGCGGCTACGACGCGGTCCTGCAATGGTATTTGCAGGACTTGCAGGCAAGACGTCAAAAGGGCTACACGTCACCGCTCCTGTTTGCGGAACTCTATGCGCGGCTCGCGAAACCGGACGAGATGTTTCATTGGCTCGAACTGGCAGTGGCTGACCGCTCTCCACGCCTGTGCGAATTGCGCACGAATGCGTGGTTCCGTCGCTACCGGTCGATGGGGCGGTTCCGGGATATCGAAAAACGCATCGGTCATTAAAACACGCGCCGTATCTGGCCACGCTGACACGTACGGCGGAGTGCGGCATCCAGGGAGTCAGAGACCATGAACACCAGAGACAAGCCTTTAGCCCCTGTGAATCAATCCGATCGTCCGCGAGGCGTTGTAGCTGGTCTGGTCTATGTGTTCGAGCGGGTCATGCCGGATCCGTTTGTCCTTTCAATTGGTCTGACGTTCTTTGTCAGCGTGATCGCCGTCGCTTTCGCGCCGCATGGCTCGGTGCCGGTCGTGCTCGCGTCGTGGTACTCGGGCACGTTCAACATCCTCGGTTTCGCGTTGCAGATGATCCTGATTCTCGCAACCGGATATGCCATTGCCGACGCGCCCATCGTTCAGCGAGGCTTGCGTGCCCTGGCCGCGAAGGTACAGACGCCGACTCGCGCCGCGCTGATTGTATTTCCAATCGTGGCGGTTGCAGCGTGGCTCAACTGGGGGCTCGGCCTGGTTGTGGGCGCCTTGCTGTCGCGTGAAATCGCGCGGCGGGTGAAGGTGGATTTCGCGTGGCTCGTCGCGGGCAGCTACTCTGCCTGGTCGGTTTGCAATAGCGGCTTATCGAGTTCGATAGCGTTGTCCCAGGCGTCTCACGGTAATGCGTTAAATCTGGTGGAGAAAGCCACAGGGCAGGTGGTGCCCTTGAGCGAGACGGTTTTTGCGCCGTTTGTCTTCATCCCGACGGTGCTGGTGGTCGTCGTCATGACGGCGATTTTTATCTGGATGCATCCGAAGCAGGAGCAGGTCGTTGCGTTCATCGATACGCAAAGCGGTGACAACACGTCAGGCGCCGCAAGCGAGGCCGATCCACACGCGCGCGTGGCGTCGTCGGGGACATCGGGGGCGTCGTTGTCATTTGCTGCTCGTGCCGAAAATTCGCCGCTCGGCACAGTATTCCTGTTAGCGCTAGGCGTGGGTTACCTCGCGATGACGTGGCATACCAAGGGCTTCGAACTCGATATCAACACGACGATTCTCATCTTCCTGCTCGCGGGCCTGGCCTTGCAACGCACGCCGATCGCCTATGCCGACGCCATCCGTCGCGCCGCCCGGCAGACCGGTTCGATGCTTCTGCAATACCCGGTCTACGGCGGCATCATGGGGATCATGACGGGCACGGGCCTGGCGTCGATGATCGCCAAGAGCTTCGTGGCAATCGCCACGCCGGCAACGTTGCCGGTATTGAGTTATTTGAGCTCGCTGATTATCACGTTGCTGATTCCGAGCGCGGGCGGTCACTGGGCCGTGCAGGGGCCATTCGTCTTGCCCGCTGCGCTCAGTCTGCATGCATCGGTTCCGCGCACGGCAATGGGTGTTGCCATGGCAGAAAACGTCTCGAACATGCTGCAGCCGTTCTGGGCGGTCCCGGTTGTTGCGATCGCCGGGATACGGATCCAGCGCGTGATGGGGTACACGGCCGTGACTTTCGTCGTGTCGCTGGTGATTTACGCGGCCGCGCTTTGGCTGATTCCGTGATCCAGGCGTGATTCGTGATCGGAGCAGTGAAGCCCAGTTGTGGATCGGTGGATCGATCCGAAACGTTCAGCGCGAAGAATCTCTGCCTGCCCCAAACAGAAAAGCCGCGCTGATATGAGCGCGGCTTTTGTACAAAGCTCGCGAGAGACGCGCGCTTTTACTCGCTTTCAGTTACTGGGCTTGAATCTTTCGCGGCTTCGGGGGCGCCTGCACTTTGCTGTACTGAAACTCTGGCGTGTCCTTCAGCGCTTGCTTCGTTGCACCCGCCAGATAGAAGTTTCCGTTGCGTATGTCGAGCGAGCCAATGGGTACGGCGACATCATGCGTCGCGACGCCAAGGAAGCCGCCAGTGGAGATGATGGCCGCCGATACCGTCGTATCCGGTGAAATCACCAAGTCGAGGATAGAGCCAATCTTCTCGTTCTTGTCGTTGTAGACCGCTTTCCCGAGGATGCTCTTTTTAGCGCTCCAACCTTGCAGCAATGCTTGCGACTGTTGGACCGTGACAGTCAGCGGCTGGGTGCCGGCCACTTGTGCTTGCGCTGTGATACTTGCCGTGCCAATCAGGGTTGCAAGCAGGGTTGCACGCGTCACGTTCTGCCAAACTTTCATATTGATTTCTCGTTTTATTAAGGTGCACGAGATTGAGCAAGTCTTGTGCCTGCCTTGTGGCGATCGCGCTACGCTGCGTCATTGCGTAGCTGTTACCTGGTGGCAAAGGGGTGTCGCCGAGCTACCCCATACCGTGCTGGGTTGTCCGAAACACCGAACTCTGCGCGTCCTTAATGGGCGAACTGCGAGCGCGCCTCAGACACGATCGGCTTCTGGCTTCGCTTTTCGTTCGCTTACCGCCATGGTCAGATTCAAGAGCCCGTACAGTTCGCCCGCACTCGTCGCTTCGACTTCAACGTCGCCCATTGTCAGGCGCAACCGTCGACCCGCGCGACCTTGCAGCCAGGCGCTGGTCGCAGCGGTGAGTATTGACCCGGCGACCGGGGTGAACGGGACCAGAAACTCCCCAACGAGCCCGTCGCCTCCGTCCGCGCGGTCGGTCGTAAAGGTGACCGCACTAATCTTGCTGCCCTCCGCGCGCGCCAGGCTATAAAACTGCCGCAGTTCGCGTTGGTAGGCGGGGCTGAAAGATGCGTCGTCGCCTGACGCGCGGACCAAGGTCAGGCGCAGGGTTTCCGTGGTCGGCATGGCGTGTCCCGCTGTATGTGATATGCGAAATTATCATATATATACGGACGGAGATAGTGTCGGCGCTTGGCGCCCTGGGGACCGATCTATAACCTGATTTGCCGAAGTCTGACCAAGCGGCTCGCAACAAACCCAAACTGGCATGGCAGCAGCTCAGTTTCCTTCAAATCCCCTGCGGTCCCTTCACCTGTGGGCGAGAACCATGAGCAACGACGAAATGGCGTAAGCCAAATTTCGATGCTTGGGGTGCGCTCAAGCAATGCGATGCCCGCGGGTTCTTTTCGTCTTGCACAAGGGCTGAGCCCCGGGGACTTGCCAAGTGCCCGGTTCCGCAGGATGCTGACTGCTAGACTTGGGAGGACAGCAAATGCATGCCACTACTCCATTACAAGCACAAGCAACCAAACCAGAGGCGGCCGCCCGACTGCTTGAGCTAATCCAGATGCGGCTCATTTCAGAGGCAATTCACGTTGTGGCGGCACTGGGAATTGCCGATTTACTCGCCGATGAGTCCAGGAGCATCGAACAACTGGCTCAAGCGGCCGGCGCCAGCGCGCCTTCCCTTGGGCGCACGATGCGAGCACTGTCGAGCTTTGGCGTCTTTTCAGAAGAGACGCCAGGCCGCTTCGCTTTGGGACCCGTGGGTGAGCTGCTCAGGCATGACACAGTGGGGTCTTTGCACTCCGCGGCTCTGTTCTTCGGCGGCGCAGACGGAGCGAGCGTCGTGGAGCTTTTCGAACACTGCGTCAGGACGGGTGAAAGCGCGAGCCAGAAACTCTCTGGCGCCTCCAACTGTTTCGATTGGCTCCTCAGCAACCCCGAGCGGACGAAACACTTCAACGCCACCATGACCGCGTTCTCGGCCCTTCATATGAGCGGGGTGCTGGAAGCGTATGACTTTTCTTCAGCTACAGAAATCGTCGATGTGGGTGGAGGGCATGGAAGAATCATTGCTGACACCCTGACGCGGAATCCGGGCATGCACGGCATATTGTTCGATCTGCCTCACGCGTTGGCGGGTGGTCAAAGCACGATTGCGCAAGCTGGATTGGAAGACCGCTGCGAGGTCATGTCGGGCGATTTCTTTGTCTCCGTTCCGGCCGGCGGGGATACCTATCTTCTTTCCCGGGTAATCCACGATTGGGACAACGAAAGGGCAACCGCAATCCTTACGATCGTCCGCCGGGCTATTGCCGCCAACGGCAAATTGGTCTTGTTGGAAGCCATGCTGCGTCCGGCCGCGAGGACCGTCTATCCCCAACTCTCCGACCTGAACATGCTCCTTATGACAGGAGGTTGCGAGCGCACCGAGGAGGAATATAGCGCGCTTTACCGCGCTGCCGGGTTCGAGCTGACACGAACGGTCGAAACAATTTCACCTACCGGTACGACCGTGATCGAGGGCAAGCCGATCTAGAGCTCGCGCGTTTTGAACGCAACACCTTCAATCGCACGAGCGTTTCGCGTTCAAGGTTCATCGATCAAGTGCGCTGGCCAGAACCGGATCCCACTTCCGATACAGCGCACTGACCACCCATGCCAAAAACAGGGTCCATGCAATCCATGACAAGGCTTCTTCGCCCGTGATGAGTGCGTCGTAGAGCGGCGAGGGCGTGGTCCACAAGATCCAATGCCGGGACACGCAAAACGCATTGACGATGTTCGCCATCGGCTTCGAAATATTGCTGCTGACGAAAGCGGGAAACCCGTAGATTGCCAGGTACCTGACAAGCCGGGCGGAACGCGCGTCGAGCAGGGCTTTGGCGGACGCCTCGCTCTGCTGGTATCCCTGATCGACATAAGATTCCCGTTCGGCGAGACCCCAGAAGCTCTTCAATTCCTGATAGAGCAGGCGTGCGTTGGCGTCTTTCAGAGAAGCCGCCGCCTTGACACGTTGACCCGCGAGCGTGGACCGGCCCAGCGCGACCTGACCGAGGAGCCGGTAAGAGGCGCCTTCCTTAAGCCAGCCTCGAGCTGAGTTTTGCCGCTGCCGGGCAGACTGCCGGACGGATCCGGACGCATTGCGCTCGCCTGCCTCACCCTTCCATTCTTTGTTGAATGTGCTTAGATCGACCTCATGACAGTCGAGTTGCTTCCGCCACTCGGCGGCTTTTTGCATTGCCTCGATTATCTCGCTGTCCTTGAGACGCGGATCATGCCAGTCATCGATGACGACACAGCCGCCATTGGAGAGCACGGCGCAGCCCCCGTTGAGCATGACGAGGCGGCACTCCGTACGTGGCGGCAAGTTCGCCAGGCCAATGGGCGCCGGTCTGGCGGGCTGCTCGGCTAGTGCCGCCAGTATCCTGACGTCTGAATCGTTGAGCTCAATGCCGCGTGTCTGATTTGACTTCGCCGTGCCTTTGGTCCAGTCCAGATAGCGGAAGACCGGGCCATCCTGCCCGGGGTCCATGGCCGGAGCTTTCAGCAACTCGACCTCTTCGAGGGTAGCCTCCTTCGAACTCAGGCGCGCCTGCACGCGAATGCCGCTCAATGGATTGAATACGGTCCAGAGGCTGTCGAGGACCTGCTCCCACGTCAGACGCGAAGGCTCGGCTTGCGCACGTGCTTCGTCCAGTCCGGGCGATGCAATCAGGCTCGCGTCCTTGAGCAAGAACCACGGATTGCACCAGATGTTGTTGACGCTCGCCAGCACGCGCGCCTCGCCGTTCTTATTGGAAAGCCGGTCGAGATCATCGATTTTAAAAGAGTTAGGACCACTGATCCCTTTCGGAAGGAACTTCAGACTGTCGGCGTTGCCTGCGGTAAACTCGTCCCGGCCGGGTGCTCCCTTGTCGGCCATGCGGGTAATGAAACCGGTGGCCGGTTCCCGGTACGCATCGGTCTCACGGCGTTCGAGTTCGACCCACAGGCGGGTAAGGTCGAGTCCTTCAGTCGGATCGCCATGAATCGTGAAACGGTTCCATGCGTCGGCGGTTGGACGATAGGTAACGCCCAGCTTGAATCCACGTCCACCGCTCGCGCGCTTGGTGTCTGCGCGGCCGAAGATCTTGACGGCGTCGCTTGGATCGTCTTCCACGTAGACCAGCGTATCGACCATGACATGGGCTGTCGGTGCATCCGCCGCGGGAACTGACAGACGCAGCATGGTGGCATGGGTCAGCGTGTGCTCGTAGACCTGCTCGAGCCGTCGCAACGCAATCACGGCGAGGCTGCCGGGAACCCTCGGCATTTGCTCGGGCTCGTGTCCGCTTTTCAGACTATTGATCAAGAACTCAAAGCTCCGGTCCCATGCAGCTTCAGGTCGAAGCGGTGCTCTGGCAAAGGGCGCTGGGGAGCGGGAAGCCGATGCATCGGACACGGCAAAGTGTGAATGGCTCAAGGCGCTGGCAAGCGCCGGCCATGAGCGGAAGGGCTGCTCCGGCATGTGGCCAAGGTCCCAATTGGTCACTGACGTAATCCATTGATCAAATGTGGTGTCGATCTTTGCGACACCGGCAACGTGCGCCACAAGCAGTAGCGCGGTCAGCAGACTGTCCGGGCTGGCGTCCTTGATAAAGAACACCATGCTGTCCAGCACTTGCGCGGGACTTTGCCCAGCCAGCTTCTTGAGGGGCGGCTGGGTGAGCAACGTGGACGCCGTGCCGGCCACCACGCTGCACAATGATGAATCGTGCGGACTTTTTTTCAACACAATCCCGGCGATGCCTGAATCGCGAGGGAACCCCGCACCCAGCGCGACAGCCAGACGGCCGTTGAGCGCTTGTAAGGCCTCTGGCCCTGACGTATCTACCGCGATCACGCGTGATCGAGCGTTCTTGAGGGCGTCAAGGAAGGCGGTGATGTCCATAGGGTATCAATCAGCGTGGGTGATTGTAATGTGTGTTGTCAATTCGTAAGTTATACGTAATTTGTCCGCGCGCGCTCACCTGAGCGTAGTTGCAGACATTGACGGCGACTGTGCGATGTCCCACCGAAGAAGTTGCCAAGGCAGCCATACTGCCGGGGTTGAGTCGTGGCGAGCCGCCTGCGCCGCCTGTTGCCGAGTTCAAGTGAGGACTTATGGCCGACCAGGAAAATTCGATTTTTGACGAGACGCGCATTGCTGCGCTGCCGACACCACTCGCCATTGCTATCGTCGATTACAAAAAAGAATATAAAAACGAAAACGACGAAAGGTTGCACTTGCTCAAGCTCTGGCACGCTTGCGAGGCGGTCGAACTGCTTGTCCGGCTGCTCGTTCTCACCTGCATAGGTGAGCTGTACGCAGGAAACAAATTGAAAGCGACTCTCGTCGATTCGCTGCGCGACCGAATAGAGCGGCCCACGCTAGGACTCTGGAAATCCATGCTGATCGATCTGATCGGCGCGATCTCGCCCGCTGACAGCGTGCTCGTCGAGCTACGCGACATGCGTGTGGTCATTGCAGATTTTTTCGACGGAGCGAAGGCCGTTCGCACCAGCGACGGGCCGGACATGCTTACCTCGTTTTCAGCGCTTCGAAACCGTCTGGCTCATGGAGGGGGACTGACCGACGGGGCGGCCGCCATGCTGCTGGATGCGTGGGAAGACAGAATCAACGCGTTTCTGCAGCGCTTCCACTGGCTCGGCGACTTGTCGTTCTACGCGCGCTCACCGGACGGCAAGTTAGTTGTTCTACGTGGAAAAGTGCCTCGGTGCGTCGTGGACCCGGTAACGCTCGGACGAGACCTGAATGAAGATGAAGTCATCGTGGTCCGGCGTGATCGATGCATGGTGATTTGGCCCCTCGTCAGATATGGCATCCCATGGGTTTCGACACAGAATTTATTGCCAAGGGATACGGTGGTCGAAATCTACGCGCGGCGCAGCAACGTTGAAGGCTTTCACTACACTCCCATCGGCTTGCGCCTGGCTTACTGGAGTTCGAGCAGAGCGAACGCGACAGCCAGGTTCATGGAGATGTTTCCCCCAGGAGCAGCCACGGGCTCGAACTTGCGCAGCAACGACGCAGCAGAGAGCTTCAGACGAGAGATCAGCAAGGACGCAAAGCTCTTTGTGGGGCGCCAGAATGTGCTGGAGCAGGTGCTTGACCTGGTCCGTGCACCCCCGCGCACTCCCATCCCGCTGCTTTGGCTTTCGGGAACAGCTGGCATTGGGAAGTCGATCCTTGTTGCCAAGGTCGCGCATCGCCTGGTGGCGGAAGCGAAAGAGTCGTCCGGCGCGAAGCTGCGGATCGTGCCGTACCGGTTTCGGCGGGGAGACCCCAGATGCTCGCGCGAACAGTTCTTTATGCTGGCATCGCGCAGTATTTCCCGGACGAACAAGACCGCCGGGCTTGGGGACTACAAGTCGGAAGCATTGCACCGAGCGCTTACCGTGCTTCCGCGCGATGTCAAATGCATCTTCGTCCTTGACGGGATTGACGAGATTGACGAGCTCGACCCGGCGTTTCTATCCGACGTTTGCATAAAGCTCGCACACGAGTTTGCGGATCGCGGCAACGTCACGTGGTTTTTGGCCGGCCGCGCGCATTCTCGCAATTCATTGCTTACCCAGAGGCTGAAGGACGCCGGAGCCGATGACATCTTCCGAGACGGACTCGAGAAGATGACCGACGAGGACATTCGCGCGATCTTGCTTGACCAGACCGGCCCCGCGCGCAACGCGCTTCTCCTCAACGACACGACTACACGGACCGAACTGTTTCCGCTGCCTTCGTCCAGGGAATTCACGACGCAACTCGACGCGGGTATCGTACCCGCCGCGGTGTTCACCAAACTTGCCGGTAAAGGATACGAGCTCAGCGCGTCGGCTCGTAGTTACCCTATCCGTCAACGCACGCAGCCTGGCGCAGGGGATAAAGGTGCAAAGAGTACTTCGTGGCTCGTCGACGATACACGCGGCAAGATGTATTACATCGAGCGGGGTCCGTTGGACCTGCAGGTCTGTTCGGACAAGGTGGACAGCGAGTTTGTCGATCTTGTCACCAAGCGATCGGAGGGGCTGCCCCTTTATGTCAGGTACGTGGTGCTCGATATTCTTGCCGGTCGATTGGTGAAGCTGGACGGGCGGGAGCCACTCCCAGAAGGCCTGACAGCCTACTACCGGCAGCTTCTTAAACAGCAGGACATCGGTGTTGAACAGACGCTTCTCACACCGGTCCTGTGCCTGATAGCCATTGCCAAGGAGCCGCTTTCCAAAGAGCAGATCTTGTTGCGCCTTCGGAGTTATCTTTCAGAAACGGCGAGTGCCGACGACTGGTTTGAAACCGTCATTCTCAAGTTGTCGACCATGTTGCGCGGAGGAACAGACGGACAAACGGGAAACAGCTACAGCCTCTACCACCACTCGCTGCGCCAACACCTCGAAGAGGATGCGGCGACCAGCGACTCAGTGAAACTGGCGCAGGAGTGGCTGGTAAGCCGGGCCTGTGCGTGCGCGTCATTGGAGGAAGCTGGGCCATTCGCTGTGTACTTTGCGCGCCACGGCGTGGTGCACCTGCTCGAGGCCAACAAAATAGCCGAGGCAGTCAAGCTGCTCGATCACCTGAAAACCCGGGCGGACCGGCAGACATCCTTCCCACGCGGCTACCTTTCGTCGGTGACCAGCAGGAAGGTTGGGCTCGCCCTGCACAACTGGCTGGAGGAACGGACTTCGGACAAGCTGTCTGACGCCGAGCGCAAGGCGCGGGATGCCGCCGCGCGGGCCATGTCGCCACGGGCGCTTGCCAACATTATCTTCGACACCTATGAAACAGGCATATACAGCGGAGTCCTGCGTATCCTGATTGAATTCAACTACGAAGAGTGGTGGCGTCCCAACAAGGAGGGCATCCGCGACCGGTTCATTACTCCGTACGACATGGTGGCGAAACACACGGTAGGCGAGGCGTTGAGTGACGTATTCCAGATCGCGAGCGTGCCAAGGCGAAGAAAACTGATGGCGGAAATCAAGGCGAAGGCGCTCGGCAAGAATATCGAGGAACGCGAGACGGCCGGCTATGCGCTGCAGGAGATATTCATCGCTAATCCTGATCTGATCGATAGCGACGTTATTTCGCGTTGGTCCGGCAGCGAGACGAATATAGAACGAATGATCCTTGGCGAGCTGCTGGTCAGTTTGGCGCATGACAAGAAAGGCGAGATTGTGAGTCTGATCCACGGCGACGTGTTCTGGAATCCCATCTGGGAAAACAATGCGATCGATATTGATGATTTCAAAGTCCTGACGGAAAAGCATTTGACCGATGGCGCCGCTAATCCCAGGCTGCTGAAGTGCGCAAGCGAGCATGATGAAACCACGAAGCTGCTAAATCGGCTGCTTGCCGATCCGTATGTAAATGGAAATGGAAGCGGAGGAGAGGATCAACCGCTGCTCACGCTCCTGAAAGCCTACGACAAGCTTGCCGCAGGCGACCCGCGGGTGCGAAATGCCTTCCCGGCATTGCTTGCCGCCTTGAAGAAAAACGCCGAAACGAGGCGTGTTGCCAAAGACATCATCAAGGTGCTGTTTTCTCATTCGCTCTGGGCCGTGGCCGAGGCCGCCACGTCGGTAGTAGCGGACCTGGCGCAGGAGGACATTGCCCACCTCAGCCTGATTGACGAGTTGCTGGACGAGCGCGACGCCTATTGGCGCGTGCGTTATGGCACGGTGGATGCCGCGTTCAACGTGCGGGAGCTGGACGATTACAAGCGGCTTCGGCGTGCGCTAAGAGACAATTTCGCGCACGCGAATTCGCGCGTGCGGGGCATATGCTTCGATGAATTTTTCGCGTGGGTGAGACTCGCTGAACAGGAGCAACGCGACGCGATATTGCAAGAATTCGAACCGCAATTGCGGCACGCTATCGAGCACGCTAGTGACTGTTGGGAACTGGAGTACATTTATTTGTTGTTCTCGTTTCTCGATCGCAACGGCGCCGAGGTGAAGACCGGTTCCAAGGCAAAGAAGGGTTCCAAGGCCAAGGAGTGGCTCGGCCCAGATCAGCAGTACTCGACATACTTGGGTAATTCTGAAGTTAAGCCGTTCTATAAACTCAGCCGCGAGGCATTTCTCTTGCGGATCGACAGCATTCGCCGGGAGGAGTTGCGCGCCCGTCATGTGGAGTACGTCGATGACGCACAAACGTAAGCAGGGCGCCGGTCGAGAAGACACAGCCGTGTCGCCCGGCGCGAACGCGACGAGATCAACTTCGGCCAGCCCCCGTGTTGCCGTGGTGGGAGCAGGCTTGGCCGGGCTCACCGCCGCATGGAGGTTGACGCAGGCGGGAGTGGAGGTCACGGTGTACGAGGGCTCGGGCCGGGTCGGTGGGCGGGTACAGTCGGTCGTGGGCCGGCTAGCCCCGGGGCTTGTGACTGAGTTGGGCGGCGAGTTTATCGATAGCACTCACACTGACATGCTTGCGCTCGTCAGGGAGTTTGGCATTCCACTCATCGACACGCAGGTGGACTCCGAGCATGCGCTCGTGCCGTCGTACTTCTTTGGCGGCAGGCACTATTCGGAAGCCCAGGTGATCACCGAATTCGCCCCTCTGGCCGCGCGGATGCGCGCCGACATGGAGACACTTTCGCCCGATATCTCGGCGACCAGCCACTTGCCCCTCGATGTTGAGTTCGACCGCATGTCGATTGCGCAATATCTGGATCGGGCAGGTGCTGGCGGCTGGTTGCGTGCGCTGCTGGACGTGGCCTACGCGACCGAGTACGGAGCCGATATCGGAGAACAGTCGTGTCTTAACCTGCTCTCCGTGGTGCCGCTCGATACGTCGGCGGGTTTCAGTATCTTTGGAGACAGCGACGAGCGCTTCAAGGTCCTTGGTGGCAACGAGAGGATCGCCCACGCGCTCGCCGAGCGGTTGGATGGGCGAGTCGAATTGGAACATCGGCTGGTAGCGGTGCGCGAGCACAGCACAGGACTTGGCCTGGACTTCGTCCGCGATAGCGGCAGCAAGAGTATCGACGCTGATTTCGTTGTACTGGCGATTCCGTTTACCGTGTTGCGGGACATCGAACTGCGACTTGATCTACCGCCTTCGAAACGCCACGCAATTGATATGCTCGGATACGGCAGCGGCGAAAAGCTCATTGTTGGGCTGGGTTCCTCCGTCTGGCGTGACCAGGGGCGCGACGGCGGAGCTTATTCGGACCTTGCGTTTCAGACCGGCTGGGACTCGAGCCGTCTACAGGAGGGCGGCAGTTCCTACACCTTCTTTCTTGGCGGTGCGACCGCTAAGCAACTCAGTACCGGCAATCAGGCAACCCGGGCCACAGAGTACCTGCGTGAGGCCGATGCACTGTTTCCCGGGATGCAGCAAAGCCATACGGGTGTCAGTGTAGCGACCGAATGGTGTATCAATCCGCTCTCTCGCGGTTCCTACTCCTGCTATAAGCCGGGACAATGGACCACCTTGGCCGGGTGGGAAGGCGAGCCAGCCGGCAATCTGTTTTTTGCCGGCGAGCACTGCAGCCTGGCGTTCCAGGGTTTCATGAACGGCGCCGTCGAAACCGGCCGCAAGGCGGCCGAGGCGATTCTTGCGAAGCTTCAATGACCGGGAGAACTCACGCAGCGTTGCGACAACCTGGCGCCCCGCTGTGGCGAGGCGCCCCCACCCTCGCGCAGACGAGGGCAGGCCGCTCAGCCTTTAGATTTGCTCTTCGAACGCTGCGTTACTTGCGCACCCTTTTGATCTTGCGTCTTCCCGAGGGACTTGCTGGGTGCTGCAACTTCCTTCTTCCTGCTCGGCATATCGGTTTCGGCCGCGTGACTTGGTGAA
This sequence comes from Caballeronia sp. SBC1, assembly GCF_011493005.1. Lineage (NCBI taxonomy): Bacteria > Pseudomonadati > Pseudomonadota > Betaproteobacteria > Burkholderiales > Burkholderiaceae > Caballeronia > Caballeronia sp. SBC1. Next base: position 1,811,896 of record NZ_CP049157.1, read on the forward strand.
GCCTTTTTGGGCGATGGCATTTTGACCTCCTTACGTGTCGAAAGGACACAATGTTAAAAATAGGCCGCGTGTGGGCGGGAATCAAGAGAACTTGCTTCAATGATGGCGATATTCCCTTGCATCGACGCGATTTCTTCGAAAACCGTGTGTCTTGAAGCGCGTTATCTTTCCCGACCGCCGCCTCGGCGTAATTGGCACATGCACTTTGGCACATGCACTTTCGTCGTTTTGAGGGAGCCGAGGGCGGACGTCGCCCCGGTCGTTGCTCGGCAATGTTGATTTCGGGATTCCGGTCGACGCGTTGAATGGGGCGCACTGCGTTCATCGAACGTCGGCGGGTGCGGGCAGCAATTGCTGCGGTCGCCGTTCATGTACCCGTTGCGCGAACTTCAGCGATCACCCGCGGCCTTGGCAAGGTATTCAAATAGGCGGTGACACGTGTCAGCAGGTACTTAAAGTAATCAGGTCGCCGGATATCAGGCAAAGCATGGCTTCTCTTTTTACTATCCAAGGGCGGGCCGTCCGCGATGCTGCTTTGAGCTGTCAGGGACCTGGACGCCCAACGGATTGGCGAGGACATTTTCGTGTGATAAAAGGGCGAGCTGCGACGCTTGGCCCAGTGACGGCAGGTGGCGTGACCAAAGGCACTGCCAAAGGCGCTACCAAACGGAATTACGTCTCTTCGAGGAAAATCAGCAAATGGCAACGGCGGCAACTGCTCTGGTTGCTACACCCAGGCGCCCGCGACGACTAGCTTATGTGCAGCAGTAACATCTGGCTTTCCAGCAACGCGCGAAGCTCATTCGAATCGGGCCGAGTTCCCCAATTGCGAGCGCCAGCGACTGACGCAATGGCCATCCACGAATTTGGCGGAAACCACTCACGCACGAGAGCACCATCTTTAAGGATGCGAAGGTGTCCGGTCTGCGCGCAGTATTCGGCGCACATCTCTGTGTCTGCCAACTGCGCGGTAACTCGAAGGCTACGGACTCGCAGCATGGGTCTCTCCAATTGATGAGGTGGTGAACGTCCAAGCCCCTTATACGACCATCCTCGACTCAAGGCGGGACGCAGCGAAGCAACCCGTCTCTTGAACCGAGCATGACGCATTAGTCTGTGCGTTCGATACGCGCTACCTACTACCAGCCATCAGGACGGTGCGACCGCGGAGCGTTGGCTCACGGCGACCGCCCGCTCTTTCTCCTTTTCCTTTGCATAGTGATGCCCCACGATGCAACCACCCACGGCTCCGATAACCGCATGGTGGCCCGCAACGTGGCCGGCCACTCCGCCGACAACCGCGCCTTTCAAACATCCCGCCGCGTGCGCCGTGCCGACGGCCGTAAGTAATGTCAGCGCCGATATTGCAGTGACCACATTGCGTGTGTTCATGTGTAGCTCCAAAAAGATAGTCGGACTACGATGCCGTCCAGTCGCTGGAGTCTATGGGTGACTCGCGCTCACAAGTGCAACCGGCTTGCGAGATTGGTAACACGCAGTTACCGATTGGAGCCGGCAACGAGTCAAAGTGTCAGCGGCGGCGTCAATTTCAAGTAAAACGGACGGTTTGAAACTCACCATGGCGAGATGATCAAGTGGTGGGTTCAGGATCACTCTGGTCTTTCATGCGATAGCTTTTGCCTTCGATGACGACGGTCTCGGCATGATGGAGGACGCGATCGAGCAACGCGGAGGTCAGCGTGCTGTCGTGGTTGAAGATCTCGGCCCAGTGCTTAAACGCTCGATTTGAACTGAGGATTGTTGCGCCATGCTCGTACCGCTGACTGATGATCTGGAACAGCGCGTCGGCACCCTGTTTATCGATGGGTAAATATCCCAGCTCATCGACGATGAGCACGCGCGGTTTGACGTAGCGGCGCAGTTCACGCTTGAGCCCGCCATGCGCGTATGCGGCGTTCACCGAGTTGATGATATCGACCGCGGTGGCGAAGAGTACAGAGTAGCCGCGCAGACAGGCGGTATGTCCGAGCGCGATACTCAAATGGCTCTTGCCGAGCCCGACGCCACCGAGGAAGATCACGTTGGCTCGCTCTTCGATGAAGTTCAGGCGAAACAGATTCTGGATCTGCAGCCGATTGATCTTGCTGGGCCAATTCCATTCGAATTGATCGAGCGTCTTGAGCACCGGGAAACGGGCGAGCGCGACCCGCCGAGCAATACTGCGATCCTCGCGTTGATGCGCTTCACCTTCGATCAGGTTCGCTAAATAGTCGACATGCGACCAGTGCTGCGCCGCCGCCTCGGTGGCCAACGCCTCGTAATGTTGCAGCACGTAGCCCAGATGTAGTCCCGTGAGCTGCGTGCGCAACGGATCGATGGCGAGTTCGCTCGGGTGCGCGATTGTGGTGTTACGTTGAGCTTTCGTCGTCATGGGGCTGCTCCGGTCCGTAGCGTGAGAGATCCGGTTGCGCGAGTTCGATGTCCAGCAAATCCTGATGGCGGATCAGGTGCAGCGCGCCGGGTTCAGGCAAATCGCGTGCTTTCATCTCGAGGATGTTGGCGATGTACTCGCAACTGAAGGCGTGGAACGAGAGCCCATCCTGCAAGGCGCGCGCGAGGGCCTCGATGCCGTAGATCTCGCTCAGCGCGACGATCTTGCGCATGTGCTGCCGCGCATTGGCACGCCGTTGCTCGAGCCCTTCGTAATAGGCCTGAGCGTGAGGGCCCAGACTCAGGAAGCGCAGCATCAACCGCTGTTCGCGAGCATTGCGGCGTTGTGCGAGGAGTGCCTTCGGATGCTCGGGGTCCTCGATGTCCTGGCGGCGATCGTAGCTGCGGGCATGTCGGGCGATCAGCAAGTTGTCGTGGTAAATGCAGACCCGCTCGGGATAGGCTTTGAGCGTCACGCGCTCGCTTGCGTACTGTGCCGGCACGGAATAATGGTTGGTGTCCAACGCCACGCGAAACTGCTTGGACGCACGTACCGTCACGATGCGTGCAACGTCGTAGGGTAATGGATTGAGCGGTTTCAGATGGGCTTGTTCGGCGGCGAACAGATCGGCGGGTCGCTGATGCGTCTCACCGTGTATGCGCACATTGGCGATGGTGTCGAGCCAGAGTCGGGCCGCAGGGTTGATCGCGCTGAACTCGGATAGCTCGAGCCCGTTGAGGAGATTTTTTTTGACGTAACCAACACCGTTTTCCACCCGGCCTTTCTCGTTGCCCTTGCCGACGTTGCAGGCAACGATGTCGAAACCCCAGTGCCGCGCCGCATCGAGGTAGCGCGGATTGAACACTGGCGCCTCGCCCGCCAGGCGTTGCAGCACGGCGGACTTCAGATTGTCCACCATCACCTTCCTCGGGCAACCATGGATGGCTGCGAACGCGTGCTCATGGCACGCAAGGAAGTGCTCCATCGTCTGCGACACGGTGAATTCCACATACATCAGGCGGCTGTAGCACAACACCATGACGAAGAACGACAGTCGCCGCCGAGTCGAGCCGACGCCAATCGAGCCGTATTCGCCCCAGTCGATTTGCGCGCACTCGCCGGGGGCGAAGGCGAGCTTGAGGAACGCCTGGCGCCGCGGCGGACGAACCTTGTGCACATAGTCGCGCACGATCGTGTAGCCACCGTCAAAGCCAACTTCGCGCAAGCGCTGGAAGATCTGCTGCGCGCTGTACGGATGCCCGTCAAGCCAACGCACCACCTGCGCCTTGAACGGATCAAGTCGGCTGGCGCGTGGGGGCGATTGGCGGGGCCGGTACTGACCGGCCTTGAGCCATTTCGTCACGGTTTGCGGATGCAGCCCGAGCGCGCGCGCCGTTTGCGTAATCGTCAGGTGCTGCCGATCATGGCAATCGCGGATCTTGCAGTACGCCTCATAGTCAAGCATGGCGCTTGCCCAGCGCCGCGTGCAGCCGCTCGAGCTGCGTGGCCACATCCGGGTGGCCACGCGGGGACGCTGCCGACTCAGGAGGCGGCGCATCCAGCGCCAGCACCTGATACAGCGGCCTTTGCCAGGCGATCAAGCCAATACGGATCAGATCGTTGCGGGCCATCTCCAGACGCGCCGGCGCCATCGACAGGCGATGCACCAGCGACGTGTCCGCGTAATAGCTCAGGCCCTGGGCATCGGCGACAGTGACCAGAAACAGGTACAGCGCGGCGGCACACGCGTCACAGCGCTCGATATACCGCTCGCGCACCAGCCGGTGATCGACCCAGCTGAAGTGCGCCGGAATCTGCCGCATCCGCTCAGGGCAGATGACTCGCTTGATCGGCATGCTCGCGCCCCCCGCTCAAGATGTCCTTTCCCAGTTGTAGCAGTCGCCGGGTGCTGCGCGCGATGTCCTCTTGTAACGCACTGTCGGTTAAATGGGCGATCAGCCCAATCAGCACGGCCGGTTGCGCCGATAAGGCCTCTTGTAACGCCTCGCCCACTAAGAATGCGGATTCCTCTTTTATTTCAATGGCTTGCGTGCGGCAGTCATCTTGTAACGCACCGGCCGCTGGTGAGCCTGGATGCCGCCAGTACCCCGGATGCTCGCCACGCCAGCGCTGTACTCGCACGACGTTCTCCGCGCCGCGGAAGTAGTCCTGGTTCTCAGGTAGGGAAAGCCACCGGCGTTGACTGGCCGCCTTGCTCGCCTGACGGCACGCGGCTTGGCAGCAATACCGCTGGTGCCGCACATTGCGCGGATCCGGCCGGAACAACGTCCCGCAACCCAGGCACTTACGCTGTCTTTGGCGTGTCATGGACCGGCCCCTCCCTGGGGCCAGATCATGCGCCGCTGCGCGAGCTAAGCCCACGCAGCGCGCGCGAAGAACAGGCAGGGTCATCAGCACAGCCAAGGAAAAGACCGACGAAGAAGCGACGAAGAACCGAAGAAAAGCCAGGTTCTAGAGAGATGAATTTGGGCAAGAAAATGCAGGAAGAAAAAACACTTTCACGCCGTCAATTTTTGACGACTTTCAGAACGCCGATGACACAAAGCCCCGCCTGCTTCTTGGCACGCTTACAGGTCGCCGGTTTAGAGCAGTATTTAGCTGGCTTGAACGTGCACGGCGAAGAACCCGGTCCCTACTGATCTAACCGGGTAAGTGCCGGGATCTGCCTTCCGTATCCTGCTCAGTACAGTTTGCTCAACGGATGCGCACGCCGCCGCAACCAATGGCTTGCCGTATCGGACGCCATCCTGGCGAAGCCCGTAAGGGTCATCACGTGCTTGCGATAGATCAGCTTGTACACAATCGTCGCAAGCCAGCCATCGACGAATATGGGCTGAGCTCGTGGCCCGCTGAGGCTCCCGATCGTTCCTTTGTTGCCGAACCCGACCAGCGTGCCTGCGTCGCGGTAGGTGAATTCCGGCAGTGCGCGCCCAGTGACACGGCACTTCATTGCGCGCGCGAGGAACTCCGCCTGCTGGTGTGCGACCTGAGCGCGCGGCGCGAGAAAAGCATCCGCGCTGTGCGACGGACACGCCGCGCAGTCGCCAAGCGCGAAGATGTTCGTATCGGTTGTGGTCTGCAGCGTGCGGTTCACGAGCACCTGTGCGCTCCGGTTCACGGCAACGCCATCCAGCGCGCGCAGCACCGGTGGCCCGGCAATACCCGCTGTCCAGATAGCGATGTCGCTCGGTAGTTGAACGCCGCCGTGCGTGAACACTGCATCTGTGCGCACTTCGGTGACGCGCGTGTCCGTCAGCACCTCGACACCGAGACCGCAGAGCATCTGTTGCGCGCGATCGGAGATCTCGTTGGACAACGCAGGCAGCACCCGGGCGCTGCTTTCTATCAGCCGGATGCGGAAGTCGCGTACCGGGTCGAGCGCGAACAAGCTGTAGCGATTGAGCAGCCGCACGGTATCGCGCAGCGCAGCCGCTAGTTCAACCCCCGTTGCGCCGGCACCCACAATGTTGATCGACACGGGCGCGGCCGCTTGTGCTGCGTTCGCGCGGCGTGCATGGTTCGCGCGAATGCATGCGTCCAGCAGCTTGCGCCTGAACGTTTCCGCATGCGCGACCGATTCGAGCGGCAGCGCGTGCTCGGCGGCGCCGCACACGCCGAAGAAGTTGGTCACGCTGCCCAGTGCGAGCACCAGGGTATCGAAAGCGAGTTGTCGCGCGGGCAGAATCTCGCGCCCATTGGCATCGTGCGTCGCGCCGATCATCGCCAGCCGCTCTGCGCGATCGATGCCGGCGAGTTCGCCCTGCTCGAATTCGAAGCCATTGCGTTGTCCCTGCACCGCATATTGAAGCTGATGCGTGGCCGGGTCGATTTGTCCAGACGCGGCTTCGTGCAGCAGCGGCTTCCAGAAGTGAGTGGGCGAGCGGTCAACGAGCACGATCTGCGCGTCACCGCCTTTTCCGAGCGTCTCGCCAAGACGTGTTGCCAGCCCAAGACCGCCGACACCGCCCCCGACGATAACGATCCGATGCGGTCTTTGGCGGTTCGTGCGTGTTGCTGGTCGATCAATTGCGGCCATGGTGTCTATCCTCCTGAAGCGTTGGGTTGCATCGGACCGTTCTTCCGGACTACCACGAACATGCTGATGAGACATTGCGCATGGTCATCAACACATTCTCTGAGGCCGAGTATAGAATCCGCTAAAACCACAGCACAATTTAATGTTTGTACTCAATATATAAGTCATAACTTATGCTAAAAGCAGCGACTTTCCGCCAGTTGAAAACGCTTCACACCGTGGCGAAGCTGGGCAGCGTGTCACGCGCGGCTGAAGAATTGCGTTTGACGCAGCCGGCCGTATCGCTGCAGATTCGCTTGTTGGAGGACGGAGCGGGTGCGCCGTTATTGCAACGGGTCGGTCGGGGAATACAGCTCACGGCGGCGGGCGAAATCCTCGCGCGTTATGCGCTTGAAATCCTTGATCTATGGAATGGCGCTGCCGACGACCTGGCCGCGCTGCAGGGAGAGCAGGGCGGAACGCTGCGCATTGGCGCGATCACCACGGCCGAATATCTGATTCCGCCGTTCCTGGTGCGCTTCACCGAACAGCGGCCGCAGGTGAAGGTGCAGTTGAAGGTGGGCAATCGTGCGGACATCATTCGGATGCTGGCGACGCATGAGATCGATCTGGCGATAATGGGCAGCGCGCCGCGAGAGTTGCGCACGTCGGCCACGCCATTCGCGAAACATCCCATGGCGTTTGTCGCTTCGCCGTTGCATCCACTGATGAAAAAAAAGCGCTTGTCCCTCGACGATCTGAAAAGCGCAAATATGTTCGTGCGTGAACGGGGCTCGGGTACGCGCTCAACTGTCGAAAATCTGTTCAAGCAGGAAGGCCATAAATTGCACATTGGCTCAGAGCTATCGAGTAACGAAGCGATCAAGCAGCTTGTTGAAGCGGGCCTTGGGATTTCGTTTTTATCGTTGCACGCGTGTTCGCTGGAGTTTCAGGCAGGCTTGCTCGCGTTGCTGCCGTTGCCAGGCAATCCAATTGAGCGGGACTGGTATGTGATGCATGTCTCCGACAAGCGCTTGCCGCATGTGGCAAGCCTGTTTCGTGATTTTCTCATCGATCAAGGTATGTCGGGTGCCGTCCCGGTTCCGCTGCCCACGCTTGCCGCGGCTAAGCGTCGGCGGCCCGTTTGACGTGTAGGATGTCCCGTTCTGCCAGCTAGAGCCAGTCAGAGTCAATGGCCGAACGAGTGGCGATGAGCCTGTTGCATTCGTTCGTTTCGCATCTTTAGGCTCCGCCTAATCCTTGCTTGCATACAATCGAATTCCAGCCAGTTTTTTGTGTCGGCAACCTTCGGTCTACGTCGCGATTGAACACGAGGCAGCACCCGGGAACGACGCGCGGAGTCCTGCTCGTTCCTGCATCGAAGCTTGGCTCTTGGAGATGATTATGAACCGCCGGAAAAAGGTTGGTTAAATTTGGCGCTCCGTAGGGTCGTCAGACAGCATTTCCGTAACGCGCGGCACAGCCTTTGGCCACTGCGCCGCTCCTGCGGAACGGAAATCCGGGCCGAATCAACTAGTGACTCCGTTCTTGCGTCATTGGAATGGTTCGTGGTTTGTTCTCCTGGATTCTGGGAGCACGCCGTGTTTCAGCCTTTGTGTCCGCCACCATGAAGGATCCGGTCGCGCGCATTTCTGGCGCTGTCCTTGAGCGCATTTGAGCTCGTGTTTTCATTGCGTGAATGCTGCCGACAAAGATCGATGAGGCGCTACGCCCGTGTCTAGTCCTCCGACGGGGCGCAGTGAACCTTGAACGAGTTGAGCGAGACTTGGACGCTTTCGTGTGAAAGAGGGTGGCACCCAGTTCGTCTGGCAGCGGTCCATCGCAGCTTCGTCAATGACCGTGACGCTCGCCGGCGGGCACCGGTTCATGCTGCTTTGAATGTCGAGCTAGCAGCAATGTCACCACAGCAGACACTGCGAGCGTCGTGCCGACAACATACAGCCCCGCTGAATAGCCGCCCGTCACGTTCTTCAACCAGCCGATTGCGAAGGGGCCAACGAAACCACCCAGATTTCCTACCGAATTGATCATCGCGATCCCTGCGGCCGCTCCAGCGCCCGACAAAAACATGCTAGGCATTGCCCAGAGCGGGGCCTTCGCGGCGCTGATACCGATGTTCACGATCACGAGTGCCAGGATGATCACGAAGGCAGTTTGAGCCTGGCCGGCGAGTACGAAACCGAGGCACGCGACAACACACGGGATGACGACGTGCCAGGTGCGCTCCACGGTGCGGTCTGAATGCTTCGCCCATAAGATCATGACAATGACCGCGAGGATGCTGGGTACCCCGGCAAGCAAGCCCGTTTCAAAGCTTCCGAAGCCGTATTGGCGAATGATAAGAGGAGCCCAGAGACCGAGCGTATAAAGACCGGCCGACGTTCCGAAGTAGATCAATGCAAGCGCCAGAACCCGCGGATCGAGCAATGCGCTCAAGGCGCCAGCGGTGTGACCGGCATGCGACTGCTTTGCCTCCGACTCGGTCTTAAGCTTGGTGACAAGCCATTCACGTTCATCCGGTTGCAGCCAGTGAGCTTGTTTGGGCGAGTCGGTCATGTATTTCAGGACAACGAAGCCGAGGATGATAGCGGGCACAGCTTCTAAGACGTATAGCATTTGCCAGTCAGCAAGACCCCAGATCGGAGGCAGCTTCATGATCGCGCCGGACAGTGGTGAACCAATGGCCGTGGAGATCGGCGCAGCGGCCATGAACCATGCTGCCGCCACCGCACGCTGACGCGACGGGAACCACAGGCTCAGGTACAAGATGATGCCGGGAAAGAAGCCTGCTTCTGCAACGCCCAAGATGAACCGCAAAGCATAGAAGCTGTTCGGACCGACCACGAATGCGGACGCGCCCGAGACGATGCCCCAGGTGACCATCACGCGGGCGATCCACAGTCGTGCACCGACCTTATTGAGGATGAGATTCGACGGAACCTCACACAGGAAATAGCCGACGAAGAATAGTCCGCCGCCAAGACCAAACGCCGTTGGAGATAGGCCGATGGCCTTGTTCATGGTCATCGCGGCGAAGCCGACGTTGACGCGGTCAAGAAAGCTGACGAAATAAAGCAACATGACAAACGGAATAATCCGCAGCATGAGTTTTCGGGAGACCCGGGCTTCGAGATCGGAAATCATTGTGTCTCCTCCTTGGAGGGGTGAGCAGTGCTCTATGGAAAATGCGGCCAGCGGTGCGCGGGCGGTGGCCGCTTCGGCGGCTCTTTGTTAGCGCACGATAAGTCGTCCCTTGGGGCGTGATGGAAGGAATTCGGGTACACGCAACGTTGGCTGTGCAACGGCGATCGCCGCGCTGAACATATCGTTTAGGAGTCCGTCTATCTCGGCAATGGAATGGTTTTTGTTCGCCGGCGGGGTGGGGGTGTCGGCGCGGTTCATTGCGGCGCTCGTGGTCCAAGTCGTACGAACTGTGAGCGCGCGGATCGGTTGGAACTGGATGGCTGGAACATCTTGTCTCCTGCTTTTGATTGATACGCGGGGCAAACACTTCCCCAGCCGCAGAAAACTGCGGTTTCAATCTCGGACTGCGAGTTGATTCGGGCCGCCTGACGAGGTCGCTATGCGACACGCATAAGACGCATGCTCAGGGGCCCGGAGTCGGTCTGGTTACGCTGCAGCGCTTGCAGGTGCGGCTGCGCCTTTGTCGAGCAGCGCGCACATGGCCGCCGTGACTTGTGCGGTCGTTGCGGTGCCGCCGAGGTCTCCCGTATGCAGGGACTTGTCCGCAGTCACCGCTTCGACCGCCTGCATGACGCGCCTGGCCGCGTCGAATTCCCCGAGATGTTCGAGCAGCATCACGACCGACCAGAAGGTACCGACCGGATTGGCAAGACCCTTGCCCATGATGTCGAATGCGGAACCGTGGATTGGCTCGAACATCGACGGATAACGGCGTTCCGGATCGATGTTGCCGGTCGGCGCAATGCCGAGGCTGCCGGCGAGTGCGGCCGCGAGGTCGCTGAGGATGTCGGCGTGAAGGTTGGTGGCGACGATCGTGTCGAGGGTAGCCGGGCGATTGATCATGCGGGCCGTCGACGCATCCACCAGTTCCTTGTCCCATTTGACGTCGGGGAATTCCTTCGAGATCTCAAGCGCGATCTCGTCCCACATCACCATGGCGTGTCGTTGTGCGTTGCTTTTCGTAATCACGGTCAGCAGCTTGCGCGGACGGGATTGCGCAAGGCGGAAAGCAAAACGCATGATCCGCTCGACGCCGGCGCGGGTCATCATCGACACGTCCGTTGCGGCCTCGATCGGATGGCCCTGGTGGACGCGGCCGCCCACGCCGGAATATTCGCCTTCCGAGTTTTCGCGGACGATCACCCAGTTCAGGTCTTCGGGGGCGCAGCGCTTCAACGGGCCATCGATACCCGGCAGGATGCGGGTCGGACGGACGTTCGCGTATTGATCGAAGCCCTGGCAGATCTTCAGGCGCAGGCCCCACAGCGTGATGTGATCGGGAATGTCCGGATCGCCGGCAGAGCCGAACAGGATGGCGTCCTTGTTGCGGATCGCGTCGAGGCCGTCCTCGGGCATCATGACGCCGTGTTCGCGGTAGTAGTCGCCGCCCCAGTCAAAGTTTTCAAACTCGAAGGTGAACGACTTCGTGGTCTTGGCAACTGCCTCGAGGACCTGAGCACCAGCGGGTACGACTTCCTTGCCAATGCCGTCGCCGGGGATCGTTGCAATGCGGTATGTCTTCATGTTTCCGTCTCCAACCTGTTGTGGGTGTGAGTGAACTTTACCCTCGCCACTTCGCAAAAAACCGGTGCTAAACTCAAAGCGTTTTTAACTTAAATTCACAAGTGACAACGTGCGCGAAACTGTACAACCGTCCGATTTGGGCTTCTTTTCTGCGCTTGCGGCGGCAGGAAACCTGAGTGCAGCCGCCCGCGAACTGGGCCTCACGCCTGCAGCAGTGAGCAAACACCTGACGTCGATGGAAGCGCGCGCTGGCGTACCGCTGGTCAACCGCACGACACGCAGAATGATGCTCACCCCAGAGGGCGAGCTTTACCTGGAGCACGCGCGTCGGATTCTCGATGAAATTGACGAGCTTGCCGAACTGTTGGGCAGCGCGAAGAAAAGCCCGAAGGGGCTGCTGCGAGTGAATGCAACACTGGGATTTGGACGAAGCGTCGTCGCACCGACTATTTCCCGCTTTGTTGCCAAGTTTCCGCAGGTCTCCGTGCAGCTTCAGTTATCCGTCACGCCGCCGCCGCTGACCGACGATGCGTTCGATGTCTGCATTCGATTTGGCGAGCCGCCTGACGCGCGAGTAGTCGCTCGTCGACTGGCGCCCAATCGGCGACTGCTTTGCGCCGCGCCGTCGTATCTGGCCAAACGAGGCATTCCACGCGTGCCTCATGAGCTCACCAAGCATGACTGCATCGGCATCCGGCAGGGTGACGAAGCGTATGGCGTATGGAAGTTGTCCTCGGGCAGAGGGACATCACGCAAAACGGAAGCTGTGAGGATCAACGGCACCCTGACCACGAACGATGGCGAGATTGCGGTCAAATGGGCTCTTGCCGGACATGGCATCCTGATGCGCGCGGAATGGGACATACGGGAGTACATCGATTCAGGCGAACTTGTTCCTGTACTGCCAGACTATGAGACGCCGGATGCCGACATCTTCGCGGTTTATTCTCAGCGGCAACAAATGTCAAATCGGATCAGGGCATTCGTTGATTTCATATCCCTCGAACTTCAGGGCGAGTCGAAAGAATTGAATGCGGCGAATGACACAGAAAACTAGCCTACCGCGTTAAAGCCGTCTGAGGGCAAGTAAGCCGATGTGACGCGAAACGCGATATTCGCACATTTCGCTAAGAAGCAAAATTCACCTCTTCGGTCGGCTCGGGCTGGCTACATCAGGACGTTCATTTGCTTCCCCGAGCGCCGCCTCCGCAAGGCAGAGAGTCACTTCCCGGTGCCGCTTCGACTATTCTGTCGATGTGATCTTCATAAACATTCGTAATCCAAAATATGATAGATGAGTCTGCCTTAGGAACCATCACCGAGGACGCGCTAGTCCCGGGCGGTTCGAAGTCTTGTGTCCTGGGCAAAAATATTGTCAAAAGATTCGGCGTGGGCCACTTTGCGGCTTGTTCATGACCGAGCGTGGTGCCGGCTGCGGCTGGAAGAGGTGTTACTCAAGGTTTTTAACGCGCTCGGCAGTTTATTTTTTTATCTTTAATAATTCGTATACCGAACAATTGTATAAGTATAACGAATGCTGACTACTTGGCCGCCTGACCATCTCCTTAAGTACTTAATGCGTTGAGGTGCGGATTCTGCCGGGATCGCTTGAGCCGGTTACCGCGGAATTCCAACGGCTTGTGGACGAAGCGCTTCACACTGGCAGGCAGGGTCAACGCGTTTTCATCCCTGCTGATGGATCCCTGCTTGGGGCGCCCACCACGCCCCTTATGTCGTGGTGCGAAGGGGACTGGAAATCTCATATCGATTGACGCGCGTGTCATGTCACTGCGGGATATCCTGATAGTCAAGCCTGGAGAAATGCGTTCTCTTCTGATTTTGTTTGGGAACACAATCTTCCATCTCGTCTGGCAGCAGGTCTTTCGCCCACGCGAGTTGCTTGGCCGCCCGAATTGCCGCTGCTAGCGAGATTGGGTGTCGTTCAGTTTTTGGTAGCCAGTGTATGACCGAATCCGCGCCTGACTCCATGGCAAATACGAATCCAAAAGACTGCAAGAGTCCGGGGTGGGAATCGCCGGCACGCATTGAGGCAGGGGACCTGATGAGCTTCGCCCTCAATCGGGTGCGCGAGGCGGCTTACCTGATCGATGTAAATTCGCGTTTCGTCTACGTCAACGACGAATCCTGCCGGACGCTCCAGTACAGTGTCCCAGAGTTGCTGCAGATGACCGTGACGGATATCGACCCGGACTGGACCGCCGAAAAGCTGGTCGGAGCCTGGCAGGTACTGCGTGAGAAGGGCTCGCTTGTCGTTGAGACCACGCACTGCCGCAAGGACGGTACGTTGGTACCGGTCGAGGTCAATGCCAGCTACTTCGAGTACGGCGGCCAGGAATACTGCCTGGCGCTCGCCCGCGACGTCACGGAGCGCGAGCGTGCCAAGCTCGCGCTCCGCGAGAGTGAGCAGCGCTACCGGCAAGTCTTCGACAATGTTTCCGATGTGCTCTATCTGCTCGAAACAACGCCGCAAGGGCGCTTTCGCATTCTCGAGATCAACCCGGCCGGCGAACAAGCACTCGGTCTTGCACGAACAGAATTGATCGGAAGATTCATCGACGACATCGTGCCGAAGGCAGCGGCTGACATCCTGACCGCGAAATACCAGCAATGCTTTGACTTTGGCAGGGCATCCGACGAGGAATTCACGCTCGATCTGCCAGGCGGGCGTCACCACTACCGCTCGATCCTTATGCCCGTGCATGACGGCTATGGGCGCGTTCACCGGATCGTTGGGATTGCTCGTGACCTGACGGCCCACAAGCTGACCGAGTCGCTGTTGACAACGCAGTTGGAACTCGAAGCGCGGTTTCGCAGGCTGGCGGAAAGCACGCTCGACGTTGTTTGCCGTTATGACAGGCAATGCAAGCTTGTCTACGCGAATTCAGGGCTTGCGGAGCTTCTGCGCAAACCCTTGGCGGACTTGCTGGACAAGACACCCACAGAGCACGCGCGCTCTTCCCATCTTGCTCGGTATGAGGCGTTGATCGCACGGGTAATCGACACCGGGATCGAACGTAATTTCGACATCGTGCTGCCCGATGTTGGTAACGGCGTGCGCCATCATCACGGCCGCATCGTCCCCGAGCGCGATTTAACGGGCGAGATCGTAGGCGCGCTTGCACTCGGGCTGGACATTACCGAACACAAGGAAGCTGAACAGAGACTCTATGCAAGCGAGCAGGCATTCCGCGCCGTCGTCGAACATTCGCCTGACTATATCGCCCGTTACGATCTCGGGTATCGCCGCGTGTACGCCAACCCGGCGTTACTCGATTTGGTACGTCATCCTGACAAAACCATGCTTGGCACCACGCCGGCGGAAGTGTCGACGTTCCTCGATGCATCCCGCTATATGGACCTGTTGAAGCACGTGGTCGAGACGGGCAATGAAGCGCGCGAGGAGTTGCGGTTGCGCGATGCCGCGGGTCGGATTCGCTGGACGCACATGCGGATCGTTCCAGAATTTGCGCCCGATGGAAAGGTCGCCAGCGTGCTCGCCATTAGTCGCGACATTGACGACCTGAAGAAAAGCGAACAGCTCTTTCGCACACTGACCGAGAACTTCCCGGACTTCATTGCCCGGTTCGACAGCGACGGCCGATATCTCTACGTCAATCCCGCCGTAACCCGAGCGTACGGCTTGCCGCAGGAAGCCTTGATCGGCAAGCGGCCGAGCGAGCTTTGGACCCGCGACGCGGAGCAGACCGAGCGTATTGAGCAGGCTATCCAGCGTGCGTTTCTCGAAGGGCAATCGAACGTAGATGAAACGCGATGGCAAGCCGTCGAGGAGGTCCACATACTCGAGGCACGGCATCTTCCGGAGAAGGACGCGGAAGGCAAGGTCGTCAGCGTGCTGGGCGTTGGACGCGACATCACTAGACTGAGAACGACCGAGCTGGCCTTGCGCGACAGCGAACGGGCGTTTCGCACACTTGCGGAAAATGCACCGGACGCAATTGTCCGGTACGACCTGAACTGTCGTCGTACGTACGTTAATCCGGAGTTCGTGCGCGTGAGCGGCGTCGAGGCCGAGAAGCTGCTAGGTGAGCCTACGGACGTACTGGGTGTGACGGACGAAGTCACACTGGATGTTCACGAGAAACTCAAGGCGATCATGGAGAGCGGCGTGGCGGCCAAATTCGAAGTGAACTGGAGCCGGTATGGCGAGCCTCAGTGCTGGTACGCCCATGCTGTCCCGGAGCTCGATTCGCATGGGGTCGTGCAAAGTGTATTGACTGTCTGGCGTGACATCACTGAGCGCAAGGAAGCCGAACAGCGCTTGCGCGAGTCATACGAGTTGCTAAGGGAGCTTACCTCCCGACGCGAGACGGCGCGCGAGGAAGAGCGCAAGCGTATTGCTCGCGAAATGCACGACGAACTCGGCCAGCACGTGACGGCGCTTCGCATGGGGGTGTCGACTCTACGCATCCGTTTTGGCCAGGACAATCCTGCTCTCGGCGAGCATGTCCAAAAAATACTGTCCCTCGCCGACAAGACAATGCAGGTGATACGTAATGTTGTTACCTCTCTGCGCCCTGGGGCTCTCGACGCCGGGATCGGCGCCGCGCTCGAATGGCTGGGCGCCGAATTTTCGCAGAGCGGCCAGATTGCCTGCTACGTGTGCGTACCGGAAGAAAATCCGGAGCTTGCCGAAGACCAGGCCGTGGCGCTGTTTCGCATCGTCCAGGAGGCCCTAACCAACGTCACGCGACATGCGGATGCCAAACAAGTGTTCATTACGCTGGAGCAACAAGGGAGCGATTACCTGCTGGAAGTACGCGATGACGGCCGTGGATTCGATCCGGCAAAGACCGGCAAGAAATCATTTGGCCTGGCCGGAATGAAAGAGCGCGTACTTATGCTCGGCGGTGAGCTCGACGTCGCGAGCTCGCCGAGTCACGGCACCTCCATCAAGGTACGCCTTCCCGTCCTTAAGGCTGCGGGAAACTCGTGATCCTGCTCAATCTAGCTATCGATCTATTGTTGCTGATTTCGCTTGCACGCAATTAGCACGGGTTAAACGCGCCCACTGCTTGCCCACTGCTTGATCAGATTCCCTCCGAACCGTTGTGACAGTGTTGGTTTGCTCTTTAGCGCATTCCGCACAATCACGGTTCCTATCATTCCGGCAATGTCACGCCAAGGCTTGCCATCAGCCCTCCGTCAACCTTGAACTCCGCTCCTGTGCAAAAACTTGCGCGATCGCTGGCCAGAAAGGCGACGACCTCAGCGACTTCTTCCGGGCGCCCGATTCGGCCCAGCGGCTGCGCTTTACCCCATTCACGAAGGATTTCTTCCTCTCGCCCCGGAGCGGTTTGAGCGGCCGCGAAGCGGGTCATCGGCGCATCGATGCAACCCGGACAGACTGCATTTGCACGTATGCCCGAAGGGCCAAAATCCACGGCGAGAGAGCGCGTCAGAGCAAGCATGCCGGCCTTCGAGGTGGCATAGGCCGCCACCCGGGTCTGGTTGGCAAGCGCTTGTACTGAGGCGATATTAACGATCGAACCGCGTTGTAACCTGAGCATGTATGGCAAGGCGTGATGACATGCCAGATACGTTCCTCGTAGATTGACACGCATGACGTTGTCCCACTCAGCCGATCCCATGGACGCAACGGTGCCATAGGGCTGAATCGCCGCATTATTGATCAGAATGTCGATCGAACCCAGAAATGCTGCGGACTTTTCCATTGCGACGGCAACTTCGTCCTCGATGCCAACATCGGCGACGATGGCGGTGACATTGAGTCCTTCGGCGCGCAACGTTGCCGCTGCCTGTTCCAGCACGTCAGGGTCCTCGCCCAGCAATGCGACGGATCCGCCGCGCTGGGCGATCAACCGTGCACATGCCAGCCCGATACCGCGTCCACCGCCGGTCACGACCGCGCCTTTGCCTGTTAGCTCACTCACAATGCCCCCGTTTTTCTGCCCGCTGTTATACAGGCAACAATAGATTGACGGACGATTGACTGCACACCGGCACGGATACG
The DNA here is from genome assembly GCF_011493005.1 of Caballeronia sp. SBC1. Taxonomy (NCBI): domain Bacteria; kingdom Pseudomonadati; phylum Pseudomonadota; class Betaproteobacteria; order Burkholderiales; family Burkholderiaceae; genus Caballeronia; species Caballeronia sp. SBC1. The sequence goes on from NZ_CP049157.1 coordinate 1,829,086, forward strand.
CGGGATGACAATGGCCCGTTTGCAGATCTGGTGTGACATCAGACGCCAAGCCCTTCTGCATGGTCATGTCCACGACACGAACAACAGCTTTGGCTTTCGCTTCGCGCATTGCCTGCTCGAAGCCGACGACACGTTCCTGCGTGTTCCATACCTGCGGCGCGTTGACCGCAAGGTCGATGCATTGCTTTTCGTCGTGAACCTTTTTCTAGTATGAAACGTTGTGTTTACCTGAGTCAACCGGCTTTAGATGTAGAGACGATCCACAACATCTCCGTTGCCGGTGCTTGTCGACATCAGGTCTCCGATAAGATCAGATGCTGCGCCGCAGCGGAGCCCTTGCACTGCGATTCGCCGTCCTGCTTGATATTTGTAGCCGATTGAAATACCCCGGTCACACCAATCCGGGTGTAGCGGGAGACGGAGGCACTAACTAATCTGCATCCGCTTTGTCGATCATGTCGGCGCTCCATCCACCGCCCATCGCCTCATAGAGTGTCACGCGTGCTGCAAGTGCATTGGCTCGAAGCTGGACAACACCGAGTTCCGCCGAAAGCAGATTGCGCTGCGCGTCGAGCTGATCCAGATAGGTCGCATAGCCTTCGCGATAGCGATTGGTGGCGATCCGCAACTGTTCGGACAGGGAATCGCGCTGGGCGACGACCATCACCAACTGCTCATCCAAACGCTGAGCGGCGGACAACGCTGTTTCAACCTCGCTGATCGCGGTCAGCGCAGTCCCCCGATAGGCGAACGCGGCCTGATCGCGCTGCGCACCGGCCTTTTCGGCCAAGGCAGTCAGCTTGCCCCCCTCGAACAGCGGCGCGAGGATGCTGCCGCCCAACGACCAGATGTTGAACGGGTATATCTGTTCTGTGCCGAAGGACCGGCCGAACGAGGCCGCCAGATTGAACTGTGGCAGGAAGTTCTTGCGCGCCGCGGCCAGCGACTTGTCTGCTGCCGCAAGCTGGTATTCCGCTTGAGCGACATCGGGGCGCCGCCGCAACAGCCCGGATGGCAGGGCCTGCGGAATGACCGGTTCGGTCAGCGCATCGAGCACCCCGCCGCGCGAGATAGCGCCTGGGAGATCGTCGGTGAGTACGCTCAGCGAATTTTCGGCGCGCGTAATCGCTAGCCTCGTTTGCGGGATGAGCTGCGCGGTCGAATCATATTCCGTCTGCGCTTGCTGCAATTCCAACCGGGACGAATAGCCATTCTCGAATTCCGTTGTAGCCAGGCGCAGCGAATTCGCGCGCGCGGTGAGCGTTGCCTGCGCGATCTTCAACTGTGCATCGAGGCTGAGCAGCGTGATGTAGCCGCTGGCCGTCGAACTGGCGACTGACAGTCGTATGGCGTCGCGTGCTGCCGCGCTGGCGAGATACGCGTCGCGTGCCGCGGCGCGCTGATCGGCCAGCCGGCCGAACAGATCCACTTCCCATGCAGCCTCGATGTCTACTTGTCCGGTGCTCAATTCGAGCGGCGTACCAAAGGGGCTGACGACACGGGAGCGCCCAGCATTATTGAAGCCGGTGTCGAGCGTCGGCAGCAACGCCGCACGCGCGATCCGTGCGTCTGCGCGCGCCTCGCGCACGCGGCCGACTGCTTTGCCGATATCGGTATTGTTGGCAAGCGCCTTTTCCACCAGCGCGGTCAATTCCGGATCGCCGAATTGCCGCCACCAGGCCTTATCCAGCGAGATCGTCTGCGCGGTATCGCCTTGCCATGCCGCGGGCTCCACGACATCGGGCACGGCTGCAACTTTTACTTGGGGCCCCGCGCAAGCAGACAGCAGCAGAGCAACGCCGAGGGTAAGGGCGCAACTAAGGACGCAACTACGGACGCAGCGGCTCATCGGTCACCGTCGCGAGTATCGACCGCGGTTTCGACCGACATGCCCGGCCGCAGCCGCCCCGCCAATTCCTGTCCCGGATCGACGCTGATACGTACGGCAATGCGTTGCGCCACCTTGACGAAATTGCCGGTCGCATTGTCGGGCTTGATCGCCGCGAACTCCGATCCCGTTGCGGGGGATATTGTTTCAAGATGACCATGCAGTTCCGCGTCGCCAAGCGCATCGACCCGGAACGTCACGCGCTGCCCGGCGCGCATGCGATGCGTCTGCGCTTCCTTGTAGTTGGCAACGATCCAGACGTGGTGCGGTACCAGTGACATCAGCTGCGTGCCTGCGGTGACGTAGTCGCCGTTGCGCACGCCAATTTCGGAAAGCTGTCCATCGACAGGCGCGCGAATGACGGTGTTCTCCAGGTCGACCTGCGCGCTGCGCAGCACCGCCTTGCTGGAATCGATCGCCGCCTGTAATCCCGCGCGCGCGACAAGCACGGTGCGCACTTCTTCCGTGCCGATCGCGCGGCCCGCGAGGGCCTGTTGCAGCGACGCCCGGGCCGCGAGCAGTGCGGCGAGAGTCTGATCGTGCTCGCGTTTCGAAAGCGATCCGTCGCTGACCAGTGCGTCTGCGCGGCGCATATCGGCTTCGGCGCGGACCAGCTGTGCACGCGCGGTTGCAATATTGGCGTCCTGGCTCCGCGTCGCTAACTCGCTCGATCGCTGCGATTGTCTGGAATTGGCGAACGCCGCTTGCTGTGCGGCGAGATTGGCCTCGGCTTGCGCGACCTTGGCAGCATAGGTGCGGTCGTCCACGGTCACGAGAATCTGCCCGGTCTTCACTTCGGCGAAATCGTCGACCGGCACGCTGGTGACATAGCCGCTCACTTGCGAACTGATGGTCGTCACCAGCCCGCGAACATAGGCGTTGTCGGTGTCTTCCGACGCGCCGGCGAAAGGCGGCAGGCGCCAGGCACGAAGGACCACGACAATGGCGAACAGCGCCAGCAGCACGATGACGATGATCGTTACCGGACTCTTCTTCGGCAACTGCCAGCCATGCGGCTCAGCCGCAGCGGCAGGAGAGGGTGCGGTTTGCGTTTGGCTATCGCCCGCGGGCGAATCTTTCCTGGGCTCGTTCATTCCGGGCTCTTCCTGTCGGTTTGTGCCAGCTTCGCTTTCAGCGCCTGCTGGAGAAGGATGACAGGCGAAATTTCACCTCGCCGCCATATCAGCCATTGGATTCCCAGGCCCCAAACAACGGTCAGGCTTGCCAGCACACCCACCAGCAAGAATACGTCGTTATAGGCCAGAACATTCGCTTCGCGCGACACGCGTTGCGACAGTTGCCACGCCCCCTCGCGAACCTGCGCGGCGACCACTGGGTTACTCATGACCAGCGACTGGACAAGTTCGTTCGAATGAAACTTTTCACGAACCGTCTGAAATGTACCGAGGAGGGTGCTGCCAACTACGCCTCCGACGCTCTGGCTGATGTTGAACACGACGACAAAGCTCACCAGATAATTCTGGCCGCCGGCCAGCACCATTCGCGAAGCGCCGAGCACCATGGCCCGTCCCAGGAACAGAAGCGAGGCGAAGCCGATCAATCCCTGGCTGACATAGAAATTTGCCGGCCTCGACAGGTTGGTCGCGCCAGAATCCATAAAGGCCCCGATCGCGATCAGCAGGGCCGCCGCGACAATCGGCTTCCCTGGATTGTCGGGATTGAAGGTCAACGCACTGACAACGATCCCGGCGATCGATGCCGCCAGGATGATTGAATTAAGCGTGATCATCTGGTCATTGAGCATGCCAAACAATGTCAGCAAGCCAACCGACCCATAGGTTTGCTCGGAGAGGAGTATGCGGATCGCTGCCGCGATCAGCATGACGCGGATCACTTCGCGGGTGCCCAGCCAGCGCGTATTGATCAACGGACTGACGCGGCAGTGTTCGATGATCAGGCCTGCTCCGATCAGTGCCACGCTGCCGGCGAGCGCCCAGCCCAGCCAGGCGCGATCGGTCCACCATTCGATCCGGCCTTCGGAGAATACCGCCACGAATAGCGCGAGCCCCGGCGCCAGCAGGGCCAGGGTCAGAAAGTCGGCCGGCTCGAATACCTTGCGGCGCTCGCTTGGCGGCAAGGGCAGGACCATCACGGCAGCAAGCGTCGCCAGTGCCATCCCCAGTTCGAACCAACCGAGCCTGTGCCAGTTGCCCGTCTCCAGCAGCCCGGGCGACAAGACGCGCGCCAGCGGCGTCGCAAGCTGGGGAACGCTGATGCCAATGAGCATCCCGAGCATTCTTTTTGGTGGGAGCATCGACTGCATCAGATAATAAATGCCCATCGACGAGAGGCCGGCTGCGGAGATAGCGCTGATGGCTCTCACGGCGACCGCCGACCAGAACCCTTGCGCGAATAGATGCAGCAGTGCGATCACGGTGTAAGTCACAAGCACGGCGGTGACGAAGCGCCGCAAACCGAATTGCTGGCGGAATTTCACGAGGATCAGGTTGGCGGACGCATAGACCATGAAATAGGCAGCGGTGAGCCAGGTCGCCTCGTCGCTGTAGAGACCGAGCGTCCCCTGCGCGTAAACCAGGTTCACCGACACGAGCCCATTGCCCAGGCCCTGGGTGATCCCGATCAGGCATCCGATCGCGAAATAGGCATAGCGCCTTGCCGGCGGATGGTCGGGACTTGCGGGACTGCCCAGTATCAGCGGCTGTTCATGCGGCTTTAACGCGTAGTTGCTTTCTTCATCGCTCTCTTCAAATTGGGTAGACAAGACATTCCCCCTAATTTACCGAACGCAAACTATCAGTGTCTGGCTGCGCACTGTCAGAACATTAGCAGCGCGCACGGGAAGTACTGCATACGGAGAGCTTTCAACGCCAATCATGCGACGGTAGACGCGATGAACACCTGGCCGCAAGTTTTCCTGCTGAGCCGGGCACCGGGAACGCCTGGACACCATTCGTTTGCGACGTGACTTGCCCGATGGCTGGAGGAAACTCGACTACCAACTCCGCGGCATCACGCGCAGCTCAGTCCCTCGTCCTCTTCAATGGCTATCGTGATCCTGGCGACACGTACAAGTATGCACAATTCTACAATTTTGACCCGCACAGTGGCAGCTACTTCATCCTGCAGCAGACCTTCACATCGGACGGTCTGAATCGACTCTCGCACGAGGCCGACGATAGCTCAGGCAAGCCGTCGATTGCTACATCGACACGCCGTTGATGCGCGTTCACTGAGCCTGATCGATCTGCGACAGGCGGTCGTATTCGAAGTAGGGGAGCGCGGCCCCATTGACACGAATTTCGATGCGCCTATCGGGGTGCTCAAACACGTCCAGATACTTGTGGATCAAGCTCCGATTCTCGACCGTAGCGGCCAGCCAATCTTGGGCGGGGGTTGCCGGCGCGGAATCCAAGGTCCCGAGGCCATCATCAACGTCCGTACGGTTTCAACTGCCAGTTCGATGCCATGGCATCCGCGCAGTGGCAGGCACTTTTCCAGCATCAAGGCGAGCGACCTGCGGCTAGTGGATGCGCACGACACGCAGACCATCGATCGCCTCGACGCGCCCGACATCACCGCGTGGGCAATTCATTCGGCGATCCACAGGCGGCATAACGAAGCGCGTTGCATCCTGCACGTTCACTCGAAATACACGGCCGTGCTGTCATGCCTGCAAAACCCGGTGCTGCCACCGCTGCGACAAAGTAACGGCTTGGGACGCTAACTGCGCAAAGCACATCCAGCATCGCTTCGATGCCGCAGACGTTGCTGCTGCCATTGATCAGCGTGATCGACGTATTGCTGAACTTGAGGAAGAGGTGAAGCGTCTACGCGTCGTCGCGGGCAGGATGACATAAGGTTGCCAGTGAAGCGCCAAGTCTGTGCCGGGAGTTGCCGGCGCCTCTCGGTGGCGATGGTCAATGTCCGCGGTGACTCTGACAGCGAACGCTGGGGCGGTGAACCCGTGTGGCCTAAAGGGTCGCGTGCTGCTGATCGCCGTCAGGCAGGGACAGGCTATGAAGTGTCGTTCACCATGGCCGGCGATTTTACATTTGGGTGCTTCACTCGTTAATCAGATTAAACAGACTGCGTTCGCCCTTGGACACGAATCCCAGTGTGCTGGCGACCGCTTTGGCCGTAGATCAAGGATCGTATTGTTGACCAACGGGATCTTTAGTACGCTCATGGGAATGACGTTGGGCCGCGACCGATATTCGTCCAATGCATGGCGCGATGCGACTGATTTTTCCGACGAGAAGCATTGACTGCAAGTTCAGCCGGCGCGCGTGGGGGCCGATAAACTCATAGCGCCCAATCGCGGCTGGCTAGCCCTGAAGGAGGGAGAACAGCAATGGGACTGTCATGGCAACAAGGGCCGCTCTCACCGGGAGCAATCGGTCGGTTTCTCGTGCCCGAATCGCTGCCCAAGAGACTGTTGTACGTCGAGCCGTTGCGCCGGCGCATGCGCGTGTGCTTTGGTGGAAACTGGATCGCCGATAGCGAGCAGGTTCTCCTCCTGTTTGAACCAGGCCGCTATCCGGTAGCCTACTTCCCGGAGACTGACATCTCTCCGAATACTCTCGAACGCATCGACCATACCACCCAGCACCCCGACCTCGGGCCCACATCCTGGTACGCCGTCCGGGCGGGTGCGCAGACCGCGCCGCGAGGGGCGTGGCAACACACGATCCTGCCCGCCCACGCCAGCGAACTGCAGGCGCGCGTTGCGGATCGAGGCGCTTTCACCCGGATGGCGTTCTTCATTCGAGGCATTATTGCGGAGCTGGACGACTGGCGCGGCGAGTGGGAACGCTGGGCTCGCGCCCTCAGCAGCTGCGCATCCGGTTGCACCAGGATTTAGCTCGCTAGCGGTAACGGCGATCGAGCGGGAGTGCGTGGACGTCCTGTCGCTGACGTTGCAGCGCGCGGACGGTCAGCCGCTGCGAACGGCTTTGCCCGGCCAGTATGTGGTCTTGCGTCTTCAACGGTCCGCCAGTGGGCCGCCGCTTTTGCGCAGCTATTCGCTCTCGAGTGCCCTTTCGACGGAGCGTTATAGGATCAGCGTGAAGATCGAGCCGAATGGAGCGGCTGGCACCTGGCTGCGGGAGCATGTCCGGGTGGGTGATACTCTCGACGTGAGCGTGCCGCGCGGAAGCTTCATTCTGCAGCCCGGAGGAGGGCCGGTTGTGTTGCTCAGCGCGGGAATCGGGGCGACGCCTGTTCTGGCCATGCTGCACACGCTGGCGGCAGCCTGCTCGATGCGGCAGGTCTTATGGCTCCACGGGGCTCACGATGGACAGCACCATCCATTCGCCGCCGAAACACGCCGCCTCGTGCAAGCGCTTATACACGGCCGCAGCCATGTCTGTTACAGCAGGCCGGGCCCACACGACCGGCTGGGTCAGGATTTCGACGTTACCGGACACCTGTCGCGAGCGGTCCTGGACGAGGTGGGCATCCGGCAAGAGGCGGATGTCTACGTCTGCGGGCCCGCTCGCTTCATGGCAGACATGAAAGAGGCGCTCGCAACCTTGCGCGTAGCGCCGGAGCGGATTCACGTCGAATTCTTCAACGGCGGCGAGTCGATGACTCCTGGCATTGTCGGTACCCCGACGCGAGCTTCTCATCTTCCCAAAGACGATGCCACCACGGGTCCGCTGGTAGCGTTCGCGCGCAGCGGCATCACCGCCCACTGGAGGGCCTCCGCCTATCAGAGCATTCTGGAGCTGGCCGAGGCGTGTGACGTGCCCGTCCGATGGTCGTGCCGCACCGGTGTCTGTCACAACTGCGAGAGCGGACTGATCGCTGGGTCCGTCACCTACCAGCCTGATCCGCTTGATCCCCCTGCAGAAGGAAATGTCCTGATCTGCTGCGCCCGGCCGCGCGATGACGTGGTGATCGACGTCTGAGCGGCGTCGCAAGTGTGGCGTACGCCCCCTGGAGTGAGCACGCCGTTGATCGGGCCTGATCTCGCGCCGTCGCGTCAGCCGTTCTTGCGCTCCTTGAGCCGCTTCCGGTGCGCCGCAACCTTCGCGCGGTTACCGCAGATCGCCATGCTGCACCACCGGCGCGCGTGGCCCCGCGTGTGATCGGCAAACATCAACGTGCACCGCGGACCTTCGCACGCCTTCACGTGCGTGAAATCTTCTTCACACACGAGTTTCGCCAACACCTTCGCTATGGGCATCAGTAACGACTCCGGTGATTGCCAGCGTCGATTCTCACGAAATTCAAACATCGTCACCCCGTTCGTGACGTCAGCGACGACTTCGCCATTTCGTTCGTCCCGCTCAAGCAGTTGATTCAGTGGCTCCAGCTCACGCACATCCCTGGCGACTAACGGCCGCCCCTTTCGCTTCTGGACAAATCCCCTGAACCACTCCCGCAGCGCGCGCGCCTGCGCCGCAGCGGCGTCGAGTTGAGCCGGCGTGGACCGCGACCGCATCGCCGCGAGCGCGGCGCGGGGCACCAGCCCTGCCTGCTCCAACCAGGCCAGCAAGCCTTCTCCGTCGCTGATCCAGTCGACTTCCTCATCCACTGGTGTTGCAACCGAGTTCAGGAAATCGAGGCCCGGGGCATCGGCCACGAATATCGCAGGAATCTGACGGTAGTCCATCTATCAAGACGAAAGTGAAGTAACGATGCTCACATTGTAACCACTAAAAACACACTTGACAAGTTACATGTGCCATGCGTAACCTTTTAAAAAGCCTTGGAAAGGTTACATGGTGTATCGCCGATATATGAGCATCAGCGACCTGTCGTGCCGACAGTCGGTCGCCGCGTTCATCACTTGTCTAATCCTGTTGATCTGACGAGGGAAACATGTCCTCTATCGCCTATCGCCATGCCGACGTCGACGGTTTCAAGGTGTTCTATCGAGAAAGAATGATCCGTTCTTCTTGCCGGCAGGCGCCGAGGCATTCAGACGCGACATACCGGGCGCGGTAGTGCGCTTCTTCGATACCGGGCATTTCGTGCTGGAAACGCACGCCGCGGAGGTCGTCGCGGCCATTTCGGATTTCCTCATTCGCTGACGGGCAGCGGCTCGTCAGCATCAACAGCAGTCCAATCAACTATTAGGAGAATAGTCATGCGTGCAATAGTGCTCGAAAAGTTCGGCGACTTCGATAGCCTCGTCTATACGGAACTGCCGGAACCCGAGCCACTGGAAGGTCATGTGGTCATCGAAATCAAGGCTTTCGGCCTCAACCATGCCGAGTTGCATATGCGGCGCGGCGAGTGGGCCGAAGCTGCCAAGGTCAGCGGCATCGAATGCGTGGGCGTGGTGAAGTCGTGTCCTGGCGGCGAATTTCCTGTCGGCGCGAAAGTCGCTGCGTTGATGGGCGGCCTCGGACGAACCATCAACGGCAGCTATGCGGAATACACACGGGCACCCGTGGCGAACGTGGCGCTGATCGAGTCCGATCTGCCGTGGACCGAACTCGCGGCGATTCCGGAAACTTATGCGACCGCGTGGACGTGCCTGTTCCGCAATCTCGAGATCGAAAAAGGGCAAACGTTGGTGATCCGCGGCGCGACGTCGTCGTTCGGACAGGCGGCAGTCAACCTTGCTGTGAACGCCGGCGCAAAGGTCATCGCGACGACGCGTAGTCCCGCGCGCTTTGCGATGCTTGAGGATCTCGGCGCCTCGCACGCCGAGATCGAAGGCCCCGATCTGTCGAAGCGCATCGCCGAAGCAAAGCGCATCGATGCGGTGCTCGACCTCGTCGGCAACAGCACGGTTCTCGACTCGCTTGCCATGTTGCGGCGCGGCGGTCGGGCTTGTCTTGCGGGCTGGCTCGGCGGCCTCGCTCCAATAGCGGATTTCAACCCGCTGGCGCAAATGCCGAGCGGAGTTGATCTGACGTTCTTCGCCAGCTTTGTGTTCGGCACGCCCGGTTTTCCGCTTTCCGACGTACCGCTTCAGAAGATCGCCGAAGACGTCGCCGCCGGCCGTCTTAAGGCAAAGCCGTCCCGTGTGTTCGGTTTCGATGAAATCCGCGAAGCGCATCGCGTGATGGAAGCCAACGAAGCTGGTGGAAAGATGGTCGTCGTCCTCTGACCGACCAGGTGCTCATGGGACGACGAGAATTGATAGTCGTCCATGAGAATCGCGTGCTCCAAATGTCCGCCGCTGGCGGACTACGGCCGGCTTGCAGCGGTCTCAAGCTCGGGGCCCATACCGCGTGGAGTATGGAGCATGGTCTCGCCACGCTGATCCTGGCGAACCGCGCGCCGCGCGTGGACACGAAAGTGGCGATGCCAAAGTTGATCGACCTCGTCGTGATGATGCTACTTGGCGCCATCACGGCGGGTCCGGATCATTTCCCAGAGCGTGATTCAGCAATGCGCGCTCCTTCAGAAGCCAGTGGTGGTTACGCGCACAGCTCGAAAGCGCGCCAAAGCGTAGTCGTCGTCGCTGTCGAGAACGCGGCACCGGTGACGCGCCCGGGAATATCGTTCTGAACGTGTACGAAACTGGCGCTGATGCACCACCCCGCTTCGCGCGGTCCAGCGGCGGACCTGAATGGCGGATGCCCGGGGTCGGTATGGTCTACTGTGGATTATCGAGCCATGCGGATGACGCCACAGCGGCGTCATCCGCTTTATTAACCTGAGGTCAGCGCAGCGTCCGGAAACTCACGCGAAATTCTTCCGTGAAGGCCTGCGGTTGCTCCCAGGCCGCGAAGCGACCGCCCTTCGGAAGGCGGTTGTAGTGAATCAGCTTCGGATACGCCTTCTCGGTCCAGCTCTGCGGGGCCGCGAAGATCTCATCCGGAAACACGCTGACGGCAACGGGAATCGCAACGTGCTTCGGCGCAAAGAAGTTGAGCTTGTTTTCCCAATACAGCCGCGCCGACGAAACACCCGTATTCGTCAGCCAATAGAGCGTGACATTGTCGAGCACGTCGTCTCGCGACAGTCCCTCGGGCTGGCCGTCAAAGACGCGCGCAATCATCGCCTGACTGGCTGCGTCGTGATCAAGCATCCATGCGGCGAGGCCGATCGGCGAATCACGGATCGCGGCTTTGTCGCCGCCCCCCGGTGGGGCAACTTCAGTAATGGATTGACTCGTTTCCGCAAAGGCGTACCGGCTCAATGAGGCCGCAGCAAGGGACGCCGTTGCCACACCAATAAAACGACGGCGCGACGGCGCATGGGGGTCGATACTGTCCAACACACAAATTCATTAAAGAATTTAGTAATCTTAATGATTAAAGTAACAGCGACACAATGTATTGACTAATCAAGCTCGTCAAAGTCGTGAGATGCCAATGCGCATGGCAGCCTCGTGGGAATGGAGAGGCACCGTCACGCCAATGCCATGCCCGACAAGCAATGCAATCAAATAATTGTCATGGATACATTCAAACGTACTTCAGCAATTCAAATGCCGGTAGGCGGGGAGCGAGGCATTGCTTGGTCTGGTCTATATGTGCATATGTCGCTGGCGAGCGGTGGATCGATCTCGTTCGCTTCACGTTCTTTACTGCGACAAACCAACTTTGCTTGCCGCCGCGATGATCGCGTCGGCAACCGCCTTCGGATGACTCAATTGCGACGTGACTCGAATCGACATGAATCGTCGTTGCACCGATCTCCCTTGCCATCGCTTCCTCTGCGCGCGGATCGATCATGCGGTCGTGGTTGGCTACCACGAACCAGGATGGCTTCGTGTGCCACGCAGCGATACTCACCTTGTCGTCCAGACAGCCCGCGAACCACGGTCCCTGCGTCGTCGCGAGGATACGTGCTTGCGCTGGCGGCAGATCCTGGGCGAAGTCATTGACCACCGCGTTGGTGGACAACGTCAGGAAGTTGGCGGAGTCCTTCCTCAGTTCGCCGGCCCAGGCCGGAGCCGGCTGGTCTTTCATCATGTCGTTGACCGATGCGCCACTGTCCGGAACGAGAGCGGCTACATATACGAGTGCCTTGACTCTGGCGTCGTCGCCAGCCTGGGTGATCACGAAGCCGCCCCACGAATGGCCTACGAGCACGACGGGGCCAGTTTGCTGTTCTATTGCTCGCCTCGTCGCAGCCGTATCATCCGCGAGCGAGCTAAGCGGGTTTTGAACCGACACCACATGAAGACCACGCGCCTCGAGCAGCGGGATTACCTTATCCCAGCTCGATCCGTCAGCGAAAGCGCCGTGCACAAGGACGACATTCGTTCCTTTCAGGTCCTGTGGCGGGGCAGCATTGGCCGTGTGCAGCGAGAACATGCTGCCAAGCAGGAACGCCGACGTGAGATATCTCTTCAACAGTCGATACATACGGGAATCCTCGTTAAAAGTGTGGGGTGAGCAGTTAGCATCGCAGGCAACTCGCGCGGAAGGACGTCGGCCCAATGACCGGCACCACCGCTATCGGTCGCGAAGCCGCCTGGAATTCTTTCCTTAAGGCTGGGCACGTGGACGCTCAGTAGCTTGCAACTTCGATCACTGCGTCCGCAAAGGCCTTGGAGGCTTCATGCGGCAGGTTGTGGCCGATTCCACCTGCGATGTTGCGGTGCACGTATTCGCCGACGAACTTCTTCGCATACGTCTCAGGCTCCGGATGGGGCGCGCCGTTCGCGTCGCCTTCGAGGGTGATCGTCGGCACGGTGATGACCGGCGCGGCCGCGAGACGCGCTTCCAGCGCGTCGTATTGCGGCTCCCCGTTCGAGAGACCCAATCGCCAGCGATAGTTGTCGATCACGATCGCAACGTGATCGGGGTTCTGGAAGGCGCTTGCGGATCGCTCGAACGTCGCATCGTCGAAGTTCCATTTCGGCGACGCAAGTTGCCAGATAAGCTTCGCGAAGTCGTGCCGATTCGCTTCATAGCCCTGCCTGCCCCGCTCCGTTGCGAAGTAGAACTCATACCACCACCCGAGCTCCGCTTTCGGCGGCAAGGGCGCCTTGTTGCCCGCCTGGCTACCGATCAGATAGCCACTCACCGAGACCAATGCCTTGCAGCGCTCCGGCCACAACGCTGCGACGACATTCGCCGTGCGCGCGCCCCAGTCGAAACCGCCGATGATCGCCTTCTGAATCTTCAGCGCATCCATCAGCGCGATGAGGTCGACGGCGAGCACTGACTGCTGGCCATTGCGGACCGTATCGCGGGAAAGAAATCGCGTCGTCCCATAGCCGCGCAGGTACGGGACAATCACCCTGTAGCCCGCCGACGCGAGTCGAGGCGCGACGTTGGCGAAGCTGTGGATGTCATAAGGCCAGCCATGGAGCAAGATCACGACTGGGCCGTTGCCTGGGCCGACTTCCGCATATCCGACGTTCAGGACTCCGGCATTGATCTGCTTGATCTCGCCGAACGATGCATTTGACGTTGCGGTATCCGCGCTTGCAGCTGTGAATTTCCGGCATATAGGCGCCATTTCGTTTTCGGCGTAATGGCGCCACCCAGGTGACGTGCAACGAGGGTTCGAACTTTCATTGATCGGCTAGACTGCCGGCCTTTTGCCGGGAGAGGCCGTGGCCAATCGGAGGTTCGAGATGTACCAATACCGACAGATCCTGGTGCGCATGCGCCGAGGCGACTCTGACCGGGATATCGCACGATCGAAGACCATGGGGCGCAAGAAGATTGCGCAGGTGCGGGAGATTGCCGCGAAGAACGGATGGTTGGTGCGTGAAGCGGCTTTACCCGACGAACACGTAATGGCCACTTTCCTGGATCGCAAAGAGGCGCCGCTACCATCGAGTTGCGTCTCAACCTTGGAACCGTGGCGCGAGCAGATCACCAAGTGGCGAGCAACCGGCGTTCAATGCACAACGATCCACGCCACGCTCGTTCGCAACCACGGATACAGCGGCAGCTATTCGTCGGTCTATCGTTTCCTTCTGCATATAGACGCTTCGCACACGCCCGACGTGCCGCTGCGCCTGGAGTTCAAGCCGACCGAGTAATCGCAAGCTTGCGATTACTCGGCTAATGGGAAGCGCCTCGTTATAAGAAGGAAATGGCCTACCTCCCGGATTCTGCTGGCTGGTAGGCCGCACGACCTTCTCATTATGGGCGCGTGCTTTTCACAGAGAGTCGAGCCAGGTCAGCAACTCCGGATTCCGCTTCCATCGCGGCGGCCGACCGGGCTTCGTTGATGGGTCGATCTGTTCGAGCGCCTTTCGCTTGGTATCCAAATTGGCGCGAGCATAGTGATTGGTCGTGTCCAGTCGCACGTGCCCGAGGTAGCTACGGATCACCGACACGTCGACACCGGCAGCGACGAGCTGAACTCCGACACTGTGACGCCACGTGTGCGGTGTGATTCGCTTTGCCGCGAGCGATGGCACGTGCTGCGAAGCTGACTGAACGTACTGCTTGAGCTTGAAGCGAACCCCGGCTGCACCGAGCGGCTGGCCGTATCGATTGACGAAGATGGGCTCGTCATCCGAACGCGGTTGTCGCCTCAGCAGCGCCTTGATTATGTCCACCGTTTCCGGCCACAGGGGGCAGATGCGACTCCTGCGGCCCTTGCCGAGCAGCTCAACTTGCGCGGGGGATTCAAAGCGGATGGCCCGTGGGCACACATCCAGTGCCTCCTGGATTCGTGCTCCCGTGTTGTACAGGAACGCTAGCAACGCGTGATCCCTCTGTCCTTCCGGGCTCGATTGGTCGGGTTCTCGAAGGACCGCGGCGATTTCGTCGGCATCCATGTAGCACATGGTAGGCCGGGATCTCTTCTTGACCGGGATATATGCGATCTCTGCGCATTGCGCGATTGCCAGCGGCTCGCGATGGGCGACGAAGGTAAAGGAGCTATGGATAGCGGCAAGTCGACAGTTGCGCGTGCCGATGGACACCTTCCTGTCCTTCTCCAGATAGTCGAGGAACTCGATCACGTCGCTGGCCTGCAGGTCCGCGAGCGACAGTTGCGCGATCTCCCGTCGCCTCCGGCTGGCTGCAAATTGAAGGAACATCTTCCACGTGTCGCGATATGACCATACCGTATGATGGGAGAGATTCCTCTGCTTGCCCATCCATTCATGAAAGAATGCGTGCAACAAAGAGGCGAGTGAATTCGGTTTCATAGCACACCATCCTTCGTCTGGAGAGCTGCTGCGCCATTCCTACGGAAGCGCTCGCCGGCTTCCTGCAGTAATTCTGGTGTGATGTTCAGATAGACTAGTGTCGAGCGGATGTCTTTGTGTCCGAGGTACGTTGCGAGATAGGGAAGCCTGGATTGCGGGTTGATTCCCGACTTGTACCAGTCGCGCATCCGATGGCCTACCATCGTATGTCGCAGATCGTGAACTCGCGGCCCGACCGCTCCGTGCGCGGGTTTGATGTTCGCACGTCGCAGAACATCCGTAGGAACAAGCCGTATGCCGCCCACTGTGTAGCCGCAGTTTCGCTGTGGACTCCAGAACAGTGGGCTCTCAGGATTCGTTGGAGTGCCGGCTTGCTCACGCATGTCCAGATAGTGCTGGAGCACTGTCATGACTCCAGGGGCCAGAGGCAAGCGACGTCGCTTGAAGAACTTCGTCGCCCGGATCTCGAGAGTCTGCTCACGCAGATCGACATCGCCAAGCACCAGACGCGCGACCTCGCCTCCCCGAAGCCCGGCACAGTAGGCAAGCACGAGCATTGTGAAGAGGGTGACAGGACGCCACGGTGCCTTCGGCGAGGGATACAACAGCGCCGCCTGGAGAATGCGCTGTATCTCATCGTCCGTGTAGAGATATGGGGATCGCTGCTGTTGCCGAGCCGCACGAGCTACTCCATCGCCGATGGACAGGACCGGCACCCGCGGGTCGATCCGGTGCATCGCTTTCGACACTGTGCGGCCGGCTCTCCGAGCTTCAAACAAATGGTACCGCCACGGTTCTTCCTCGCTCCAATGCTCGACGAGTTCGGCCAGCGTAAGCCCGGCCAGCTCGGGATGGTATTGCAGGAAGCGATCGAAGCGCAGCAGTCTCTGCTCTTCGGTGCGATAGCGATAACCGAGGACGCGCATGTGTGCAATATGCTCATCCATCACTATTCCAAGGAAACTTCCGAAACGAGGAAGCCGGCGCTGTTTCTGGATTGCTGCGTTGCCATCCTCACTGACGAGGGCTCGAACGATCGGCGTGGTGCGCGGGCCGTACTGCCGATGTAATTCTGCAAATGGGTTTGACGTGATGAGTCCGTGGTCGTGCAACCACCGGACATATCGCTCGATCAGGAAAGTTCGGTGATAGAGGATGTGTGCCTGCCACTTGAGACTGTGTTCCTTCAGCCATTGCTGCACGAGTGAGACGTCCGGTGAAGTAATCGCGCCATGGTTCGCGAGAAAGCTGTTGAAGTTGCATAGAATGCCCGCATAGTTCTTGTACGTGGCCGGATGGGGAAAGCGTTGCGCCCGCAAAAATCGCTCGACGGGTGCCGCATCGATGGATGGTAAGTGAGTCATGGTAAAAATCCTCCTGGCAGATCCAGTCCGATGGTTCGCAGATCCTCGGTCGCAAGCTTCAGATACTCTGCGGTCGCCGCAGCAGACGTGTGACCCAACACATCGCCGATGATCTTGAGCGGCACACCAGATCGCAGCAAGCTCACGGCACGTGCGTGGCGAAAGGCGTGGGGGCCTTTCCTTCCTTGTGGAGTGACTCCGGCTGCTCGCAGACGAGCGCCCGTGATGCAGTTGAGGATCGACCCGTTCTTGAACGGGCGGTGCGGTGTCTGGATACGCAGGAATATCTCTCGATGTACGCTTGGCGGGCGCGCCTTCTCCACGTATCGGAGCACAGCTTCGCCCGGTTCGCGTAGCAATGGAAGCTCGGAGTAGGTCCCTGTCTTTGAGTGGCGCACGCAAAGAACGTCCCGCCTCCAGTCGATGTCCTCCAGGCGTAAATTGACGACTTCTGCAGCGCGTAGGCCGTAGGTCGACAACAGGATCAAGACGGCGTAGTCGCGCAGACCGACCGGCGAAAGATCCTTCCGAGTCACCTCCAGAACCCGCTGCACTTCCTCTGTTCGAAGGGCGACTGGAATGTCTTCGTGCTTATAGATGCGCGGCCCAATTACGGTGCCGGTGAGATCGATGGCGGTTCGGCCCGTGCGCCACAAGTGGCGAAGAAAATCACGGAGGCAGACGGTTCGATCTTCAATGGATCCGCGCCTTAGTCCGTCACAAGATTGCTTCAAGTACGCGTCAAGATCGCGAACGCTCAAGTCCGCAAGACCCCGTTGATCTGCTCGCTGTCCAAGTGACGTTAGGAATTGCAACGCATGCTTGGTGCGCTTGGCTCGTGTCAGTGGGTGCAGTCCACACAGCTCGCGCAACCACGTGTCGTAGTCCTTGACGATATCGCGATGAAAGACTTCGAGAGCGCTGCGCGGTGGGTCCGGGACCGGCCATGCTCCATGCACAAGACGCAGCATCATATTGATGGCACCAGTGTATCGATGTCGCCATTTCTGAAACGGTGGCAACTCGCTGTACTGTTTCCGCGAGAGCCGATATTGCCCGCGCAAGAACCGCGTCACGTGCCCCGAGCGAACGGATTCGATCGACAGTCCATTACGGTTGCAATAATCCAGCAACTGACGTACGCGAGCCGGATACCACCGCTGGATCCGTAGGGAATACCCCTCGGCCCTCAGATGAGCCAGCAGTTTCTCGATCAACATCTCATCAGTTGATAGCGGAGCGGACATGGGAACCTCCTCGGACATGACCAAGCCTGAGGATGCCACGTGCTCATAATGGAAAGCAGAATCGCGAAAAAATGCGGGCTGCCCGGCGACTCGCCGATGTTCTTCCGATTACCGCCTCCTTCAGATTAGCCGAGTAATCGCAAGCTTGCGATTACTCGGCGAGCGCAAAGGTCAGCGGCACAAAGGTACCTCGCCCAGCCGTTCGTGCGTGCTCCTGCTGCTCCTGTCGCCAGCGCCTCGCAAATGCGGCGACCCGATCGTAAGAGCCGGTGAAACCCAGCGCGCTCAAATCAGCGTGGATCTGCTTGAGCGTTCGGCGCTGCTTACGCGGTCGCTTGGCTTCTGTGTTCAGCCAATCGGCGAGCTTCGCGGCGAATCCATCGAGCTTGCTGGGACTCTGACGTTCGGGATAACTCGGCAACACAGTGCCGGCGCGGATATAGCGCCTGACCGTGTTTCTCGATACGCCGAGGCGTTTGGCGATCTCGCGCAACGAGACATGATCGCGATAGTGCCAGCGTCGAATGATGCTCAATATTGCCATGTCGATCACTCCGTTCTCCCGCTCGTCGCTTGAGCGGGCCAGTGTGTTCTACGTGGGTCAATATTCGATGCAAATTACCGCGTCAGGTGGGTCAGAATTCAGTGCAAATCAACACTTTATGCCGTCAATAACATCGAACCGGGAACGCTGGTCGATCGCTGGATCGACGTGCGATGGGATGCACCGGCGAACATGGCGCTAGATGTTGGCGCGGTGCCAAGCGGGCAATCGACTGGCGATCGAATTGGACGCGTGATGTCGCATCACTTTACACCGGAGACCAACAAGACGACGCACTATTGGTTCTCGAATTCCTATCCGAAAACAATGGGAGACGCGGGAGTCGCGCTGGCGGAGCAACATATAGAAAGCCTCAAGCGGCCGTTCGAAGAAGAAGACTTACCTATGCTAGAGTCCCAACAAGCGATGATGGGCGATGCGGACTTCTGGTTTCTGAAACCGGTGTTTCTTCCAGGCGACGCAGGAGCAGTGCGGGCGCGGCGAGTTCTTGACAAGCTCATCGCGGACGAGCAGGCGAGACTTTGAACGGAAGCGAGTGAGGTGGCTTGACGTGCGGGACGCAATGACTACTCCGCCGGAGTGAGATTAGCAACGGCGAAAAAAGATGGCGTCTTCCGCACGCCATAAGATGTACTAATTATAGAAGTAAGATATTTCTGGCGGGCTATTTTGACTTTGACCATTTAGAATAATGGAAGATCCGTAGGCATCGCTCAATCCCAGATGCTGGACATTTATATCGATAACTAGAAGGTGTCGAACATGTCAGTTACCGCTGTCGCCAACAACAGCCGCGCGAGTCTGCTGCTAGCAGAGTCGCAATCCGCATCGGGACAGACCGAAGCCAGCAGCGCAGCCAATTCCGTGAAACCGGCCTCGACCTCGGCGACAGGGGCAACCGCAACCGAGTCGTCGACACAGGTGACACTCAGCCCCACAGCCCAGGTTCTTACCGAGCTCGCGGCTGCGGGCATTACCTTCACGATGGCCGACGCACAGGGTGCACCCGCGTCGCAGGCCTCTCTCGCTGGAGTGACCCTGCCGTCGAAATCGTCCGGCGAGACGGACGATGGCTGGGCAATGCAGGTTTGTGAAGCGCTTGCCACGACAGGCCTCAACGTCTCGATGACGGACGCGGGCGGCGTCAGCATGAGCGTCGAGAAAATGACTGGTCCGCGAGGGTCCTCAGGCGACCCAATGATGCAGATTGCGCAGCAGATGAACCAACACCAGATCAGCCCGCCTACGAGCGGTGGTAAGTACGACGGCAACATTTCGCAGGCGGCCTTCGATAAAGTGATCAACGGAATTGGCGGGACCAAGACTGACGCCGATCAGATTTTCTCTTCGCTTGACACTGACCACAGCGGCTCCATATCCAATTCGGAACTGCTGAGCACCATGTCTCAACTTGGCAGCAGCACTGCGGGTTCGGGCGTGCAAGAACTCGAGAAGCTGCTCGTCCCCTATGGGGACAGCACCGTCACCGATGGCGAATTTCTCGGTTTTGAAACAGCAATGGTGGCAGCGGAAAAGCCGGCGACTTGAAGTCCGCCGCGTCACGCTTCGGGGCTTTGTTGCAAATAGCGGCCCCGAAACAATCGTATGTCTATAGGTTGACCGCGCCGATTCAGAATTGATCCACCCCCAATCGATCGTATTTTGATCCGGGGTGGAGGCCTGTTGTATGAGAACTGGTTTTGGAAAACGACGCGCCGAACAGCATGGTGTGAACTGTTCATTCCCGGCCCGCTCCAGATCTGTCAGGTACGTGTCCCGATGGTCCGGGATCCCGTCGATAACACGTGTCAGGCAGGTCCCGAAAACACCTTGCTCACACGAGACAGGGATGACAACGCCTCGGGCGGCCAGCGCATCGATCACACGCTGCTTCGCACCCACTTCGATATCTTCGCCGGTACTCGCAATGCGGATCGTAAATGGCGCGTCCTGAACATCAGCGTCGCGTATTGCCGCGTTAAAATATTCCCGGTGCACCGCCAGTACCGTCTCGATGAAGCCGCCAGGACCGCAGACGTAGACGTGCGTTCCCGTTCTGATTTCTTCGGCAAACAACGTTTTCGCTTCAAAGGCCCGTTCTGTGTAGTCCGAATCAAGATGCAGACGCACATGCGGCGCCAGGTCATGCAGGGCAAGGCGGTCGCGGAGCGCGGCTCGATCAACATTGCGCACACAATAGTGCAACACAAATGAGGACGACGTTTTTACCAGGCTCTCCGCCATGCTAAGCAGCGGAGTCAGTCCAATCCCACCTGCAACGAGAATAGAGCGTTCGGCGTCCTGGACTAGGGGGAAATGGTTGCGTGGCTCGCTTATTTCAATCGTATCGCCCTCATCAAGCATGTGCATCCCGGTTGAGCCGCCGCGCGAATTCGGGACCAGCAGAACGCCCAGTACGTAACGCAGCCGATCTTCAGGGTTGTTGCAAAGAGAGTATTGGCGCACCAACCCGTTACGAAGATGCACGTCGATATGCGCACCCGCCGAGAACGCCGGCAGCGGCGAGTTGTCGAGAGCCATGAGTTCAAACGCCGCGATATCTTCCGCAACGGCCTTCTTCTGTGTCAGTCTGACACGGATCATACGATCCTCCGAATATTCTGTACGTAGGAGAGGCGCTCATGCCTTTGCATCCATATAACCGAGACTGCTAACGAACCAGCCAGCGCCTGTCAGCTATCTCAAGATTGGCCCGCGCGCGTGGTATCAGCCAATGGCATCCAAGGTATGCCCGTGGGAGTCATACGGCTGCGCATCGATCAATACGAACGCGATGACGCACGGCTCGGTCCCGCGATTGAACCAGTTGTGGATCGTCCCCGCGCTGAACCAGTACATCCCCCCGCCTTCAGATGGACCTCTGCGCCGTCGAGGTCCATATCGATCTCGCCCGACAACACCACCGCATAGTCGATCGAATCCGTACGATGATTCCGCAGTGTGACACCCGGGGAAAATTCAATCACGCGAAACACAGAACCGTTTGGATGACTGGTGCCCACCTTACGCTGGGAGCCGTCGAAATCTTCGTTGTTATCAACTGGGAATCCCTCTGTCGACCAGATCACGGCACCCTGCGCGCCCTCACGCAGGGAGGTGCTACGGACGACAAGCTCATCTATGGCGACCACGGCCTTGCCGTTGGCGTTGTGACCGGTCACGATGCGGCGCACTGATAATGTCATGGCTTCTCCGATGTAATCAGGCTTGCGAGTGCAAGCGCATGATAGGTGAGGTTGATGTAGTCATTGGATGGTGTGGCAGTCGTTTTTGCATTACATTCGCATTCCGAACGAATACTAAGAACGTTTTCAAACCCTTGTGCATTGAGATGCGCATCCTGGTCGAGTCCAATACCGGGCAATGTGAGCAGTCGGTAGGTTCTTGCGGCGACCGAGTCCGACAACTGAAGCTCTTGCACAAGAATTTGAATCGACTCGGCCGCGTTCTGTTCGTCGAGCACGTATCGCAGCGCCTCGACGTAAGCGCATAGATACTGCACGAGGATCTCTTCATGCTAGCTTATCCACGGACACATGGCGAAAGCCGCAGTCGCCTGATAATGGCCCAGATGATCCGTGGCTCGACCAAGACTACGCAGGCCTTTGTCGCGAGCCTGGACCGAGAATGGCGGATTGAGGATCGCTGCAGCACAATATGCCGGATCTTCGAGCATGGCTGCAAGCCGCTTGTAGGTAGCGCCCACCGGAACCAGCTCATAGTCCACTCCGGCGATGAGGCCGGCCGCTCGCAGCATGGTCTTCGCTTGCAGCGCATGGGCTGTGTTCGGCGCGTCCACGAGTAACCTGCGCCCCCGCAACGCCTCCATGGCCGTAATATCAGGCTGAACAAAAAGCTCGTTCATCCCGCTGTCGCCGCCCATCACGACTACGACATCGTGCCCCGCAACCAGCCTAATGGCGACGGTCGTCATGTTCCGCAATTTTTTGGTTTGAGCGGACAGGAAGACCTTGGCGGCGGAGAGTCGGCGTTCTTCAGATATACCCAAACCATTGCGACCGCAAACGGCGTCGCGAGCGCAAAGGAAGGCTACGTTGGACTCGCGGACGCAACCTTTGGCCGGGTGAGTCTTGGTCGCCAATGTGATCTGATCGCCGATCTGCTGCCATACTTTTCCGAATACTACATGTCGGTGTCGGGAGTCCATCCCGGTGATTTCGATCGTAGCGCCGGAACGTACCTGAATAACCCCCGGCGTCAGAATAGTTGTCGTGTTATCTGATTCTTATAGACATGGTCCGGGGGCGGTAAAATCAGGGTGAATGAAAACCTACTCAGCAGAAAGAAAAGAAGCGCTGGTGCGGCGCATGATGCCACCGGAAAACGCGCTGGTTTCGGCGCTGGCCAGAGAAACGGGGATTACCGAACAGACGTTGTACACGTGGCGCCGACAGGCGAAAGGACAAGGGTTGGCCGTGCCGGGCGATGGGAAGAATCCCGAAGCATGGTCT
This sequence comes from Caballeronia sp. SBC1, assembly GCF_011493005.1. Lineage (NCBI taxonomy): Bacteria > Pseudomonadati > Pseudomonadota > Betaproteobacteria > Burkholderiales > Burkholderiaceae > Caballeronia > Caballeronia sp. SBC1. The sequence continues at coordinate 1,851,658 of NZ_CP049157.1, forward strand.
TCGGAGGACAAGTTTGCAGTAGTGCTGGAAACCGCGCCGCTCAATGCAGCGGAGCTGGCCGAGTATTGTCGTCGAAAGGGTCTTTATCCAGAACAGATATCCGCCTGGCGAGCCGCTTGCCGTTCGGCCAATGCGAATGCCACGGAGCAGGCACGCGAGCAGCGCCATCAGTCGAAGGACGACAAGAAGCGGATCCAGCAGCTCGAGAAGGAATTGCAGCGCAAGGAGAAGGCGCTGGCGGAAGCGGCTGCGCTGCTGATTCTGAGAAAAAAAGCCCAGGCGATCTGGGGAGACAAAGAGGACGATTAATCAACGTCCCGGATCGCCTGTTATGTGTATCGTTGATACGCGAGGCGGCGCAGTCAGGCTGCCGGCTGGAGAAGGCTTGCGACGAGCTGGGCCTGAGCCTGCGCACGTTCCAGCGCTGGGTGGGTGACGGTGACGCGGTGCACGCCGATGGCCGTACCACGACCGAACGGCCGCCGCCGGGTAACCAGCTGAGTGAGGCCGAACGGCAACAGATTCTTGAGGTAGCCAATAGTGCGGAGTTTGCCAGCTTGCCGCCCAGCCAGATCGTGCCAAGCCTGGCGGATCGCGGCGTGTATGTCGCGTCGGAATCGAGCTTTTACCGCGTGCTGCGCAGCGCCTCGCAGCAGCATCACCGGGGTCGTGCGCGCAAGCCTTCGACCCGGGTGGTGACCAGTCATTGTGCGACAGCGCCGAATCAGGTCTGGTCGTGGGACATCACGTGGCTGCAGGCGGCGGTCAAAGGACAGTACTACTACTGGTACATGATGCTGGACGTGTTCAGCCGCAAGATTGTTGCTCACGAAGTGCATGAAGCCGAATCGGCGGAACTGGCCGCGTTGCTGATGCGGCGTGCCAGTCTGGCCGAGGGCCTGGCAGGACGTCCTCTGGTGCTGCACTCGGATAACGGCAGCCCGATGAAGGGTGCGACGATGCTTGCCACTCTGGAGAACTTGGGGGTTGCGGCCTCGTTTAGCCGCCCGCGTGTGAGTAATGACAACCCGTACGCAGAGTCGCTGTTCCGCACCTGCAAGTACCGGCCCGACTATCCACGCAGGCCGTTCGGCAGCGTGGATGAGGCCCGTGCCTGGACGCAGAAGTTCGTGCGTTGGTACAACCAGGAGCACAAACACAGCGGCCTGAAATTCGTCACGCCGGCGCAGCGCCACAACGGCGTAGCCGCCGCAGTGCTCGCGCAACGTGAAGCCGTTTATGCAGAGGCCAGGCAGCGCAATCCACAGCGTTGGTCCCGATCGACGCGCAATTGGGAATTGAAGGATGAAGTCTGGCTCAATCCGGAGCGTATGCAGCCGGAAGAACTAAAGCAGTTTGCTTGAAGTGACGCGACAACTACGTTGACAACCGCCGATAACGCCGTCAAATATCGAACGCCGGTCTATGGCGGTTTTAGCGGAGCGTTGATGTTCAGTTTCGGTGATACAGGCACCGGAGGCACCAACGCAGGCAATAGCCAGGGTATCGAACTCGACTACAACGATAACCAGCGTCTGAAGGCAACTGTCGTGTATCTCAACGTCCGTGGTGTGACGGCAACCCCCTTCAACAGTCTCGGCGTCACCTCTTTGTACGGCACCACGTTCGCACCCGGAGCCACGGTGCTGCAGAACGAATCGATCCTGGCTGTTGGCGGGTACTACGACTGGCAGACCTGGAGATTGATGGCGACGTATACGAATACGCGGCTTACTCCGCCAGATAGGGCGAACGCGGAAACAATCGAAACGTACGATGTAGGTGCGAACAAATTTCTTAATCCGTCTTTCAGAGTCGGTGCGGGTTATTCGTACTCAAAAATGGAATCATATAAGTGGAGCATCTGGCATGCGCATGTGGACTATTTTCTATCGAAAAGCACTGACGTTTACCTGCGCGTGGTCCAGGAATTCGCCGGAGCCGGGCAGCATGCCGTCCTGTTCCTGGAAAGTCCCTCATCGAACAATCGACAACTGGTGCTCGGTGGGGGAATTACACATCGATTTTGAGAGCACTATTTGATCTGCTGGTGTCACGTTTTGGAGAGAAGCAGCGTGAATTTCAATCGTCGAAGCGACAACGACCTTGAAAATTCCCGCTGTACGCGCCCGGTATCACGGCACACGGGCGATCAGTTGATGATGTGCTGTCTCGCCTATCGCACCACGCTCGCTACCGTGTGGCGTCCCATCCGAGTGATACACAACGAGAACAGCGTTCTGATGCGTCATCTGCTCCGGTGCACTCAGCTTGACCATAGCGCCGCCATTGGAATCCGCGACAAAGGAGTTTTTGGTCCCGGCGCCATCGAGCGGAGTGAAGCCAGTCGGCTGCTGATCAAAGTGATTTTCAAAGACACTATAGTGGCCGCCAGGCTTGAGACCATGCAAGGCCATGGTCACCTCCTCGTGGCCGTCAGAGCCGGGCGTCAACGTCACGGTGCCGCTGGCATGCAGCCATTGTCCCAAGGTCATGCCCAACGGAGCGCCTTTTGCGTTGTAAATCGCAGTGCCTGTGGCATCGTCTTCACGCGCATTCCGTACGCCCTTGATGTGTTCGATTCCCTGCCAATGGCGTCCCGCCGGCTCGCTCTCGTCGAGCACGAAGACCTGCGGGTCGAGCACGGCCGGCAACGCCACTTCTTTCGAAAAGTAGGCCGCATGCGTCACAAACGGCAGTGCGACGACCGGAGCGGTCTGCGCGTACGCGGCGTTAGCTAACAAGCAAGCAGCCGCCATGAAGGTATGGGTCAGTTTCATAGTCAATGAATCACGAAGAGGGTTAGTCGGTGTCGCATGGGCATTTCGGAAGACGTGCGCAGCGCCACCGAGGAAAGCTTAGACAGGCGGCCTCGCTTCGCGAATACTCAAGCAACTCATAAACGTGCTCATTCGTCTCAGATTCTCGCTGACCGACATGCGTAACATCGCCTGTCAGGGAGCCTCGCGTCAAAGTGCTCCTGACCCACGTGCGGCGCGCGAACTACTTCAGCACGGTTGCGATGGCGTTGGCCACCACTTCAAGATTGCGCGTGTTCAGCGCGGCGACGCAGATGCGGCCCGTGCCGACGGCGTAAATCCCGAATTCCTCGCGCAAACGATCGACTTGCGGAGAGGTCAGGCCCGAGTACGAAAACATGCCGCGCTGCTGGTTCACGAAGCTGAAGTTGCGCGCAACGCCTGCTGCCTTGATGTGCTCGACCAGACCGTTGCGCATTGCGCGAATGCGGTCGCGCATCTCGCCGAGTTCTTGTTCCCACGTGGCGCGCAATTCGGGCGAAGCAAGGACTGCGGCGACAACTGAACCGCCGTGCGTCGGCGGGTTTGAATAGTTCGTGCGAATCACGCGCTTGAGTTGCGACAACACGCGCGTGGCTTCTTCCTTGGCGCTCGTGATGATCGACAGCGCGCCCACGCGCTCGCCGTACAACGAGAACGATTTGGAGAACGACGACGACACGAATACGTTGAGATCGGCCTTGGCGAAAAGGCGCACCGCAGCGGCGTCAGCGTCGATGTTCTCGCCGAAGCCCTGATAAGCGATATCGAGGAAAGGCACCAGCGAGCGCGCCTTGACCGTTTCCACGACCTGTTGCCACTGCGCCGTGGTCAGGTCGACGCCGGTCGGGTTGTGGCAGCACGCGTGCAGTACCACGACCGTGCCGGCCGGATAGCTGTTGAATGCTTCGAGCATGGCGTCGAATTTCACGCCGTGCGTGGCTGCATCGTAGTACGGGTAGTTCACGACTTCAAAACCCGCGTATTCGAACAACGCGCGGTGGTTTTCCCAGCTCGGGTCGCTGATGGCGACTTTGCCCGTGGGATTCAGCCGCTTCAGGAAGTCGGCGCCAATCTTGAGCGCGCCCGTTCCACCCAGCGCCTGAGCCGTGATCACGCGGCCGTCGGCGATCAGCGGGGAATCGTTGCCGAGCAGCAGCTTTTGCACGGCAGCGTCATAAGCGGCAATGCCTTCAATAGGCAGATAGCCACGGGGCGACGCGAGTTCCGCGCGCGCTTTTTCTGCTTCGCGAACGGCGCGCAGGAGCGGAATCTTGCCTTCTTCGTTGAAATACACGCCCACGCCGAGATTGACCTTGGTCGTGCGCGGATCGGCGTTGAAGGCTTCGTTCAGGCCCAGAATCGGGTCACGGGGGGCAAGCTCTACGGCTGAGAAAAGAGACATGATTTATCGGCGGTAGTGGATAAGGCGGCACGGGCGGTCGGGATGGGAAATCGGCAGATCAGTGGCTAAAAAACGGGGAAACAGGACTTCAAGGAGCCCACAAAAGAACTTCGCCTCGTCGATGAAAACTCTCGTTGGCATTTTAACGAATCGGGCTGTGATTTCCGGCGTCGCGAAACGGAAGAAACGCAGGATTTAGCTATTGTTGTCCGGCAATTCCCCGATTTATTACAAAATACCGGAGAACTGAACGCAGTGTGTCGGAACTTGATCTCCAGGCTTTCTTTCATCAAAACAGTCACTTGCGATTTTCTCCGCCTATTTGGAGAGTCGCGACCGTGGCAACATTCCAATGCTTGCGTCAGGGGTGTTCTGTTTAAGTCAACGCGGCGCTCTCTCCACGACTCTTCCATAAACAATGTGGATGTCGCCTAATAAGAAAAATTAGTGAATTAGTTCGAATCGGTGAATCGAAACAAAAAAGGAGACGCCAAATGAAGATCGGTATTATTGGCTGCGGCGCGATTGGGCAATTGCTGTGTGCACTGATACCGCGGAACTTGCCTGAAGTTCAGATATCAGCGGTGGTCGAACGCGCCGAATTACATGACCAACTTCGCGCCCGACTTGACCCGAATACGCGGATCGAGACGTCGGTATCCGCATTGCTCGATATTGGACTGGACCTCGTAATTGAATGTGCTGGCCACGCAGCCTTGAAATCGACCGGTCCAACGGTGCTGAAACACGGTACGGACCTACTAGTTGTATCAGTGGGCGCGCTCGCCGACCGCGATACGGAAGCCGCCTTGATGAGCGCCGCTACATTCGGGCGATCCAAGCTGCGCATTCCGGCCGGTGCGTTGGGTGGCCTTGATGCCCTGGGAGCGGCGAAACTTGTCGGACTGGAGCGGGTGCTTTACTTGTCGAACAAAGCACCCCTTGCGTGGAAAGGTACGCCGGCGGAATCGATGATCGCGCTTGACGACGTCACTAAAACGACCGTTTTCTTCTCCGGGACTGCTCGCGAAGCCGCGCAACTGTTTCCGCAGAATGCAAACGTCGCGGCGGCGGTCGCGCTCGCAGGTATCGGTTTCGACAAGACCATGGTGAGCCTGAGCGCAGATCCAGATGTGGCCGGCAATACGCATCGCATCGAGGCTGTCGGCCTGTTCGGGGAAGTGAGCGTGCGAATTGTTGGAAAGCCACTGGCGGGCAACCCGAAAACGTCGATGCTGGCGCCATACAGCGTCGTTCGCAGTCTTGCCAACATGAGCCAGACAATTGTAATCGCCTGAGGTTCCGAAACCTTTGAGCGAGCGGCAGGCGTATGACCTGGTCGGCGAAATAAATAATTGAGTAAGGAGACAAAATGTCGTTTAGAGATCTGGCCAGCAGCTACGCCGAACCGGCATACAGGCCGACGAACAAATCGATCGCGGTGGCGTTGACGGCATCATGTTTCGGCTGGGCGCTTGACCTGTTTGACCTGTTTCTACTTCTCTATGTCGCACCGTACGTTGGGAAAGCTTTTTTCCCTTCACACAATGCCACGCTGACTCTTGCCGCTGTGTACGCTTCGTTTGCCGTAACGCTCTGCATGAGGCCCGTTGGTTCGGCGATATTTGGGTCGTACGCAGACAAGCGTGGCAGAAAAGGCGCCATGATGGTCGCAATGACAGGCGTGGGGCTCAGTACAGCGGCATTTGGACTGCTCCCCGGCTATGCCTCCATAGGACTATGGGCGCCAATCATTTTCCTTATCCTTCGACTGGTTCAAGGCGTATTTGTGGGCGGTGTGGTGGCATCTACACACACCATAGGAACGGAGTCTGTGCCGAGAAAGTGGCGTGGACTTGTATCGGGACTGATCGGCGGCGGCGGTGCCGGCTTGGGTGCACTGCTCGCGTCCATTTCCTTTCTCGTGATGTCTTCCATTTTTGTAGGGGCCGCGTTTGACGATTGGGGTTGGCGCGCAATGTTTCTTTCCGGAATCTTGAGCGCGGTGTTCGGCCTGACTCTGTTCAACTCCCTTGAAGAGTCGCCACTCTGGAAGCAATTGAGAGAGGCGCCGGGATTGCTGTCGAAGGAGAAAGCAGCGACGCCATTGAAAGCTCTTTTTTCCGCGGTCCATCGCAAGACCCTGTTGGTCAATTTACTATTAACGGTAAGTGGTGGTTCGGTGTACTACCTCACAGCAGGTTACTTGCCAACCTACCTGCGAACCATCGACCACGTGACGAATCACACCGCGTCACTGTTGTTGGTGGGAGCCGCCCTGGCTTCTATTGTTGCAGGGCTGATGTTCGGACAGTTGGCCGAGGTTTTAGGGCGTAAGAAAGCGTTCCTCCTGATTGGCTTGATCGGCTTGCTGGTTGTCCCGTACAGCTTTATCAAGCTGTCGACGAGCGTGGGCATTACGCCTGTCGCGTGCTATTCGCTGATCATCGCTTTTATGGGAAATGCAGTACTTGCTCCCTTACCCATTTTCCTCAATGAGAGGTTTCCGACGGCGATCCGCGCAAGTGGTACTGGATTGTCGTGGAATGTAGGCTTTGCTGTGGGTGGCTCGATACCGGTGCTCGTGACCTTGTCGAGCGCTTCGCTAAGCGGCTTGCCCATCACGCTCGCAATCTTCACTGCTGTGTTTTTTGCCGTGTACGTGATTGGAGCCGTCGTCAGCGGAGAAACCAAAGGGCACAACATGTAAATCCGTAGCGGCATAAATAACCTTCCGCAATATTTATCATAATTAATAGAAATACTAATTATCGAAAAAATGGAATTAAGACCGTGATGCGATGGCGATCTTTTTCGCGAGGTTCATGAAGGTGGGTGCGTTGCCAAACAAGCATCGTGACTTCCGTTTCAAAGGAGACAGTAATGACTGCCGTAGTGACTGAAAATTGCAATGCCTGCCGTTTTACCGAATGTGTCAACGTTTGCCCCGTCGCGTGCTTCCATGGTGACGGCGAGATGTTGTACATCGACGGCGCCGTCTGCATCGACTGCACAGCCTGCCTCGTCGCATGTCCGGTGCAGGCAATCTATATGAGTTCGGACATGCCGTCCGAATTGGAAAAATGGATCGATATCAATGCCGAACGTAGCGCGGTGTTGCCATTGGTGACACAGAAAGCTGATCCGCTGCCGACGGCTGAAGAAAGGCGCGCCACACTGGGGTTCTGATCATGAATACTCAAATGTCGTTAGGAAGTGCGGAACAACCGGTTCGGATAGCAATTGTGGGCAGCGGGCCGAGTGGATTTTATGCTGCGGAGGCACTGCTGCAATCGACATACGTGGTGGAGATCACGATGATCGAGCGTCTTCCGGTGCCTCATGGTCTCGTGCGCAGCGGCGTAGCACCGGATCACCCGAAGCTGAAGCAGTCCACGCTTGTTTTCGACAAGATCGCCGCGCATCCGCGATTCCACTTTCTGGGAAATGTGGAGGTGGGCCGAGACATAAGTATCGACGACCTCCTCAGGACCCACCACGGCATTGTGTTCGCTTACGGTGCTTCGCTGGACCGTCGTGTCGGAATCGAAGGAGAAGACCTCCCCGGAAGCCATTCGGCCACGGAGTTTGTTGGTTGGTATAACGGCCACCCGGACTATCGCGACCTCGCGTTCGATCTTGATCAGGAAGCAGCTGTCATTATCGGGCAAGGCAATGTCGCGCTGGACGTTGCCAGAATCCTGTCAAAACCGGTCGACTCCTTTCGGCATACCGACATTGCAGAGCACGCGCTAGATGCGCTCTCGAAAAGCCGTCTTCGTGAGATACACGTCGTAGGTCGACGGGGCCCCGCGCAGGCGAAGTTCACCCCAACAGAGCTTCGCGAGTTCGGAACGATAAGCGAGTGCGCCGCACGCGTTGATCCGGAGCAACTGGCACTGGACGAAGTAAGCCAGTTAGAAGCGTCTGACAAGCGTTATCGGAACATTGCAACTAACCTGGGCATTCTCGCGGGATTCGGATCGGCCGCCGAGTCGGATGCTGCGCGTCGCTGTTATTTTCATTTCCTTCGTAATCCTGTTGAGGTTCTTGGCGAAAAGCGGGTGACAGGTATTCGATTTGCAAAGACGCGACTGGTTGGCGAAGCGTTTCATCAATCGACGCTCGATACGATTGAAACCGTCGATATCGACGCTGGCTTGTTGTTTAGATCTGTCGGTTATAGGGGCCGGCCAATCCTGGACCTTCCATTTAACGCCGCGCGCGGCACGCTTCGGCATCTCGGCGGACGGCTCGTTGGAGAGGATGGAACGGTTTGTTACGGACTCTACGCGACTGGATGGATAAAACGCGGTCCAAACGGCATCATTGGAACGAATCGAGCAGATAGCCTGGAGACAGTCGCGACATTGCTAACGGACATGCCCCATCTTGTGAGATGCGACAAATCCGGCGCGATCGGCGTGGCGGAAATTCTTCAGCGTCAGGGAAAGAGATATGTCAGCTACCAGGATTGGAGCCGCATCAACGCGGCGGAAATCGCACGCGGCGAGTTGACCGGTAAGCCGCGAGAGAAGTTTGCAAGAGTGGCCGAGATGCTGGCAGCTTGCATGGGAGCGGAGTCCGCGCAGTCTACTTGAACAGAGCCGACAAGATTTTGGCTTAAAGCTGTCCAGCCGCCAAGCGTTGCTGCGAGTCGGTCCTAACCGAATCTCCCAAGCGTACTTTCACTTTAAATTATATGGATGTCTAATGTATAGAGACCTCAAAGTAACCACCAAAAAGACCGCTACTATCTTCAGTCCGTTCGATGGCAGTGTTGTCGGTGAGATGCCAGTAGCGGAAGCTGATGACGTTGAGCGATCAATCTCCCGCGCGGAAAAAGCATTTCAGGTGACGCGTAAACTGCCGAGGTTTTTGCGCGCGGACATCCTCCTGCGTGCCGCCGAGCTCATTGCAGAACGACGTGACGAGTTTGTCCGTACTATCGCGGGGGAATCGGGCAAGCCTTTGTATGACGCTCGAGGAGAGGTCGCACGAAGTATTTTCAACCTCAAGAATGCTGCTCAGGAAGCGCGTCGAAGCAACGGCGAAGAGGTTCCGCTTGACCTCGATGCGGGTGTTTTCGAGTACCAGACGACAGACGCGCAAGGTTGCCCCACGACGCTTGCCGAGCTCGATCACGAAGGCTTGGCGAAAATGCGCCGGCGTGTTGGCATTGCACGCCGATTTCCAATCGGCCCGATCCTGGCGATCGCACCGTTCAATTTTCCGTTGAACCTGGTTTTGCACAAAGTCGCGCCAGCGCTGGCCGCTGGGAATACCGTTGTTCTCAAACCGGCGCCACAGACACCGCTGACCAGTCAGCTGTTGCTCGAGGTGATGATTGAAGCCGGATTGCCCGATGGCGCGTTGGAGGTCTGCCATTGCTCGGTTGCACTTGCTGAATCGATGGTCCGTGATGAGCGCTTTGCCATGGTGACATTCACCGGAAGCGCCAAGGTGGGCTGGCATATCAAGGCCATTGCCGGACGGAAGAAGGTGGCGCTTGAGCTCGGAGGCAATGGCGCGGTGATTGTCGCCGAAGACGCCGATCTGGATCTCGCTGCAGCGCGTTGTGTTCGCGGAGGAGTGGTCTATGGTGGTCAATATTGCATTGGCGTGCAGCGCATACTCGTTCACGAGTCCGTTCGCGCGAAATTCGAGGAAAAACTCCTCGCAGGCGTGCGCGCGTGCCGCGTTGGAAATCCGATGGAGGAGGGTATTGATGTGGGTCCGGTCATCGACGAAGGGTCAGCCGTCCGGATTCAGAGTTGGGTTGACGAGGCGATAGCCAGCGGCGCCAAATTGCTTGTTGGTGGAACGCGGGACGGGGCTGTGGTTCAGCCAACCGTCCTGACCAATACTGCCAAGGGTATGAAAGTGGAAGATGAGGAAATCTTCGGACCTGTCCTGACCCTTAACAGCTACGGTACCTTTGAGGAGGCGGTTCAACGCGCGAACGATTCCCGCTATGGCCTGCAAGGGGGTATCTTTACACACGACATCAGGCGCGCTTTCCAGGCACTGGAGGATTGGGATGTGGGTGGACTGATGATTAACGACGTGTCGATCTACCGAATTGACAATATGCCTTTTGGTGGCTGGAAAGAGTCCGGGACCGGGCGAGAAGGCACGCGCTACGCAATGGACGAAATGTCCGAGATCAAGTTGCTTGTGATCAATTACTCCTGATCCGGTCGCGGCAGGTGAGATGGACCCCACGCGATTCTCGCGCTGGGGGACACCAGGTTGTTTGTGATGAGCAGGGTTGAGCGGGAGAACGGAGATGGCAAATCGTGTCGTAGCGAGCACTTGTCGCGAATGTTTCGTGGGTTGTGGATCCTTGATTCATCTTGAGGACGACAAAGTGATCAAGATCACCGGAAATCCGGCTCATCCCCATTCACGTGGGGCGTTCTGCGCGAAAGGCATGAACGCGCCGATCGCTTCCTTGAATCATCCTCTGCGGCCACTTTATCCCCTGCGACGCACAGGCGAACGGGGCGAGGGAAAGTTCGAGCGAGTGTCCTGGGACAGCGCATTGAGCGAAATCGCCGATCGATTGCAAAAGATCAAATCGGGCTTTGGGGCTCGCGCGGTTGCGGGGGCGGTATCGAATCAATACTATGACCGCGGCGTCGCGATGTCACTGCTCCTGAGAAGCATCGGCTCGCCAAACTACATGATCAACCAGGATATGTGTACTGGTAGCCGATCTACCGCGGCAATCATGACGGGCGTACACGCGGAAGCGGGAAGTGAGCTGAGGAATGCAAAATGTATTCTGGTGGTCGGTCGAAGCCCCTCCGAGTCGAACATCATTGAATGGATGGATATCAAACTTGCCAAGCAAAATGGCACGAAGCTAATCGTCATCGACCCTCGCCAGACGCAGCTTGCAAAATTGGCGGATATTTGGCTCCAGGTTCAGCCTGGATCCGATGCCGCGCTGGCTTTAGCCATGGTCAAGGTTTTATTCGATGAGGATCTGATTGACAGTGAGTTTGTTAGCCGGTGGTGCGTTGGGGAAAGCGAACTGCGCACACGGGTCGCGCGCTATGACGTGGACTATGCGTCTGGAGTGACTGGTATCGCCGCGGCGAAAATTGTTGATGCCGCCCGAATGTTCGCGCTTGAGGGGCCCTCGTGTCTGGTATTGGGGCATGGCATTGACGCGCAGGCAAACGGCGTTCATACAGCCATGGCATTTCACGCAATTCTCGCGCTAACAGGAAATATAGATCGCGAAGGAAGTAATCGTTTGCACAAGACCCGCGCGGGATTCCGGGACTACGTGAAGATTGCGAAGGATCCTGCACTGAGGATGCCCAGTGAAAGAGAGAACGAGATTATTGGTGGCGATGCTTATCCGCTGTGGTCGGGGCCTTCGAGTTGGGGCTCTGCTGCTCACAACCCGTCTGTAATCGATGCTATCAGGACTGGCGTGCCCTATCCGGTCAAGGCGATATACATTAGCGGCGTGAACATTGTATGCACGTATCCGGGAATGCAGAACACGATTGATGCGCTGAAGCGTCTTGATCTTGTCGTTGTTGCCACCGATCACATCACCCCGACTGCTGAGTTTGCCGATTTCGTACTGCCAAAGACGACGCTGCTCGAAGAGGAGGGGGTCTTCGTTGAGGTCGGTGCGCCTTGTCTTTCCATTTTTAATAAGGCTGCTGAGTCCCGCGGTGAGGTCAAGACAGATGTTGAAATCGCCATCGCTCTATGTGACAAGCTGAGAGAACGCGGTGCATTGGACTTTGAATGCCTCCCCTGGAGGACGCACAGAGAGTTTATCGACTTCCAGCTCAAAGACACTGGCATGTCTTTCGATTCGCTGGATGCAGGTTTTCACACGTATCCGTACGAGTACGGTTCGTACGAACTCGACGGCTTCAAGACGCAAAGTAAAAAGATCGAGCTTTGTTCCAGCCTGCTCGAACAAGCTGGCTACGATCCAGTGCCGGACTATAAGGCTCCGAGCTACGCACAACCCACGCAAGATTTCGACCTGATACTGATGACCGGGATCCGCGTTATGGGACTACATCATTCGCGGTTTAGAAACCATGCTTGGGCTCGACGCGGTCAGAAGGCACCGGATATAAAGATGCACCCGGCGCTGGGAGAGAGGCTTGGCTTATCCAACGGTGAATGGGTTTGGGTCGAGACACCCGGGGGCACAAGTCGAGTCTACTTACAGGCGAAACTGACGGAAGAAATGCAACCGAACGTCGTTGCGACAGGAATGGGCTGGTGGTTCCCTGAGTTAGAAGGCGCAGATCATGGTGCGCTCAAATTCAACGTTGAAACAGCCATTCCTTACGGACCTGACTTTGATCCCATATCGGGCTCTCCCGAGTCGAGGAATTGCCCGTGCCGAATGGGCCGGGCGGATCCGGATGAAGTCCGGGGGTGGCCTTTCAACGCCATTGGGAAACCGTCTGACAAGGTCGCCTGATGGGGCTTGCCTGATCGACCGCAAAATTCGTAAAGTCCAGAACTTTCGATCGCATTTCATTCGAGACCGATCGCGCCGCAATGAGATGCGATGAGCAATTCAACGCGCGATAGCCATGGCGTTGATATTCAAGCCTCGGGCAAATTTCGCATGCACGTAGTCCGGACTGCGGCCGCTCTTCGGTAAGCGGGCGCGCGCTGCATTGAGTTGCAATGTTCACGCCTTTATGAAACCGCCTCTTGGGCTTTCGGTCTGACCGCGGCACCTCTTGGTGCCTGGCGGTTTGAACCCGCTCGGCCAAGTCCCTTATTCCCTCGACATGTGAGTACCCATGGCATTTGTAAAAACCGCTGTCGCCGCGTATGGTTCAACGACACTCTTTGTCCTGCTGTGGAGCAGCGGTGCAATCGTGTCAAAACTGGGACTCGCTCACGCCTCGGCCTTCGCTTTCCTCGTGCTGCGTTTCGCGCTCGCGTCGGGCGTCCTGGTCATGCTTGGTTTATGGCGCAGACGCTGGTTGCCGGCGTCTGGAACGCGTTTGCGAGTTGCGATCACCGGGGCCTTCCTGACCGGGGGGTATCCGATTTGTTATCTGCTCGCCCTTGATCACGGATTGACACCCGGCATTCTTGTAACGCTTCTGGGCGCACAGCCCATCCTCACGCTTGTGCTGGTGGAGCGTCGCTTGAGCGCGCCACGCCTGGGTGGCCTGTTGCTTGCGTTGGGCGGTTTGTCGCTCGTTGTATTCGGGGCTGGCAACGCGGAGCGGTATCCGATGACGGGAGTACTTTTCGGCTCGGCTTCGCTCGCGTGCATGACGATAGGTTCCATCCTGCAGAAAAGCCTGAAGCAGCAACCAACCGATGTCCTGCCACTCCAGAACGTTGTCAGCCTAACGCTCGCCATGTTGTTCGTACCGTTCCAGCCCATCACGTTCGTACCCGGCTTGGGTTTTCTCTTACCGCTTCTGTGGCTAGGCATCGGGATTTCGGTTTTCGCGCAGTTGCTCCTTTATCGGCTGATGCAAGCCGGTAACCTGGTCAACGTAACGAGCCTCTTTTATTTCGTGCCCGTGGTCACCGCCGTGATGGACTACCTCGTGCTGTGTAACCGTCTGACGCCCCTCAGTCTGGCTGGAATGGTCTCGATCCTGGCGGGTCTCTTGCTGGCATTTCGTGCTGCGCCTGCATCCGCACTTGCATCGGCGGCGATGCGTGCGTCTGCATCTTCACCTGTACGGAAACGCTAGGCCTCCCTTATTTTTAGTGTCGCTACCACTTCGTGTCGGTTCAACACCTTGACCGAGGCTTTGCACCTTTCAGTGCGCTACCTTTTGCTTCAGAGCTTCCTTTGACGCGGCTGGGCTACTGGGACGATGAGCATAGAGCGTGCAGGCGAGCTTTCGGCATCGAGTGCGCGGAAACTGGATTCGTGATGCCCTCGAAGTCATACCGTACCGCTCTAACGGTCGGATATCATGTCATCGACGACCTCGTACGTCTGTGAAGCAAGGCTGGCTCTGGACTTAAACCTTCAAGTCTGAAAATGTCTCGCCGAGTTGGTCGGCTGCGTGTTGGGCAGTTGATGCGGTGGGTATGCCCGGAGCGGTCCAAACGATTCCACCTGCGAAGGCGGCACACCCTACGGTTCCGGGCTTCGCGCTGAATAATGCAACGTCTAGGACTCGCTATACTTCATCAGTTCCCGTTTCGACGGATCGCAATTTTCTGCGGGTCTCGCAGCGGGCTACGGGGCTGACCTTTGACCCTACGGGAGACTGACTTGAACTCGATCCAACCTCAATCGCTTAAATATTTTGCCGAGGTCGCTCGTAGCGGGTCTGTGAGACAGGCGTCGGAAATTTTCTTTGTGGCGCCCAGTGCGATAAGCCGCCAAATCGCTAACCTGGAGAAAGAATTCGGTACAGAACTCTTCGAAAGATCTCCTCGGGGGATGGTTTTGACTGCGGCAGGTCAGATCCTGATGGCGTTCGTTGCTGACAACGAGAAGACCATTCAAAACGTGCATTCAGCAATTGACGACCTTGGCTCCCTGAAACATGGAAACGTTCGAATTGCGCTTATCGAGGCAGTGTCCGGAAGTTTCTTACCTGATCTGTTAATCGAGTTCTCAAGGCAGTTTCCGAGCATCACGTTCGATCTGAGCGTCTGTGGTACCGCTCAGATTGTTGAGGCCGTCGTCAACCATACTGCGGATATCGGCGTGGCGTTTAACGTGTTAAATCGCGACGATGTTGTGTTGCACGGCCGGATATTTCAGCCGTTGCAACTCATATGCCGCCCTGGACATCCATTGGCGACGCATGAAACGGTATCAATGGGGGAACTTTCGGACTACAAAGCAGCTGTCCCTGAAAAAACGTTTGGTGTGCGATACCTGATCGACCAGGCAGCAATTGAGGCAAAAATTGAATTGAAGATTGCATACGAAGTCAATTCGCTGCAGATGATCAAAAACCTCGTCCACAGGTCGGACGTTATCGGCTTCATGCCGCCACTCACATTCAGCCGTGAGCTTCAGTTAGGCTGGCTGTGCGCCGTTCCTTTATCAGACCGGTCGTCGGAAATCGCGACGATCGATTTGATAACGTCGCGCAATCGAAAGTTGCCAATGGCAGCCGCCGAATTTTTCAAATTTTTGCTGAAAGCCGTGCGACTGCCCACGTCTTGACATACGTACCTTGAGGCCATGCGAAGCAAGTAGCGTTTGCGGCATCTCGATCGATGAGGGCGTGGATAGTTGGACCACCTACGCAGATCCTTTGGGGCGCGGGGCGGGCAGTAATTAATCTGTTATACATAATATTTATGGCTGCAACCTCATCACGCTGGACGTCGGCGATCCCTCGATCGTCACGGGTACGGCCTGCCGACACCTTGCAGCTTTGGCAGCAATGCTAACCCGCATTTAAGTCCTCACGGCAGGCCACCCTCTATGTCACGGAATACTGCTCTCCAGCTTTGCTTCGCGGTCGACCTGTTCGGGTGCTTCGCGGGCGGCTTGATGGGCGGCTTCAAACCCGGCGAATTGTTGCGAATATTCGACTGGCGACCAGGCAAAGGGCAGCGCCGCCGTACTACGCCGCACTTCGCGCACACGAAAGCGCAGCAGGCGTTGGGCGCCCGCGAATTTGCTGATCTGTGCCTCGTCCCAGACAACTTCGGCATCGACAGCGACGTAGAGCAAATCGCCACGAATAAAGTCCAGGAACAGCAACCCTGCGCGACTGTTGACCGTAAGGTTGCCCAGCGTGTTAAAGAACCGGTTGCCGCGGAAGTCTGGCACGGTCAAGGTGTTCGCGTCATCCACGCGAACAAAGCCCGGTCGGCCTCCTCGGTGAGATACGTCCGCTTCGCGTGCGAATCTTGACGTATCCGGACCGTTTGCGCTTGAGATAAAAAAGGTATCCGCAGCTTCGAGCAACACCCGGTCGATGTCGTCCAGCTGCGATCCTCGACGCTGCGCGTGACGGGCCACGGAGGGAACGGACGCAACAAATGTTGGAGTACGGCCTTGAATATACTTGGGACAGTTGTCGAAGCTCTGGCTGACATGCAGGGAAATCTCGTCGTGCTCGATCGACGTAATCATCCCATTGACACGGGTGCGCCGCCCGGTCTCCGGCTGTATTGCGAGGCAGCCGATCATGCTGCCGACTTTCCACGCATCGGCGAGCGGGTCGTCCGGCAAAGTCGTTCCCGCTATGTGCAGGGTATGAACATCGGACGATGACACGAAGCCTTGCCTCCCGACGCGCAGTGTTGCCCACGACTGGCCGTTAGCATCGAGTCCACCGAGCACAATGAACGGCCGGTCATTGAAGAACGTCCTGTGCTGCTCCTGCAGGACAGGACGGATGCTGCGGGTTCCCGAGGAATGCGCGTAGTCACGTACGCCCACACGTTCCTGAACCGCAAGTTCGCCTGCATGAAACGGCGATAAAGCGGACCGGTCGGCGAGCAGTACGTACGTGTCGGTCATGGGAGTCTCGGAAAGCGCGAGCGTTGAAAATAGTGTGTTTGGTCAGCGAGCACACCGTGAAAACGAGCTAGCCTCGCGATCGCACGCCGGCGATTGGCTTCCGGTGGAGATTAGCGCGTAAGCGGGTTGTCCGGTAGATAGATGATCACGGAAACTCAGTCCTCCGGCAGTGGACAATCGACGCGGTCGAAGTACGCGGCGGTAGCCTAAAATCCGTGGCCATGGAATAAGTCAGTATGTGCCGGTGTTTGCTCCATCAATGCCTATTCGGGTTGCTTACAGGAACAGCTTTCCATGCCTTACATACTTAGTGTGACTGTGCGCATGACCGTAACCGCTTTCGCGGTGGCGGTGGGAAGCATGCCCGTTGCTGCATTCGCTGCCGGGCCAGCCGGCGCAAGCGCCGAAGAAACACCGTTTCTGCTTGAGAACGACAAAGCCATGACAAAGATGATGGATGGGGTGTCCATCAAGCCCGCGGGCGATGTCGACCACGATTTCGTCGCAATGATGGAGCCTCATCATCAGGGTGCCATTGACATGGCACAGGCCGAGCTGCGCTACGGTCACAATGAACAGTTACGACGCATCGCGCAGGAAATCATCGTCGAGCAGCAGCAGGAAATCATCGCCATGCGGCTCGCACTGGGACAGCCGCTGCCGTTGCCCGCACCTGCCGCCGACCAGCAGCGCAGCCCGGATTCCAACCCCACAAGCACATCCCCGATGTCCCATGACAACATGCAAATGAACATCCACAAGGAACCGTGATGAAAACCAAGCTGATTCTCGCTACAGCCCTGACCGCCACCGCGTTCGCCGCTGCCCAGGTTGTCTGCGCCGGGCAGGCCCCAGGTTCCCTGTCCGATCCGGACGTGCCGGTGAGTCACCACGACCGGGTCTATGCAGCCGAGCAATTTTCAAATACGGTGTCGGTGACCGATCCAGCCGACAACAAACTGGTCGGCGTGATTCGCCTCGGCGACCCATCGCCGGGCAACTTCAGTCCGCTGTATAAAGGGCAGGTACTGGTGCACGGCATGGGTTATTCGCCGGACCACCGCACGCTCGCAGTCGTATCGATCGGCTCGAACTCAGTGACGTTCATCGACACCCAGACCAACGCCGTCAAGCATACGACATATGTGGGACGCTCACCGCACGAGGCGTTCTTCACACCCGATGGCAGCGAAGTGTGGGTGACGGTGCGTGGCGAAAACTACGTCGCGGTTCTCGATGGCAAGACGTACGAAGAAAAGACCCGCATTGTCGTCCCAGCAGGTCCAGGGATGCAGATTTTTTCGCCCGACGGCATGTACGGCTACGTCTGCTCATCGTTCAACCCGGAGACTGAAGTCATCACGGTGGCTGACCATAAGATCGTCGGTGCGGTCAAGCAGGCGAGTCCGTTCTGCCCAGATTTGGCAGCCACGCCGGACGGCAAGCAGGTGTGGTTCACGCTAAAGGACGTGGGCAAGACCCAAGTCTTCGACGCGCGTCCGCCATTCGCGTTGCTCAAGACTCTCGATACCGGTCCGATCACGAACCACGTGAACATCGTTCACAACGCCAATGGCATGTTTGCTTATGTAACCGTTGGCGGGCTGAATCAGGTGAAGGTGTTCCGCACTGACGACTTCTCACAGGTCGCGACAATTCCCGTTGGCAATCTACCGCACGGCATCTGGCCTTCGGGCGACGGCAGCCGAGTCTACGTAGGCCTCGAAAACGCTGATGCGATGACTGCCATCGACACGCTGACCAACAAGGTTATAGCCACCGTGCCGATCGGTCAGGCGCCGCAGGCTGTCACCTATGTACCGAACGCAGTGCCGGAGGGAGACGGCACGCAGAACGCGCAACCGCTCGGTGTGGCAGGACAGACCGTGCACCTGGCGATGATGCCGGCGGGTGCGGGCAAGTCGGCGGACGATACCGGCATGCCCACTACTGTTGCGTTGTTCGATCAGGGCCTGGTGCAGGTTCTTCAGGCCGCGGTCACTGGCCTTTTGCCGAAACAGCCGTACGTACTAGGTTTGTCGGATAGCCCTGACGGCAGCGGTAACGTGGACCCGCTCGCGAATTTCATGACTAACCCGGCGGGCGCTGCGATCGTCAACGCGATCGGCCAAATTCGCCAAGTAGTCACGCCGGGCGCGAGCACCACGGCCGACAAGCGTCGTTACCTCGTCATCGCTCCGCAAGTGGCGGGAAAGCTGGGTGCACCGGTGCAAGTTCAGGCGCTGTAAAGCGGGTCTATAGCCGCTGGAAATACAGTCTTCTGTTCGGCGGTAGATTCCCGCGTTTCACCTCGCGGACTCTTCCGAAATGGAAGTCTTTCATTGGACGGCTCCGTCGTGCGCGCCCAGTTCCGTGACGGCTTTTGGCGTCAACGGGATCCCTTGGGCGCTCATGTTTCAAACCGGCGCGCCGGCTCTCAATCTCATCACGTCTGCATGCGTGCGTTACCCTTCCCTGCGTGGGTACGCAATCTTGTCGCAAGCCGACCATGAGCGCTCAGTTGAGCTCGTATTCAGGATCGCCGGCGATTCAAACCAGCGGACCGTGGCGTTGTCAGACTTGAACGAGCAGAAGAGGGTGTATCGAGGAATTAAATCTCCAGATAGAATCCGTCCTTCACAGCAGATCAGCATGTAATCCTAAATTTTAGTTGGAGAACGTTGACGCAGATGTTCGAGCGAATGAAGGCATCACGGATAGACATCGTATGCCGAGTACTCGCTCGCGGTTGCTGCGTGACCCGGACATTGAGGAAACACGCCGGACCGCGCTGACCGTACCCGACTTCAGTGCGGAACTCACCCCCTGCAGGGAGGCTTGGATTTGACCACGAGGATCTCGCTCATCAGGCTCGGTATCTCCAGTTTTTCGAGTTACCTCTGCTGGGGAAACGATGACCGCGATTTCGATTTCTTCATCGCGCAATTTTTAAGTGATCTGCCCACCAACCTGACAATGCCGGGGAAACCACTCGTTACTGATGTACCCGCGCTTGTTTGTCATCTTCGCGATTCTGCAATAATTCGCGTTATGACGACCCATTGCGACGAGTGTCCGAAGATGCGAACCGATCAGGACTTCGGAGATGCTGAGTCTCCCGCCTACTGGCGCGAGCACGAAATGCTCCTGCTGCAACAAGTGATGGCGCTGGTGGGCAAGAACCTGTCTCCGCTTGCCGCGCTGCGTGAAATGCTGCACCTGATGTCGGAATTGCTCGGCCTGAACCGGGGACGGATCGTGCTAAGCGACGAAAACCGGCAATTCTGTCGAATTCGGCACGCGTACGGATTGACCAGAAAAGAAATAGAGCGTGGATGCTATGCGTTTGGTGAAGGCATTACCGGTCGCGTGATCCAGAATGGCCAGTTGGCGATCGTTCAGGATATCGACCAGGAACCATCGTTCTTGGCCCGCGCAGTGGAACGCTCGAAACTTCCCCCCGGACCCGTGGCGTTCATCGCCCTCCCTATCTCGATCGACCGGGTGACTGTCGGCGTTCTTGCTTGTCACCGCATACGAAGACGCTCGCGCGCGCTTGCCGACGACCTGACGCTCCTGCGCATTCTCGCCACGCTCGTCGGGCAACTGCTGCAACTCGAAGCACGTTTGCAGGAAAAGACCCAGGCGCTCGAACAGCAGAATGCGGCTTTGGCGCGCGCGCTGGAATCGGCAACCGCTCGCTACGGAATCATAGGGACTTCGCCCAGGTTGTTGAGCGCTATCTCCGAGCTCGAACGGGTATCGGATTCGGCCGCGAGCGTGCTGTTGCTCGGAGAGTCGGGAACCGGCAAGGAGCTTTTCGCGCGCGCCCTGCATCTTGCAAGCCCGCGACGTGACAAGGCATTCATCAAGATCAACTGCGCGGCCATACCGGATGCGCTGTTCGAATCGGAACTGTTCGGCTATGAACGCGGCGCATTCACCGGTGCGGCCACCATGCGCGCCGGATGGTTCGAGCAAGCGGATGCGGGAACCATCTTTCTCGATGAAATCGGCGAGTTGCCGCTGACGATGCAAACCAAGCTGCTGCGCACCCTGCAGGAGGGCACGATGACGCGACTCGGCGGCAAGCGGGAAATTCGCATCGATGTCCGCCTGGTTGCAGCCACCAACCGCGATCTCCAGGTCGAGGTCGCGAGGGGAGGGTTCAGGCAGGACCTCTACTATCGGCTCAATGTCATTCCGATTCATCTGCCTTCGCTAGCGGAGCGCCGCGAGGACATACGTGCACTGGCGCTGCATTTCATCAGTCATGCCAACCAGGTCAATCAACGCAACGTCAACCTGACTGCAAGCGCCCTTGACCGCCTCCGGCAACATTCGTGGCCCGGCAATATCCGTGAACTGGCGAACGTGATCGAGCGAATCGTGTTGCTGGCAGACCGGCCGATTCTGAACGCGGCGGACGTTGAACGTTTCCTGCCCGATGAAAGGGCGGCGGCGCTGGCGTCGCAACCGGTCGACGTGCCGGACGTCCAGGATCACGCGAGCATTCTGGCCGCAAACATGCGGCGGGCGAGCCTGCTGCCCACGCGTCCCTATGAGCGTGTGGGGTCGCACTCCGCCGACGCGCTGCGCGAGGCGCTTCGACAGTGCGGCGGGAACAAGTCGCGCGCTGCGCAGATGCTTGGGATGACGGTGCGGCAGTTCAACTACCGGTGGCAAAAGCTGGGCTTGGCGGACGCCTGAGCCGTTGTACATGCCATTGTCGACATTGTTTACATTGTCGACAATGGCGCCGCCATTCTTTTTCGCTTAGTCATCAATTCAAATGTCGCTGATCCTTGAAAGCCTTATGCACAAGGGCTTTCATGGAAGAAATGCAAGATTGGCACACCTATTGCATTAGAGGTTTACGCCGACGCACTAGTCGTACGGCGCGCTGTTATTCAGCGACCTTTTCCATCAGGAGCCAGCCTTGAACACAACCGTCAGCGACAACCCCACGACCATTTCTGCTCACCTCCGACCGATCGACCGCGACGGCCTGTTGGCATTCGCGGAGAAGGGCCGCAACGACCCCGACAGACGCGGCAAGAACAACGTTCACACCGTAATGCAAGGCCAATACCGGTCGCTGAGCTACGTCGGTGCCCACGCTCCGGTCGTCGTTGACGAACCGCTCCATTTGTTCGGCGAAGACACGGCGCCGGCGCCGGGCGAAATCGCATTGTCTGGCCTTGGCGGCTGCCTGGCCGTCGGCATCACCGCGGTAGCGACCTGGAAGCAGGTCAGGCTGTCGAAGCTTGAAATCTACCTGGAAGCAGATATTGGCAACACGGCAGCGTGGGGTGCGGGGGGCGCACAGCGGGAACCGTCGCAAATGGGCTTCCAGGAGATTCGCGTCAAGGTGGTGATCGAAGGCGATGCCAGCCGTGAGGAACTGGATGAAATCGTGCGTCAGGCTAACTTCAACTCGCCGGTTGCCAACACAATGCGCAACCCAATCCCGATGAGCGTCTCGCTCGCTGACTAAACATCCTGTTGATCGTCGTCGACGATCCGGCTTCAACACCCACGGGAATTCCATCATGGCAAGCGTACTGGCTGCAGGCGACGTCTGCGTGGACGGCTGGATCGACGGCGAGGTCCTGGCGAACGTCATCGACATTGCAAGCGGCCCCCTGGCGGCCGCTGCAACGCGTATCGACACAGAAGGGTATTACCCGCTCGACATCATGTCGAAGCTCGGTGAGGCTGGCGGGCTAGGCGTGCATCTCGACCGGCACGGAGCGCGCTTCGCCCTGTCGATCGACGCCATGCGGGAAGCCAGCCGGGCGTGCGGATCGACAGGCTTCTTGATGTGGGCCCATGACGTATGCGGCCTTTACATGGAACAGTCGGGCAACCCGGAACTCGGCGGCCACCGGCTGGACGAGCACGCGCGCGGCCGAACCTTCGGCGGCACGGCGCTCTCGAACCCGATGAAGGCCCTATCCGGCATTGAGCCGATGATGCTGCGTGCAGCGCCAATGGCCGGCGGCTATCGGGTCAGCGGAACCCTGCCGTGGGTGAGCCACATCGCGCGAGGCCAGTATTGCGGCGCGATTGCGGCTGTGCTGCGTGACGACGGGTCGGTGTCGCATGAAATCATGTTCATGCTCGACTGCGACGAACGCGTCGAGCTGCGCCACTGCCCGGTGTTCTCAGGCATGGAGGGCACAAGTACGTGGGGTATCCGGCTGACTGATTATTTTGTCGGCGAGGCAAGCATGATCGCCGATCCGGCGCGCCCGTTCATCGCGCGGATCAAGCCCGCTTTCATCCTGTTGCAAGTGGGCATGGCGCTGGGCGTGGCGCAAGGCAGTATCGATTCGAGTCTTGAAGTCGAGCCGATGCTCGCGCACGTCAACCGGTTCCTGCACGACCGCCCTGACGAATTGTGCGCGGAACTGAACGAAGCCCGTGCGCAGGCGGCCCGGCTCGCACTCACGCCGTATGACGGCAGCAAGGACTATGTGCTCGACGTGCTGGACCTCCGGACCCGGGGCGCGGAACTCGCGCTGCGGGCGGCCCAGGCGTCACTTTTGCACCAGGGCGCACGCGGCTACCTGATGAGCGCCGCGCCGCAACGAAGGATTCGTGAGTCGCATTTCGTGGCGATCGTCACGCCGGCCATCAAGCACTTGCGTCTGGAAATGGCGCGCTTGAGCGAAGAGGAGTTGCCGGTATGAACGCCATTAGCCATGAATGGAAGCAATTCATTTGCCGCGCATGCGGCGTCATCTACGATGAGGAAGCGGGCGACCCCGACAGCGGGCTCGCGCCGGGTACCCGCTTTAGCGATATCCCCGAGAACTGGGAATGTCCGCTATGTGGAGTCAGCAAGGCTGATTTTACGTTGTACGAACCGATATCCGCCGTCGCGTCCGGGGACTCCTCCACGGTTGCAGTACGCGAGACGGGCGTGGTGGTGGTCGGCGGAGGCACGGCTGGATGGGCGGCGGTCGAAGCCCTTCGCGCGCTCGATGCAGAGGTGCCGATCACGATGGTGACCGCCTGCGAGGGCGACCGGTATCGCAAGCCGGAACTTTCCGTTGCGTTGAGTCAGGGGAAACTGCCCGATGTGCTTGTCACCGAACGCGGCCGGGATGCGGCCAAGCGCATGCGGGTGCGCTTGCTGTCGCACACCTACGCAGTCGGGCTGTCGCCGGCATTGCGCCAGTTGCGCACCACCGCCGGAACTGTGCGCTACACCCGCCTGATCCTCGCGCAGGGCGCTCGCCCCGCGATGTCCGCTGCGCTGCCCCCGAGCCTTTGCTGGCGGATCAACGACCTTCGCATGTGGGGCGGCGTTCAACGCGCGCTAGCGTCTGGAGCGCAGCGGATCGCGATCGTGGGCGCAGGACTGGTCGGCTGCGAGTTGGCGGAGGATTTTGCGCGGTCCGGACATGAGGTCTGTGTGCTCGACATCAACGACCGCCCGCTGGCTTCGTTATTGCCCGAGCAGGCGTCGGAGCGCTTGCTGGCAAGCTGGGAAAATCTCGGCATTCGCTTTCTGGGCGCGCGAAGTGTTGTTTCGGTCACGCTCGCCGAGGGAGGCAACAGCCCTGAACGCGTCGTCCTGACGCAACGTGGCGAACAAATGCGGGTCGACCTGGTGTTGAGCGCGACCGGCCTTGTCGCTGAGTCGAGACTCGCCACCCAGGCGGCCTTGCACTTCGAGCGCGGTATTGTCGTCGACCCGAAGACGCTGCAGACCAGCGAGCCGAATATCCATGCCCTGGGCGATTGCATCAATATCGCAGGCCAGCCATGCCGCTTCATAGAACCGATCGCGGGGCAGGCCGAGGCTATCGCGCACGCGGTGCTGGGGCGTGACCACCGCGGATACGACCACAAACCGCCGGTGTTGCGCGTCAAGACGAAATCACTGCCCATCGTGATGCGCGGCGTACCGTCTTGCGATCTGCGCTGGGAAGTGGTTGCCGAGGACGAGCAGCAGCTATCAATGATTCAGACCCGCAACGGCACACCGGTCGCGTCGCTGAAGGTGGGGCAGGCAAGCCTGGAATTCGCCATTTAGTCATGGGTGATCAATAGAACGGTCTGAACGTCGGCCGACTCCCGATACCTGATACCTGATACCTGATACCCAAGGAAATCACAATGGATCGCCAGAACCGGTACCGGCCTTTCGATAGCCGCGCGACGCTCGGTGGCTGCGCATGCGGACAGCATGCCAGTCAATCCGAGCATGAACGGCAAGCGCATGCATCGAGTGCCACGGACGCTGCGATGATGTCCCGCGACTTCGTCGAGGCCGCTGCCGTCAGGACGCTTTTCCCGGACGATGCAGCGCGTCGCTCGTTCATGCGCGCGGTCGGGAAAGGCGCGGCCATGGCCGCCATCTACAGCGTCTTTCCGATCGCGTCATTGCAGGAGGCATTCGCTGAAGACAAACGGGGCAACCTCGAAAAGCGCGACTTGAACATCGGCTTCCTGCCGATTACCTGCGCGACGCCGCTTATCGCCGCAGAGCCGCTGGGTTTCTACAAGGAGCAAGGACTCAATGTGACGCTGCAGAAAGTGGGCGGCTGGGCGCTCGTGCGCGATCGCATGCTGAACCATGAACTGGATGCCTCGCACATGCTGGCGCCCATGCCGCTCGCGATCTCGATGGGGATCGGCTCGCAGCCCACTCCTACGCGCGTGGCGACGATTCAGAACGTGAATGGCCAGGCGATCGTGCTGGCGCTCAAGCACAAGGACAATCGCGATCCGCGCAACTGGAAGGGCTTCAGGTTCGCGATTCCGTTCGATTACTCGATGCATAACTTCTTGCTACGCTATTACCTGGCCGAGCATGGCATCGATCCGGATCGCGACGTGCAATTGCGTGTGACGCCTCCCGCCGAGATGATCGCGAACCTGCGGGCGGGCAATATCGACGGCTTCCTAGGACCCGATCCGTTCAACCAGCGCGCGGTCTTCGACGAAGTCGGCTTCATTCATATTCTCTCCAAGGATATCTGGGCGGGTCATCCATGCTGTTCCTTCAGCGTGTCTGACGGGTTTATCCAGCAAAACCCGAACACGTTCGCCGCTCTCTTTAGGGCGAACCTGAAGGCGGCGGCCTACGCGCATGAAGCGTCGAACCGCCCCGCGCTTGCCAAAATGATCTCCGCGCCGGCTTACCTGAACCAGCCAGAACTGGTGGTGCGCCAGGTGCTGACTGGCACGTTCGCGGACGGGCTTGGGCAGGTGCAACGCGTACCGGATCGGGTCGATTTTGAGCCGCTGCCATGGTATTCGATGGCGACGTGGATGATGACGCAGATGAAACGCTGGGGTTATCTGAAGCGTGACGTCGACTACCATTCGCTCGCTGAAAAGGTGTTCCTGCTGACCGACGCATGCCGCGCGATGCAGCAGATCGGCGAACCGGTCCCCGACGCCGCGCGCAACGGCGGCTATCGGCCAATTTCGGTGATGGGACGTACCTTCGACGCTTCCCGGCCCGATGACTATATCAGCAGCTTTCCCATCAAACGCACGTGAGCGCAGGAGTACCATCATGAATGGACCGAGACGCATTGGAGCGCGAATCTCAATCCGGCAGAAAGCGGCGCTATGCTCGATCGC
The DNA here is from genome assembly GCF_011493005.1 of Caballeronia sp. SBC1. NCBI lineage: Bacteria > Pseudomonadati > Pseudomonadota > Betaproteobacteria > Burkholderiales > Burkholderiaceae > Caballeronia > Caballeronia sp. SBC1. The sequence continues at coordinate 1,877,939 of NZ_CP049157.1, forward strand.
GTTGCTGGCAGTGCTGCTGATCGTATGGCAGGCAGCGACCTGCACGAGTGGGCCGGACGCTTCGGTGAAGTCGCCCGGCGACGCCGAGGCGGTGGAGTACGCAATGCTCATGGGCAGGATCCCGGAGACCGGGGCGGCGTCGCAGTCATCCTCCAAGGTGACTGGATTCCCGACGCCCGCGCAGTTTGCCGCCGAAGCGTCGCGGCAACTGGCGCATCCGTTTCGTGACAACGGTCCAAATGACAAGGGCTTCGCGATCCAGCTAGGCTATTCACTCGCGCGGGTCGCGGCGGGATATGTAATAGCACTCGCCGTGGCCGTTCCGCTCGGCTTCCTGATCGGCATGTCGCGGCTGGCGTTCCTGACATTCAATCCCTTTATCCAGGTGCTGAAGCCGATCTCACCGCTCGCGTGGATGCCCATCGCGCTTTACACGATCAAGAGCTCCTCGACGTCGGCGATCTTCGTGATTTTCATCTGCTCGGTCTGGCCGATGCTGATCAACACCGTGTTCGGCGTAGCCGCTGTCCGGCGCGACTGGCTCAACGTAGCCCGCACGCTTGAAGTTACGCCGCTGCGCCGCGCGCTTAGGGTGATCCTGCCCGCTGCCGCACCGACCATTGTCACGGGCATGCGTATCTCGATGGGTATTGCGTGGCTGGTCATTGTTGCTGCCGAAATGCTGGTGGGCGGGACGGGCATTGGCTATTTTCTCTGGAATGAATGGAACAACCTGTCGCTCGCAAACGTGTTGTTCTCGGTCCTGCTCATCGGTCTGGTCGGCATGGCGCTCGACCTTCTTTTTGCCCAGCTTCAAAGGAAGGTGACCTATGTCGACTGATACGCGCATGACACAGCCTGCCAGCATGCCGGGTTTCATCAGCGTCGAAGCGCTGACCAAGCGTTATCGCCCAGACATGCCACCCGTTTTCGAAAACATCAGCTTCACGATCGGGCAGGGCGAATTCGTTTGCATCATAGGACACTCCGGGTGTGGAAAGAGCACGATCCTGAACGTACTCGCGGGCCTAGAAGAAGCCACGAGCGGACACGTCATCATGGCCAGTCGCGAGATCTCGGGGCCAAGCCTCGATCGAGGCGTGGTCTTCCAGGGCCATGCGCTCATGCCATGGCTGACGGTGCAGGCCAACATCGCGTTTGCCGTGCGTTCCCGGCATCCTAAATGGACTCGGGAGCAAATTGGTGCACATGTTCAGCGTTTCGTCGACATGGTAGGGCTGAGCGGGTCGGAGAAAAAGAAGCCGTCTGAACTCTCCGGCGGCATGCGCCAGCGCGTGGGTATTGCCCGCGCGTTCGCGGTTGAACCCAAAATGCTGCTGCTCGATGAGCCTTTCGGCGCGCTTGATGCGCTTACACGCGGCGTCATTCAGGACGAGTTGCTGAAGATTGTTTCTGCGACGCGCCAGACCGTCTTTATGATTACCCATGACGTGGACGAAGCAATACTTCTGTCCAACAAGATCATGCTGATGAGCAACGGACCGTGTGCCCGCATAGCCGAGATTGTAGTCAATACGCTGCCGGCTGACCGTCAACGCGAGACCATGCATCATGATCCGCAGTACTACCGGATCCGCAACCATCTGGTCGATTTCCTGGTCAGGCGCTCGCGGGAGACTGATCGCCAGCTGGAAAGCAGCACGGCGCCACGTCTCGTTCGGCCCGGACTTGACGAGGGCGAGGGCGACGCAGTCGTGCGCAATGCCATCCCGAACATTAAGGCAGTCGCCTGACAGCTGCCTGACACCTATTTATCACCAACGGAGAAGACCATGATTTCGAGCCGCGACCAGGTAACGCAGATGATTGTTTCCGCCAAAGTCAGTAAGGGACTCAAATGGGCCGGCATTGCCGAGGCAATCGGCCAAAGCAAGGAATGGACGACCGCCGCCTGCCTTGGACAGATGACGCTGACCAAGAGCCAGGCGGAGAAGGCGGGCGAGCTGTTCGATCTTTCGGAAGAGGCGATCGCGTGGCTGCAAATCGTGCCATACAAAGGGTCGTTGCCGACAGCCGTGCCGACCGACCCGCTGATTTATCGCTGGTATGAGATCGTCAGCGTCTACGGGACCACCATCAAGGAACTGATCCATGAAGAGTTTGGTGACGGCATCATGAGCGCCATCGACTTCTCCATGGACATAGAGCGTGAAGCCGATCCCAAGGGGGATCGCGTCAAGGTTGTCCTGTCTGGAAAGTTCCTCCCTTATAAGAGTTATTGAGCGTCGTGCGGCCGGCTGCGATGCGGGCGACGCCGTCCTGAATCCTGGAATCCCCTATGATTTTTCGCCAGTTTTTCGATCCGATTTCGAATACCTATACGTATTTTATTGCTTCACGCGTGGGTGGCGAGGCACTCATCATCGATCCCGTCAAAGAACAACTGGCGATCTATTTGACTGCGATTAACAGCTTTGGGGTGCGGCTTGTTCATGCGATCGATACGCACACGCACGCCGACCACGTGACTGCGCTAGGCGATCTTCGAGACGCCACGCAATGCACGACCATCATGGGCGATTTGTCGAAGGCGCTGTGCGTGTCGCGGCAAGTGAGCGAGGGCGAAACACTTCGCGTTGACGGCATCGAGCTGAAAGCGCTGTATACGCCTGGACATACCGTCGAGTCCTTTAGCTTCGTGCTTGATCCCATACGACCCAAGGCCGTTTTTACAGGCGACGTGCTGCTCATACGCGGGACCGGGCGCACCGATTTCCAGGGCGGCGATGCACGATGCTCCTGGGACTCGATCGCCAACAAGCTCTTCGCTTTACCTGATGACACGACGTTGTATCCGGCACATGACTACCAGGGCCGTAGGTCGTCAAGCATTGGCGACGAAAAGCGCCTGAATCCGCGCCTTGCCGGGAAGAGCCAGGAAGAGTACGTCGAGATCATGAACAATTTGAACTTGCCTGATCCAAGGATGATGGATGTCGCCATTGCCGCGAACCTTGCCTGTGGGCAAGTTCAGGCCTAGCCGCACCTGTGCAAGCTGGCATGCGCGCTTTTCTCTCCCGTGACACCACTAACCTGAGACGATCGAGCGTGTCGATGAGTCTTTGGAGGATAGGTGTACACGATCGCAGGTTATAGACTGATGGCACTTTCGCGCCCGCGAACAGATACATGGAGCGACAACGAAATTCGCATGCGTATTGGAACTTTTAGTTTTGCCTGGCCACCGCTGGTTCTTTTTCTTAGTATTGCCGTTGCATTCGTGCTTGGCCGAAAGCTTGCACGGCGCGATCCGGATATCGACAAGGCGCTTCTCTGGACGCTCGTTGCGGGATTTGGCGTCGCACGGGTGTCGTTTGTGTTGCGCTACCTTCCCGCATACAAAGGGCACGTCATGTCGGTACTGGACATTCGGGATCTTGGCTTCGACGCATTTCCGGGGCTTATTGCGGGCGCATGCGTGGCGTTATGGTTCGTCTTGCGCGTCAGGGCAATTCGCCGGGCACTCGTTGTGGCGATTGCGTCAGGCGCCGTTGCATGGAGCGCTGCGAGCGCCGCGGTGGCTTCACGCGGAGGGCCAGACCTGATACCCGCAATCTCGCTGGCCGACATGAGCGGGCGGCTCCAGCCCCTCAAATCAGCCGATGGCGAACCGACCGTCATCAACCTGTGGGCGACATGGTGCCCACCTTGCCAAGCGGAAATGCCGGTTCTCGCTGCTGCCCAGGCCGACAATCCGCACCTTCGTCTGATCTTTGTGGCGCGACAATCTGGATGAGAGACGCGCGACAATCAAGTTGAGAATGTCGCGGCAGAAATGATGATGCCGATGTTGATTGACGCTGGCAAGCGTTTATTGATTGACGTGCGGCGTTGATTGACGCGGGCGAGTGGGTGTCGCGCGACAATCAAGCTGAAGCGATCAGTCGATGAGGATTGCTGTGTAATTGTGACGCCGCAGGTATTCTGGCTGCACGACAATCAGATGAGAATGTGGTGGCGTGGAAGGTGAATCCGGGGTTGATTGACGCCGGCTAGCTTTGCCTGCGAGCCGCGCGTCAATCAGGATGAGAACAGCGGGTCATTCGGTGAGGTCGATGCCGTGCTGATCCTCCTGTGTCGGTGGCACGCCAACGTTCTTTGGTGTCGCTCGACTGGCCGGGCGTCCCGGTCCCTGCTGCTTGCGCTGCAGGGCAGTACGGCGACGGTAGCTTTCGACGTTCAGCTCAAAGATGGTCGAGTGATGGACCAGCCGGTCGACGGCGGCCACCGTCATGGCCCGGTCGGGGAAAACCTTGTCCCATTCGCCAAACGGCTGGTTGGCCGTTATGCAAAGGGAACGGCGCTCGTACCTGGCGCTGATGAGCTCGAACAGCACTGACGTCTCTGCCTGATCCTTGCTGACATATGCGAAATCGTCCAGGATGACCAGGTCGAAGCGATCCAGCCGGTTGATGGCGGACTCCAGCGCGAGCTCGCGGCGCGCGACCTGCAACCGTTGCACGAGGTCGGTAGTGCGAGCGAAGAGGACCTTCCAGCCCTTCTCCAGCAGGCTCAGTCCGATGGCCGACGACAAGTGCGATTTGCCCCCTCCGCTCGGCCCCAGAAGAATCAGGTTGGTGCCGTTACGCAACCAGCCGTCGCCCGCGCAAAGCGCCGAGACGTGCGCGCGCGACACCATTGGCACCGCGTCGAAATCGAAGTTCTCCAGTGTCTTGCCCGGCAGGAGCTTGGCGTCCCTGAGGTGACGTTCGACTCGGCGTCGATCGCGCTCGGCGATCTCGTGTTCGGCCAGCGCCATCAGCAGGCGTGCTGCCGGCCAGCCTTCCGTGTCGGAGCGCTCGGCAAAGCTGGACCAGATCTGCTTGATGGCGGGCAGCCGCAAATCGTTGAGCAGCAGCGACAAGCGGGTGGCGTCGATGTCGAGATTCATGCCGTCACCTCCGTTGCCATGTCAAGCAGGGCTTCGTAGTCGCTCAGCGCGGCGAGCTGGATGTTCACCTCTGGCATGCTGCTCGTCGGCTTCGCTTCGAAGCGCGAACACAGTGCGTCGAGATCGGGTAACCGTCCATCGTCCAGGCACTGTTGCAGCGCCTTGGCCAGTTGGGCTTCGCAGTTGTGCTCGTGGGCCAGGCTGAGCAGTTCTACCATGGTCCTGCATGCCTGACGCTCCGGGAGCTGCTCGAGCAGGCGATCGAAGCTCAGGCGATACGCCTCGCGCGGAAAGATCTGATCGCGGTAGACCAGGTTGAGCAGTGCCATGGGCTTGCGGCGCAGCGCGTGGATGACGTGCCGGTAGTTGATGACATGGCCGTGCTTGCCCTTGGGACCCGCACGGCCGCGCTGCAGTGTCATCAGGGCCGTACTGCCCAGAAACAGCTCCAGCCGGTCGTCGTACAGGCGCACGCGCAGGTGATGGCCGATCAGCCGGGACGGGACGGTATAGAACACCTTGCGCAGGACGAAGCCGCAGGTGGTCGTGACGTACACGCGCGTTTCCTCGTAGTCACACGTACGCTGGGCCGGAAGCGGCTGAAGCAGTGCCCGCTCGAGCTCAATGCGTTTGCCATTACGCGCGTTGATTCGACCGACGATCTCGTCGATGAAGCGGCGATAGGAACCAAGATCGTCGAAGTCGTGACTGCCGCGCAGAAGCAACGCATCACGCGCTGCGCTCTTGAGGTGGCCATGAGGGCTCTCGATGGAGCCGTTCTCGTGGGCAACGCCACGGTTGTTGCGTGTGGGCTGCATGCCGTAGTGGGCGCACAGCGCATCGTAACGCGTGGTCAGATCCTTGCGCGCGTCGGCATCGAGATTGCGGAACGCCGCCGACAGGCTGTCGCTGCGGTGCTCGCGCGGCGCGCCCCCGAGTGCCCAGATGGCGTTCTGCAGCCCTTCGGCCAGCGCGACATAGCTCTCGCCGCCGAGAATGACGTGAGCGTGCTCAAAGCCCGAGCAGGCCAGCCGGAAGTGATAGAGGCGGTGGTCAAGCGCGACACCCGCCACGGTGACGCCCAAGCTGTCCATCTCGGTGAAGTCGGACAACCCGAGACGACCGGGTTCGTGTACCTGACGGAACATAACGTCATGCTCCTCGCCATGGAGTGCGCGCCAGTCGCGAATACGGCGCTCCAGTGTGCGGCGCACGTTGCCCGGAAGGTCGGGATGGCGCCGAAGCATCTCGTCCAGTACGGCTATCGGCCGGATGCCGGGAGCGCACTGGAGCAGCGGCACGATCTCTGTGTCAAAGATTGCCGCCAGGGGATCGGGACGGCGACGCGCACGTGGTGCCTTCTTCTTCGATGGCAGTCGCCGGTCCTGATCGATGCGATAACCCGTGGCGGCGCTGAACCCGGCGCGCGCAGCCGCTTGAGCTGGTCCTTCCTTGAGTCTGTACTTCATGAAGAGCCTCATCTGATGGTCGTTGATGTGTCGGCCGGGCAACTCAGCCTCCCTTCGCTACATGGAAGAGCTGTTCATACCCGATTTACCGCGACCACCGACAAGGCACCCCGGCAGCGGGGCGGACTCCTCGGCGCGGCGTTGCGGCAGCGGTTCTGGGCTACGCCCTCCACCGCTGCCGCAACGCCAGTACTCTCATCCTGATTGACGCACGGCTCTCATCTTGTTTGACGCGCGGCAGATCTTCGTGAATCAAGGGGAAACGCAAGCGATCATTGAGGGTTATCTCGCTTCGCACGGGTTGCAGATCAAGAATGTCCTGCTTGATTCGCGACTTGATCTGGCGAAGGCCGTTGACCCAGCCGGCTACCCGACAACGCTCTTTTATGACGGTCATGGCCGCTTGCTGGCAACGCACTTGGGGCCGTTCTCCAAGGCAACATTTCGGCAGGCGCTGGAAAACTTCTATCAGCACGCGTCTGTCGCTCCTTGAGCCCGATCCTGCGAATTCCGGTGACGACGATCATCGGTTTCGCGTGTATCTGCGGCCGGAAGTAGTGGAAATAGTTGAAAGGATTTCCGCCATCCTCGGGCAAGACCGGGCGGGGGCGGGATGCCTGCCGGGCGTCACCTTGCGCGCTGCGTTGCGCCAAGCTGCGAACCTCGCTTGCCGGGTCTGATCGATAAGTATCTGGCGTCAGCAGGCTACACCGGTCAGCTGACCGATGCGCCTCTGGCGGCAGATCCGCCAGCCAATCTATTCGAACTGGTGGCGAGCAACTACGGCGCGCATGGGCCATTTGACAGCGAGTCGAAACGGGGCAGTTGGGACATGTTCACCGATCGGCACCGCACTGCCTTTTGGACAGTCGCTGCCTTGGGTTTGATCGGCGGTGTCCACTTGTTAGGGCGGCCTCAAAAGCGAAGTGCAACACCTATCTCGTATAAGGTGTCGCAATGCCCGAAAAAACTTCTTACCAACAACTTCAGCCTGAAGAACGTCTGATCATTGCAAGCTTGCATCTGCAGGGTTCAAGTATGCGAGCCATGGCTCGCATACTTGGGCGCTCGCCGGGAACTATCAGCCGCGAGTTAACGCGAAACAGCTCTCCTGTTGGCTATGCATCAGTGCCTGCTGCAGCGCTTTGCAGCGCGCGCCGCAGTGCGTCACGCCCTCGGGCCAAGCTTTGCCCGCAAAGTGTCTGCTGGCGCATCGTTCTCACCCTGCTTGAGTGGAAATGGTCGCCTCAGCAGATATCGGGCACACTGAAGCGCATGTATCCAACCGACTCGACCCAGCACGTCTCGCACGAAACCATCTACACGGCTATCTATGCTCAGCCGCGCGGTGAACTGCGCCGCCAACTCATTGCCTGCCTGCGCCATGGCCACAGCACGCGCATGCCACGCACGCGGGGCACCGACCGGCGCGGACAGATTCCCGACATGGTCAGTATCCACGTGCGCCCGCCCGAAATTGAAGACCGACTGCTGCCAGGTCACTGGGAAGGCGACTTCATCAAGGGTGCGAACAACCAATCCTCTGTCGGCGTTCTGGTCGAGCGCACCAGCCGCCTGGTGCTGCTTGCCAAGATGGAGGACGCCACCGCCGCGTCAGCGCTAGCGGGCTTCTCCGCCAAACTCAATTCGATTGTGGCGCCCTTACGGCAAAGCTTTACTTACGACCAGGGCAAAGAGATGTCGCGGCATAAGGAGCTGGCCGCCGCCACCGGCGTGAATGTCTACTTCTGTGACCCACATAGCCCCTGGCAACGTGGAACCTGCGAGAACACCAACGGGCTGCTGCGCCAGTATCTGCCTAAAGGCACGGACCTATCGGTCTACAGTCAGGAAGAACTCGACGCGATCGCCGACAGTCTGAACAGCCGCCCGCGCGCCACTCACGCGTTCCATTCGCCATTCGAGGTCTTCGCTGCGACACTTGCCTCAGCAAGCCAACCTCAAGGCTCTAAACACTAGCCCCTCCTGTTGCGCTTCGGTTTGAAACCGCCAACTAATAAGATGGTCTCTCCCGCCTCGCGAGTGAGTTAACCTAGCGGTGCTCAATCCCGATCAGAGATCATCATGGAAGTGTCCTTCTGCACTGCGGCATGGAGCAGGTGTATCCCGGCGCCACATACTTCGAAGAGTGCTACCGGCAGCGAGCCCTGAACGACCGACCCGACCTGCCGAATCACTGGGCTAAGTTTCGCAGGCCAAACAGACTGACACACTCAAATCACGAAAATGGAGGAGCCTGTGGTTTTTCGAGCCGCCAGGTCCCGATGTGCCTGCACCGCGTCCTGCAAGGCATACCGCTGATTGATCTCGATGTGGATGCGGCCTGCCGCCACATGGCCGAATAGCTCATCGACAAGTTCCGCCTTTTCGACCGGATCGGCGATGTAGTCGGCCAGGCCCGGGCGGGTCAGGTACAGCGAGCCCTTGCGGGCCAGAATTTGCGGATCGAACGGCGGGATTGTGCCGGACGCTGTGCCGACGCAGACCATCAGGCCGCGACGCTTGAGGGAGTCTAGCGAGGACATGAAGGTGGCCTTCCCCACGCTGTCGAAGACCACGGACACGCCCACCCCGCCGGTCAGTTCCCGCACGCGCTTGGCCACATCCTCATGACTGTAGTTGATCGTGTGATCGCAGCCGTGGGCGCGCGCTACTTCGGCTTTGGCGTCGGTCGAAACCGTACCAATTACCGTCAGCCCGAGTAATTTGGCCCACTGCGAAACGATTAGACCAACACCGCCTGCTGCGGCATGCAGCAGCACGGCGTCGCCCGCCTTGAAAGGGTAGATTCGGCGTACCAGGTAGGCGGCGGACAAACCCCGCATGGTCATGGCCGCCGCGGTCTCGCAGCTGATGGCCTCCGGCAGCTTGATTAGCAGCGCGGCGGAAATCAGCCGCTCAGTGCTGTAAGCGCCGAGTGTGTTGATGAAGCCCGTGTAGGTCACACGATCGCCGACCGCCAGATGGGTCACGCCGGCACCGATAGCCTCGACCACGCCGGCTGCCTCGTTGCCGAGGCCGCTGGGGAGCGGAACCGTGTAGGTGCCTCCGCGGAAGTAGGTGTCGGCAAAGTTAAGACCCACTGCGACGTGACGGACGCGCACCTCTCCCGGTCTTGGCTCTCCAACGTCAGCGTCCTCAAAACGAAGGACCTCGGGACCACCGGTTTCGTAGAATTTAACGACTTTCGCCATGTTGTCTCCTGTCGATCGGAGTTAGCGCTAGCGCTTACTTCGATCTCATGCAAGTTGCGGTTGTGTATCGACTGCCGCAGTTCGCCTGCGGCTCGCCAGCCCTTGGTTCGCTCCTTGATCTCGCCAAAAAGCTCTTGTCGATGTAGGGGAACTTCAACTTCAGCTTGAGTCCGTCTTTAGAAAATGCAGGACGACTCATACAGCATATGATGCCAATTCCCTCGGAGGCTTTAGGTCGGCTTGCGCAGAAATCCCTGGTTGCCGCCGTTACGGTTGGGCGCGAAGCCATTGGCCTGAAGCGTCTGGTCCGCCGTTTCGTAGAAGACCCCAATCTTCATGATCTCTCGTGCCTGTTTCGCTGTTGCTATGGGGCGGCCAAATTCGCCGGAGATACGCACCAACTGCTTAATTTGCTCGACGGAGCTCATCTTGCCCGTGCGAGTCTGGTTCCAGAGCACATCCTCGATGCCGCACCGCACATGCAGGCCCAAGGCAATGCCTATCATATTCACGGGCAACACATTCAGCACCGAACTCTCCACCGTGATCACTGCGCCGTCGGGCGCAGCACGCAGGAAGTTGGCCAGGTTGTAGATGTTCGCTTGATCCATGCCGCCGCTGATAGCCACCCAGTTCATCACGAGTGGCCCCTTGTAGACGCCGCGGCGAATCATCCGCTCAATCGTTTCAAAGCTGTTGATGTTGTAGCACTGAAACTCACTTTGGATTCCGGCGGCAGTCAGGCGTCGGATGTGCTCTTCGGCCCAGCTGGGATTCGAGGGCACGATCATGTCCTTGTAGGTTGCATAAAGCTTCGGGAACCCTCGCGAAACTCCCTGGAAGTCATCTATACCGGCATGCTCCGTCACATTCATCTGCGTCGTGTTGACGGTGACAGTCACCTGGTCGGGCTTCGGATCGAGTTCGGCCAGCATATGCCGCGTGTCATCGCTTAGCCATTTGGCGGCAGAACCATCGTCCTCGGGCGCAAAGCTGATGGAGCCGCCCACCTGAATGACCATTTCCGGCACGCGGGCCCGCACCCCGGCGATCAGCTCATTGAACATAGACAGGCGCTTGCTGCCCTTGCCATCGGGTTCGCGCACATGCAGATGCAGCACGGTGGCACCAGCTTCGTAGCAATCCACCGCCTTCTGGATCTGCTCCTCCATTGTTACGGGGATATCTTCCGGGAAGTCTGAGGGAATCCAGCCCGGCGCATACGGGGCGGCTGTAATGATCAGGGGCTGCTGGTTCTCAGGGTAAAGGTGGCCGTCAAGGAAGTTCATGATGGATCTCCAAGTTGAAACGTGAATATTGAGAATGTCGAACTAGATGAGAACGCTCTAGATCCCCATTTACAGAACCACCTTCTGCGCGGCAGTGCATGGGCGATCAGCATTCGTTCAACATGAACATGCCCTTGGAGCCTTTGCTGTCGGCATCGTGCACCTGCGCGTGCAAAACGGTGGCGCCCGCGTTGTAGCAGTCCACTGCCTTTTGCACCTGAGCTGCCATCGTCACCGGTACATCGTCCGTATCGCCGGGCAGAGAAGCGTCCACAAAGTGCATAACCATCTTCTTTAAGCGGTTGTTGTCTGAGTGTCTGAGCGACCAGTGGATCATCTGGCCTGGCGCCTCCTCCTGCTTTACATTGCATGTCTTGCACTTGACTTTTCATGACATTGATTCGCTGGCGCAGGAGCACCGGATCATCGACTACCGCATCCGCGGATCCCGACCGCGATGGCAGGAAAAACACTATTAAGCGCACAACATGAAGGACCAACCTGATTCATTATTAGCGTCGGAATTTAATCGGAATCCTGATGAAACCTTGGCGCGTCGCGCACGATTCAGTCATAAGTCATGTGCTGCGCGATGAATCGTTCGTTCTTCAACGTGCTTCTCGGCGGCTTCGGCAATGAGGCGGATGCGCCGGCGAAACGTCATGGTGGGCCAGCGCCACAATGCCCACCATGCACACATAGCAAAGCGCTTCATGAGTCATTGGAGTGAGATTCCTCCTCGGGACAAACGCTGAAGCAATCCGCGCCGCAATCCGTCGAGCAGCATGAGTTTGGTTCATCAATATCTTCGCAAATGGCAGCGCCGACAGCATCGGAATTTCTCCGTTCATTGAACTTCGCATCGAGCACGGCAAGGCTATGAGTCATAGTGTATCGCCGAAAAATAATAATGTCGACAAAAATAGAAATGGAGAATTCGTCGCCTGATGTGGTAGACGCCTATTGACTCCTCCAATGCGAATCTGGGGTTCCGAACGTCATCGCTTGCCGATGCGCCATATACCGTTCTGTTCGCTAGGTCGACTCAGTATAAGTATTAATGTCGACATCAAAAATTATAGAGGATGATCGGTGTCGTCAATGTTCAGTCGGCAGGCATCCTGGATTCGGCGATCGCCGCCAGCCTTCTGTATCAGAAGTTGTCGGCGGCATCGTTCAATCCCATGGCCCCAATACCGGAAGGATCTTTCGCTACAAGGACGCGCGTATGCGTCGATTGCGACCGCAGTGGGGATCGACGATCCTGCGTCGTTCGGTAACAGGCAGGCATCCGGCCGGGTTCGCCTGGTCACTATAAAAAATGGAGGAGACGTCAATGAAACTGAAGTGGAGCGGTGTAGCGGTACTCGCGGTATTCGCCAGCGCGGCGCATGCGCAGTCGTCGGTCACGTTGTACGGCGCAATCGATTCGGGCCTTTTCTATCAGAGCACTGCAGCATCGTCGTTCGCGGCTAACGCCCACAACAACGGACACGTGTTCGGCATCAAGGACGGCAGCCTCTATGGGAGCTTCTGGGGTATCAAGGGAGCTGAGGACATCGGCGGTGGCTACAAGGTCAACTTCAGACTGCAGGGGGTGTTCAACAGCAGTAACGGCAAGGTCGGGCTGCCCGACACGACCGGCACTACTGCGGTGTTCAACCAGCAGGCGACGGTCGGCCTCTCCGGACCGTTCGGCACCTTCGACGCCGGACGGCAGTACACGCCGATGATCTACGCGATGGCCGATACCGACGTCCGCGCGGCGCAGTACTTCGGCAGCATCCTGGGCGCCTGGCTCGGGCTGAACCAGGCCGCCGGCTGGCCCGGGACGAATACGAACGTGCCGCTCGGCGCGCTGTACGACAGCAACGCGCTCGTTTACCAGTCGCCGAAGTTCTATGGTGCGTCGGCCGCGCTCGAGTACGCGCCGGGCGGCGTGGCGGGCCAGATTCAGGGCGGTACGCGCGAATCGGCGGTGCTCAAGTATTCGAACTACGGCCTCAATCTGTCCGCGGTCTACTACAACGCCCACGACACGAACCTCGCGGCAGCCACGCCGACCGGGTACGACAACAACCGCTTCTATTATTTCGGCGCCAAGTACACGTTCCACAGCGTATCCGTGTCGGCGTCGTATGGGATCGCCAAGAATCCGTCGAACCCGAACCTCGCGGATTACGAAATGATTTCGGGCGGGCTCGGCTATCAGTTCGACCCGTTCTTCAGGATCACGTCCGGCTTCTACTACCTGAAGGACCGCAACAATTCGGCGAACCATTCGAGTGAATACGCGGTGGGTGCGGAATACAGCCTGTCGAAGCGCACGATCGTCTCTGCGCAGGTCGGGTACGTCGCCAACCGGGGGACGATGAACCAGACAATCATGTACGGCCAGATCGTCGCGCCGGGCGTGTCGACTACGGCCGCGATGATCGGCGTGCGCCATAACTTCTAATTATTTGAAATCGAAACGGAGAACATCGATGAAAACGATGAATGGATTCAGGGTGGCACTCGGCGTTGCGATCGCTGCGGTGTCGATCAGCGCGTGGGCGCAGGAGGGCGCGTCGGTGGGGGCATCGGCTGGCACGGCGGTGACAGCATCCGGCGGTATGACGGCCAAAGCCGCGCGGCAGGCGAATCGCGCGCTACGGCGCAAGGTGTATGCGGCACTCGCGAAGCACAAGGAGATCGACGCGGGCGATATCAGCATCACCGCGAAAGGCGGTGCGGTGATGATCAGCGGCACGGTCCCGGAGGCGTCGCAGATCAACACTGTCGCCGAGGTCGCGAAGGGCGTCGCGGGTGTGACATCGGTCACCAGCAAGCTCATGGTGCAGCGGCCGTTCGGCCAGTAGTGCGGCGAGCAGGCCGGTCCAGTTCGAATTGACAAACGCCCCATGGATTTGAACCTGATCCACGTCAGCGAAGCGGGTGAGCGCCCGGATCGAGACGTTGGGTCGTCACGCTGGTGAAAATACTTTCGAAGCGCAACTGGAACTCGAAGGCCGGCATTGGATGGAGTCCGTCAACCTTCAATGATATTCAGGGCGGCCAGTTGTTCACTTAAGGAGGAACCCGTCATGAAGGTCATCTCTCACCTCGATAAAGTGCGACGCATGGCGGTGCTTCGACAACGCCTCAACCCGTTAGCCGACTTCGAATTGTGGTTCGGGACCACGCTGACCGCGAGTATCAACGTGTTCAATGCAACGCTTCATCTCACTGGCCTGACGCGTGAGGATCCCGTGTTCTCGACCATTCCCGGCGTGCACGTTGTGAAGCAACCGGATGGCAGCTACGCGCGCGAGTTGCGTGGGCTCGGCGATGTGAGCCATGTCGGTTGGCCAGAAATCGAGGGAGAAGTACCTCAGGCGGTTCGGCAACTCGAACACGCGTTGCATACCATCGAGCATTACCGGGATCCATGCGTTCGCGGAGATCGGGTTCCAACACAAGCGATCGTCGACGAATGTGAGCAAGCGTTTACACAAGTCATGTACACATTCGAACAGGGGTTGAAGGGTACCGAGTATGAAAACCGAGAATCATCGGCTCAAAGCCGAGAACATCGAGACGTCGCTGAGGCTTCTCGGCGAAGATGACTGGGAAATGAAAATTGAGGCAGCGATGCTGGCTGGGACACACTGGGCAAACTTCGCGCTGCATCGCTGCGGCGTTACTTCAGACAATGAGGACATCGTCCACAACTCGATGCTGGTCGTGAGCATGCTACGCAAGTATTCGCTTGCGGAAAGTGAACTGCTTGGTGCGCTGACGGAAATCGAGGAGCTGCGCCCCCTTTATGTTCGGGGAGACCTACCAGACGGTTCTCACGCCGCTGCTCGAGCGCTGGAACTGCTTCGATTGATCAGCACACTCGCCAGGCGCCCGCCATGACTGCTTCATCGGAAAGCGTCGCAATGATCCATCCGGTTGTCGAGTTCCCTGTGTGTCGCAACCGAGGGGGGACCAACGAACCATGCTCATCGTGAAGCTTAAGCCGCGCGTGCAAATGGACCGGGAGAAGCTGATCTCGCTTTATGCGGGCAAGCGGCGTTTCCGTGACCAATCAAAGTCGGCAGACATTAAATTAATGTCGACATAAATAAAACGGCCTGTTATTGTATTCGAACAGAAGGTGGGGAAACAATATTTCGCGGGTTCGTAAAGCCGGGGCGCCACGCGGCGATGGCGGCCGAATTGGCGTAGTTCCTGCCAGAAACAAGGAGATATCGCTCATGATGAAAGTAGTAAGGCTGACCGCTTGCATTGGTGCCGAGGTGTCCGGCGTGAGCTTGGGGGATGCGTCTCGAGATGCATCGCTGTTCGCCGAAATCAAGGCTCTTTTGCTTAAGCACCGAGTCCTCTTTTTTCGAGATCAGGATATCTCTCGGAAAGAGCATGTCGCCTTTGCGCGCCGTTTCGGGAAACTGGAAGATCATCCAGTTGCGGAGAGCGATCCGGAAAACCCGGGCCTCGTGCAGATCTATCGATCGGAACAAAAGAATCCTTACGAAAACAACTATCACAGCGACGGACTTTGGCGGCCGAACCCATCCATGGGCGCCGTGCTGCGCTGCATCGAGTGTCCAGAGGTTGGGGGCGACACCATCTGGGTCAACATGGTCGAGGCTTATAAGCAATTACCAGAAGACATCAAGAAGCGCATCGAGGGATTGAGAGCAAAAAGCAGCATTGAGCACTCGTTCGGTGCGGCAATGGATCTGGAGGAGCGACGAAAACTGGCGGCGCAGAATCCGGAGGTGGAGCACCCTGTCGTGCGGACGCACCCAGAGACTGGCGAAAAGATTCTATACGTCAGCAGCTTCACGACGCATTTTGCCAACTACCACACAGCTGAGAATGTGCGTTACGGTTTAGACAAGACACCGGGTGCGAGCCTTCTGCTGAGTTATCTGCAGAGCCAGGCATCGATCCCTGAGTATCAGGTTCGTTTCCGGTGGAAACCGAACAGTATTGCAGTCTGGGACAACCGGCCAACGCAGCATTACGCGGTAATGGACTATTGGCCGGCCCCGCGCAAGATGGAGCGCGCAGGAATCGAAGGCGATAAACCATACTGACGTCTGCTTGTCCTCGCGATGTTCGTCGAGGTGTTCGGGCTCAGGTCGGCGGTCGCAGTTCGGCTTTGTATGGATCATCTCGCCTCGGTAGGCGCGTCGCCCTGATTGCCGTCCTTGGCGACCCACGGAGTGCGGGATACGGGCATCTGCCAGAGGCTCGCCATAGCGAATGGATACGCATTGCTCGTATTCAACGAGTCGTCACAACGCCTCGAAATTCGCGGCAATTGCCAGACGGAGCGCAGGAATTTTTGCTGTACAGCGAGTAAGCAGAGGAGGCGTCGAGTCTTCAAAAGTGAGGTTGAGTTTTTGTCGACATTACAATTCTGAGGACTATAATCAAAAGGATTAAATTCGACGAAAATTGATTCCGCTATACGCCATGGCTCGAAATAAAACGCAAAACCTTCCCGATCTTTCCTCGCTCCTTACGCCCAAGAATTCACTGATGTTGGCAGTCGAGAGGGCAGTGCTGCGCGGGCAGGACTGGGCGTCTGCCTCGGTGCCGATTGCCGAGCAGATCGCTGCCCGGCTGGCCGGGGTCATTACGCTTGACCTGGTGAAGCCGGGGCAACGATTGCTGGAGAAAGATATCAGTGAGGTGTTGCACGTCAGCCGTGCTCCAGTGCGCGAAGCGATGCGTATACTGGAGCGGGACCGCCTGGTCGAGTTTCAGGCCAGACGCGGGGCGATCGTCACGGCGCCCGACGAGAATGAGCTTCGGGACATTTTTCGCGTGCGCAGCGTGCTTTACGTCACGATGTTGGAGCAGGTGGCGCGCGAAAGCCCGTCCGAGCTCGATGCGCTACTTGCCGCGCATATGCCCAGGCTAGCCAAGGCGGCCGAGGAGTCGATAGACGCCTATGCCGTGGAAAGCTTTCTTCTGAATTTCACCACGGTCGATCTCTGCCGCAACCGGCTTCTGGTTGATGTCCTGCACTCCATCTCATTGCGAACCTTGCGCTATGTTCGGCTAGGATTTGTGACTACGCCTCAATCGGTTCGCACATCTTTAAAAGTCTGGCGCGCGCTCCAGAAGGCCGCGATCAAACGGGACAACGAACTACTGCTTTCCCTTGCAGCTTCGCGCCTGGACGACGCCAGGGAAACTGCTATTCGCGCGATCGCTGGCAAACCTGCGGACAGTCGGCTTGCACGTGGCCCAAAGGCAGCGCAACCCAAAGTAGCGGCTACCTCTTTATTGTGAGGCGCTCCCTGCGTGCTTAGGACGGTTGAATCCTGGTTGCGTGGGTTCCATTTTTTTGAGGACTCCGTGGCGAGTGGGGACGGCATGTCGCCGGAATTGACTTCGCTTCGCGCTCATCCATTTTTTCTTCATACTGGGTACGCTCACCTAAGACCGGACACCGCATACGAGCACCTTCAGTTGTTTGATTTGCGCCGGTGGGACCTTGCGCCCGAGTCGTCCACATGTTGGTGGAAGCATAGCGGGCAATAGTCGTTCTTCTTCAGCGACTCGACGAACAGCATCGGGACGAGCGCGATGTACCAGATATCCATCGGGATTCGACAGAAAGACCGGCGCTGACAATGAATCAGGTGAGTCAGGATGCCGCGCACGTAATCCCGTTTTGTCTTGCCGTCGCCGTCTGGATCCTTGATGCGGTAGTCGATGATCCAGTGCTCCCGCATCAGCGGATTCGCGGACACGCAGTTCACCATGCCGATCCTCTTGATCAGGCCACGCACGCTCGAACTTTACTTGCACCCGAGCGGCTCGATCCAGCGCGAGAAATCCTGGTCGATGATCATTTCGTCGTGCAATCAATAGCACGAACCTTAGCTTCGCTTCGGGTTTACACCGCTCCGTAACAATTCGCCTCTGCGCGCAGGTGTGACGTTTTGCGTGCGGATTATAATTAATGTCGCCAAAAATTACTGTCGATGCTATCCTGAAATCAACGTGCGTCGTCTGGAGCTTTGCGGCGGCAAGGAAGACCATGGCGCAATCCTTAAACGGAGGTCGTTCGTGCTGGCGAGCGCCTTCGTTCTGTGTGCGGTCAATCGTCGAACTTTCCCGCGCGGTGCATGTGACTGGCAGAGTCGATGTACGACTCGTTCTCCGCTGCAGCAGCCAAGCATTGACTTTCCGGTGAACACCCGATTCTGATCGAGGAGCAAAACGAGCTAACGTCAACGTCATCACACAATTCATCAAGATGCTTGAAATAAGCGTCGAAATCCAAAGCGCGCACGGCGACACAAAGAAAGCGTCCGGCGATGCTGGCGGCCAGCAGAAACTACTGATGATCTCGGCTTAGAGGTCTTGCTTCACATGGGCCAGACGACATCAGGCGGCACGATTCAATATAAATCTAGTGAATCATCGGAGGAGACAGAATTGAACCTTTATACAAGTAACGCAGTGCCGGTCGAGCCGGCTGCGGCTACCAGTGGTGCCCGAGCTTACGCGTGGGTGGTATTTGCATTGATGTTTTGCCTTTTGCTGTCTGACTACATGTCGCGGCAGGCGCTCAATGCCTTGTTTCCGATCTTGAAAGTGCAGTGGCAGATGTCCGATACACAGCTCGGTTCGATCAGCGGCGTGGTGCCGTTGGCGGTCGGCGTGCTGACCCTGCCATTTTCCATAATGGCGGACCGCTGGGGACGTGTCAAAAGCATTGCACTGATGGCTGCGCTGTGGAGTCTTGCCACGCTCGGGTGTGCGATTGCCAGCAGCTACCACGAGATGTTCGTCGCACGCATCTTCGTTGGTGTCGGCGAGGCTGCCTACGGAAGTGTCGGACTCGCGATGCTCGTGAGCATCTTTCCAAAGCACCTGCGCTCGACTATTGCCGGGGGCTTTACGTCTGCCGCCGCGTTTGGGTCCGTGCTCGGTGTTTCGCTTTCCGGCATCATTGCGACGCGCTTTAGCTGGCGCTGGTCGATGGGTCTGATGGCGATCTTTGGTTTTGTGCTGGTGATCATTTACTTCTTCGTAGTCACGGAAAAAAGACTCGCGCGCGCGCATCCGGACAATGCGAGCGGAACGCCGGCGTACGAGCGTGTGAAACTGACACCACGAGCGCTTTTCTCTGGCCTGTTTCCGTCCAGTTCCGTTTTTTGTGCGTACCTCGGCAGCGCCCTGCAGATCTTCATTCAGGGTACTCTTTTCGTGTGGCTGCCCAGCTACCTGAATCGCTACTGGGACATGCCTGTCAGCAAGGCCGCCGTGGTGGCGGCCGGCCTTGTCCTTGTCAGCGGTATGGGCCAACTCCTGTGCGGTGTGATGACCGACCGGATCAGCGGGGACTCGTCGCTTAAGAGGTGGAACATGGCCATTGGTTATTGCCTCGTGCTAGGCATCCTGCTGGCGATCGCGTTCCGCTTGCCACCGGGCACTATGCAGCTCGCGCTCCTTGTGCCCGCAGTGTTCTTCCTTGCCAGTTCGTTCGGTACATGTAGCGCGATCATTGCCGGAGCCACGCCGTCGTCTATTCATGGTTCGGCGTTCGCCACACTGACGCTGTTCAATAATATATTGGGCCTCGCAGCGGGTCCCTTTTTCACCGGCGTGATAGCGGACGCGGTTGGTCTTCAAGGTGCCTTGCGCTGGCTTCCGCTCGCGGCAGTCCTGCCCTTGACGGTGTACCTCATTGGCCGGTGGTGTCACATCGCGGAAGCGCGGCGCGGCTGAGCGTGCTGCCGGCGTGGCGAACCTCATCGACTGGACGTTTTCTGACGTCCATGTTCCGAGAGGTCCGCCTTGATGGTCCAGCTACGCCGCTTACGCCGGGGCGAGCTTTGTGCTCTGCACAGCATCCGGCCGGTATGAAAGACTCGAGGGTTATCGCAAGATCGATGGTGGACGGGCCGCCGAAGTCGTCCTCGACGAGGTATGCCTCGGCGACGACGCATTGCTCTGTGCGCAGGACGCGGGATTCGCGACACTCGAACACAGCGTGGGCTTTGGCGTGCTGGCGCTCTGCGCGGAAGCACTTGGCGCAATGGACGTTGCGAAAGACTTCACGCTCGAATACCTTCGCACGCGCAAGCAGTTCGGTGCGGTGATCGGCAGCTTCCAGGCGTTGCAGCACCGCATGGCCGACATGCTGCTGGAGATCGAACAGGCTCGTTCGGCGGTCATCAACGCCGCCGCTGCGTTCGGCTCCGAGCGTACGGCGCGCGAGTGCGCGCTGTCGGCCGCATCGGTGCACGGGTGGCCGAGGAATGCATTCAGTCGCATGGCGGTATCGGCATGACCTGGGAGTTACCGCTCGCGCACTATGCCAAGCGTCTCGTCATGATCGACCATCAACTGGGCGACGAAGACCATCATTTGGACCGTTACGTCACCCTCGGCCGGATGGAGCCATGAGCGAGGCGATCCTTGCGCATCGCGTGGGCGCTGTACGGGTGCTTTCGCGGCCCTACGTCGCGGTACGACTGCTCATTCACGCCGGTAAAAGCGCCTTCGCTTGCTATTCACCAGAAACTTCTGCAAATACGGACTTGCCATGTCAAACCTGAATCCTTCGCTGCCGCTTGCGGGCGTGCGCGTACTCGATCTTTCCCGCGTGCTGGCGGGCCCTTGGTGTGCCATGGTGCTGGGCGACCTCGGCGCCGAAGTCATCAAGGTCGAGCACCCGAAACGCGGCGACGACACGCGCGATTGGGGCTTGCGCATAGGATCGACCGAGACGGCCTATTTCAATAGCGTCAACCGCAACAAGCGCTCTGTGAGCCTCGACCTGCAAATGGCCGAGGGCCAGCAGATCGCGCGGGATTTGGCTCAGAAGAGCGACGTCGTGATCCAGAACTTCAAGTTCGGCGGCATGGAGAAGCTGGGTCTCGGATACGAGCAACTGAAGCAGGACCACGAGGACCTGATCTACTGCTCGATTTCCGGCTACGACCGCACGGGACCGGAAGCCGCACGTCCCGGCTACGATCTGGTCGTTCAGGGCGAGGCCGGGCTGATGGCGCTCAACGGCGAGGCCAGCCAGCCCCCGTTGAAGTTCGGGATCGCAGCAGTCGACATGTTCACCGGGATGCACTCGGCACAGGCCATTCTGGCGGCGCTCTTCGAGCGTCAACGAACCGGCAAGGGGCACCACATCGAAATGGCGCTGTTCGATTGCGGACTGATGATCACCTCGTATTGCGGGATGGAAGCGCTGATCACGGGTGAGGACACGCCGCGTTACGGAAACGCGCACCCTTCAATCGTCCCTTATGGTGTGTTCGATGCCGCGGACGGGCCGCTCGTCATCACGGTCGGCAACAATAACCAGTTTGTACGCTTTTGCCGCGAGGTGATCGAACGGCCCGATCTTGCCGAGGACGATCGCTTCCAGACCAATATCGGCCGCGCCGCGAATCGGGCGGTGCTGGTGCCCGAAATCGATCGCGAGATCGGACGAAGAGAGCGCCGTATTCTGCTCGACCGTCTGACGCGGGCTGGCGTTCCATGCGGTGAAGTCCTCGGGCTTCACGAAGCGCTGACCTCGAAGCGCGCGACGGACGCCGGGCTCGTGACGACGTATCCGCATCCGGAGGTTGGCAGCACGCAAGTCCTCGCTCCGCCCTATCGCTTCGACGGCGCGCGGCTGCCGGTACGAAGCGCGCCGCCCCGGCTGGGGGAAGGCACGGACGACGTGCTCCAGACGTTGCTCGGGCTGTCCGGTGAGCAAATCTCCCGGTTGAGGGCTGATGCCGTCATTTGACGTCGTACCGGCCAGGATGGCACTGATGGGGACGCCGTTCGCATCGACGAGGATGTGATGTTTGGAACCGGGTCGCGAGCGATCTGTAGGGTTCGGGCCAGTTTTTCGCCCGCCCCAACGGCTCGCACCGACGACGAATCGACCGCCGCTCGCGAGAAATCGAGGAGGCCGGCCTCGCGTAACTTCGCAGGCAACAGCTGGTGCGGCCAGTCCCACCCGTCAGCCTTTTGCCAGTCGCGCTATTGAGATATTTCGCAGATCTGACCTCGGTCGCGGCTGGAAGCAAGCCGCCGGCCTTCATCTCGCGCACGGGCCCGTGCGAGGCCGCATAGCCATCGAGTGTGATGGTTTTCGGCAGCACCTGACGCTTGATGGCCTTCCTGAAAAATGCTTTGACTTCTGCCACGTCGCGTTTAGCTCGCAGCATGAAGTCTCCTCTCTGGCCGGCCCGATCCATCGTCCGAAGAGGTAGACCCACTTACCGGGGATCGAGGGGATGCCCTATTTTAAAAGGCATGACGCGGTGAAGCGCTATCGTTCGTTGGATCACGATAAATAAATAATGTCGACATGTTTAATTTCAGGAACTATTCTAAAGTCAGTGCCCCGGTGCAAGATCACCACGCGACGCATAAAACGAGGCGAAGCAGCGTGTCAGTGGTTGGGCGGCGTGATCGACCGCCGCCCGGAACAAGTGGTACGACGCAGTTCGTATCGGGCGTTTAAATGGTTGGAGGAGCAAATGAGTACCCGGGAAAGGTCGTTGAGCGTCCTGGTTGAAAAGTGGCTTGGTCAGGATTTGATGGGTAGCGCCCGAGTTACGCGGTTCAGCCAATCGCGGCAAAGGCCGTGGCGTTCCGTATGCGTGGAGATCACTCAACCTGCCGGCCCGATCGCGATCGTTTTCTTTCGACACGACGACGGTTCGTGGTGCGTCTTTCCACCTGATGCGAAGCGATCCACGATGAGTGTCGTGCGGAACCCGGTACCCGCGGCAAGTGACGTACTTGCGTCTGCGGCGTAATCAGCACGCCGCGTTAATAATCGCTATCTGCCCGAACGGATGAAAGCGCACGTGAATGGACGATCACGTCGTGGTTACGCATTCATGGATTTTTTGCCGGCTCCGCGCAAGGTAGTCCCGACTGGTGAGTTTCTGAATTGAATCGGCCGAGCCTCAGACTCTTGTCCCAGCTCGATATACCGCGGCTTGAGTCGCAGCATGCACCGTGCGCACTGGCCACGACCCAAAGTCATACGCATGGCGCAGAGCACTCACAGGCGCGCTCCATATTGCTTTACCTTGAACGAATATCGCTGCGAGCGATGGTTCTCGCTCAGACCCGCGGTGATGATCATGCATGCATCGCCTCTACTGGAAGGTGGCGCCGACTGACGACCGGACGGCGCACCCCTTCGATCTCAAATGCACAGCATCATCCAGCCGTCTGCTTACCCGATCGCTAGACCATGTACCCGGTCTGTCGAGTGTGGGCGGATAAGTGGAGCAAGATCGAAACGCTTGTCGAACTCGTCAACGAGATAGGCGCCGATCGGCAACGCAGAGGTCGCCGCCGGAGAAGGCGCGTTGCAGACGTGCAGGCTGCGCTGCGATGAACGGATCAGGAAGTCATGCACCATGCTGCCATCTGCCATCACGGCCTGCGCGCGTACGCCGGACGGGTAAGGCTCGAGGTCAGATAGCGCGAGTTCCGGACAATACCGGCGGCACAGTTCGAGATAGCCCTGTTTCCAAAGCGAGTTGCGCATCTCGACAAGCCCCGATGCACCATGCTTTCCGAGCATCTTCCAGAAGCCCGGGAACGCTGCCATGCCGGCGAGATCCTTCAGGCTTGCGTCGCGCCAGCGATAGCCCTCGCGCGCCAGCGCCAGCACGGCGTTTGGACCCACCGTGATATATCCTCCGATCATGCGCGTCAGGTGCACGCCGAGAAAAGGCAGGGCGGGGTTGGGTACTGGATAGACCAGGTGTTTCACTATGTCGTTCTTGTCCGCCGGCAACCGATAATATTCGCCGCGAAACGGCACGATCCGAAAATCAAGATCGACATTGCACATCTTCGCGAGGCGATCCGCCATCAGGCCTGCGCAGACGATGGCGTGCTTTGCCCGGAAGCGGCCGCCCGACGTCTCCGCGGTAATGCCGTTTTCGTCCTCGTGGAGCGCGTCCACACGCTGGTTCAGCAGAATCTGCGCGTCCCGCTCCTGCGCGAGTCGGGCCATCGTCGCGGTCATGGCCGGATAGTCCGCAATGCCGCTCGTTGCCACGCGGATCGCCGCACGACCCGCGATGCGCGGTTCGAGCTCCCTTAACGCCGCTTCATCGAGCATCTGCGGTTCGAGCCGGTTCTGCTCACAACGTGCGTAGAGCGCATTCAGCCGTTCGACTTCGACGTCTTCGGTCGCGACGATCAGCTTGCCGCATTGCTCGACCGGCACGTCATGGCGGCGGGCGAACTCATAGGTCGCGGCGGCGCCTTGCCTGCAGAACTCGGCCTTGAGGCTTCCCGGCGCGTAATACACGCCGGCGTGAATCACGCCGCTGTTGTGCCCGGACTGGTGAGCTGCGAGTGAGGCCTCCTTCTCGAGCAGCAGCACGCTCAGGCCCGGATGACGTTCGATCAGTTGCATGGCCGTCGAGACGCCGACGATGCCACCGCCCACGATAAGGACGTCCGCGTCATAACCTCGGTGATGCTGGACGGTTGTCATTTTGCGAACACTCCGCGTTGGCGCATTAGTTCACGATGAAGCGCGGGATGCTTCTGGAACGGCGCCCGGCCATGCAGCCAGAAATAGTTGTTGAGCACCACGAGGTCGCCCACGGGAAGCGGCACTTCGCGCGTCGCGGACGACGCTTCCATTGACGCCGACAAGTCGTGCAGATAAACCGCTTCGGCTGATGAACGGGGTTGCACGAATTGATCGATGAACGACATCGCCAAACCATACTCGTTCTGGAAGAACACGGGGCGCTCGACCTGCGCGTCGACGTTCTTCGAACCCGGCGCCTTGTAGAGAAATGGCCGGGTGCCGAGTGGATCGTTGAGGAACGTATCGCGCTCGCTCCAGTCGTCGATATGCATGAAACGCGACTCGCCCCCGACCGCGTTCTCTTCCGCGAATTTCATCATGAGCAGCCATTCTGTCGGCTCTTCGACAAAGGTTCCGTCCGTGTGCAGCGTGAACAGCCGGTATGCCTGACGTAGATAGGAGTCGCTGTCGTCGGTGTCCTTCACGAGAAAGCGAGCGTAGTACGTGCCGGACATAGCATCGTGATTCGCCGGTCCGAGCAAGTGTCCAACTGCCGTTCCGAATCGGACGAAATCGCGAGGATCGGTGGTTGCGTCCTGGATGCCCAAGGTGAATCCTCCGGCGGAACGGTCCCGCACGAGTTGCCGAAGTGCTGAGGCGAAACCGTTGCCGACTGCGCGCTCGAGCGCGTCCGCGAGCATAAAGCGCATGAACGGTACGTACTCGAGGTTCTGTAGGTCGATGTCTTTGACCGAAGAGAAGAATTTCTGCAACGCGTCAGGCCGCACCGTGATGTGACGCAAGCGTTCGTGATGCGGGTGACACTCGATCGAAAACTTCAGTTGTGAATCGACCGGTGCGGCCATCGGAAATGCGGTGACGGAGCTCATGAAGATGTCCTTGGGAAGAAAGTGTGGCTATTTGACTCCTTATCCAGGATTCGTTAAACACGTATAAACTGCGTTTTTATTCGTAAATCGAGATTAAAGATGATCGATTGCCGGCAACTCAATCTATTCGTCGCATTGGCCGAAGATTTGCACTTCGCTCGCACAGCCGACCGGCTCGATATCGCTCAATCGGTGCTCAGCCTGCAGATCAAGCGGCTCGAAACCGATCTCGGCGTACGACTGCTCAACCGCAACAAACGCGCGGCAATCACGCTAACCAATGCAGGCGACGTATTTCTGCTCGAAGCCAAGGCCGCACTGCGGCAACTGGAGCGAGCCGACCGCATCGGGCGTCTGGCAGCAAGAGGAGAGGCAGGTCACGTTGCGCTCGGCTATATCGGCTCGGCGGTCACGACCGGGCTGCTGCCCGATACGCTCAAGACATTCAGGATGGCGAGCCCGGACGTTCGCATGCACATCGTGGCAATGGAAACACCGACGCAACTGGAACGTTTGTCGGACGGGACCATCGATGTCGGTTTCATTCGGCCCCGCGCGCACTATCCCGACGGTGTCACAGCCAAAGTCGTTCAGAGCGAACGCTTGCTGATTGCCCTGCCGGCGGACAGCCCCCTCGTGCGCGTGAAAGCCGTGAAGGCTTCCCAGTTGCGGGGGGTGTCATTCATTGCGCCGCAGTTCAATGAGGCGGCCGGCTTTGCGGAAGATCTCGCCAGACTCGGCAGCATCGGTGGGTTCGATGCGCAACCGGAGTATCGGGTCAACGATTTCATTACGGCGGTCAGCATGGCGTCGGCGGGCTACGGCGTGGCGCTCGTGCCTCAATCCATCCGGGGGTTCGCCCAACCTGGCGTGGTGTTCAAACCTGTAAGCGATTTCAAAGATCAGGTCGAACTCGCAGTGGCGTATCGTGTTCGCGAGTATTCGCCTTGCGTGCGGGGGTTCATCGATACAGCGCTGTCATACGGTGGTCTCGCGAAGCGCCAGGGGACGCACCGCACGACGCGCTAGCGAGCCTCGCCGGTCGACTGTCGGCGCACTGCGTCGCGTGTCGCCCGGCTGTCCTTGGGGCTGCAACCGAATTGCGCGTGATACCAGCGGGAGAATGCGCTCGGCGCGGAAAAACCGAGCAGGGTCGCCACCTCGGTCAACGGACGATCGCTCTCGATGACATGACGCGTACTGAGTTCCTTGCGGATATCGTTCAGGATCGACGAGAAGCTCTGTCCCTGTTCCTCCAGCCGGCGCTGGACCGTGCGGCACACCACGCCGAGGTGCTTGGCCACCTGTTCGATGCCGCAGCGCCCACTGGGTAACAGCAGCAGGATCGTACGCCGCACGTCCTCAAGCATGGTCGCCTGCTGCGACATGACAGACGCGTCCAGCAACTGCTGCGCGTAGCGCACCATCGCCGGATCTGCTGACGGGTTGCGTGCGTCGAGATCTGCCTTCGAGCAGACGATGCAGTTGAAGTCATAGCCAAACTCGACGCAACCGCCAAAAAACCGTTGGTGTGGACCAGCGTCGCGCGGCGCCGGATGTTCGAAGCATACCCGCCGCGGCTGCCAGTCGGTCTTGAGGAGCTGGCGTATCAACCGCACCATGACACCCAGCGCCAGTTCAACCCTTTGGCGCGTGGGCTGATGCGCACTGCCAGCAATTATCGCCTCGCGAATGATGACCAGTTCGCCGCATTCCTCGACCGCCAGCGACAGCGCGCCGTTGAGCAAGGTCTGGTAGCGCATCAGCATGTCGAGCGAGTCGCGCAGCGTTGCCTGGTCGCGGATCAGCAATCCTACGGCCCCGAGGTTGGACAAGAGGCGCGACTCGGCCATGCATAGTCCGAAACTCTCGTTGCCTGACAGGGTTGCGGACGCCTGGAGCAGTTGTCCGACACGCTCTACTGGAATCATGAGGTCCGGCTCGCGCAACACGTCCGGACTTAACCCGGCGTCAAGGAGCATGCGCACCGGGTCCAGTCCGGCTGCACGAGCGACCTCGCTATAGTTGGTCAGGCTCGCAGCGCGGACAAGGGAAGACATCGGAGAACTGAATAGAAGATTGGCACGAAATGATAAGTCCCTGTCATGTATTGTCAAGCGGGGGAAACCCGTCGCACTAACACTATGTCACGCGCGTTTTCGCTGGAAGAAAGACACTGTTGCGTTCCGGGACAGCCGCTCAACCCGGCACTACGCAGTGATGGATTAACCGCCGTGCCACCGCAAGATGGAACGCATCACCCTCATGGGTGACAGGCCTTACCGAATGATCGACATGAACTCTATGACGCCAACCGTTGTCATCGTCCCCGGCCTGCGTGAGCATGTGCCGAACCACTGGCAGACCCTGCTGGCGGCGAAGCTGCCTCGTGTATGCAGCGTCGCCCCGCTTGAGCACCACAAGCTGAGCTGTGCGGCCCGCGTCGACGCGATCGACCGCGCTCTGGCCGGCATCGAGGGCCCGGTGACTATCGTGGCGCATAGCGCCGGCGCGATGATGGTCGCCCATTGGGCGGCACGGGGTGCGACACGCGAGGTGCGCGGCGCACTGCTTGCGGCACCCGCGGATCTCGAGACCCCTATGCCGGCAGGCTACCCGGAGATCGACGCACTGAAAGAGCATGGCTGGCTGCCGATCCCGCGCGGCACATTGCCGTTTCCGAGCATCGTTGCGGCAGGCAGCAACGATCCTCTGACGCGTCTCGATCGCGCCCGTGAGTTCGCGCAGGCGTGGGGCAGTCGCTTCGTCGAACTCGGCGAGGTCGGGCATCTGAATCCGGCCTCGGGCCATGGCGAGTGGCCGCGTGCCGATGAGTTCATTCGCGAACTCTCATGACCGAACGATGGCCAAGTGCCACTGGCGGGGAAAAAGGGATCAGGTCTGCGGGATTTGAAGACGACAGTGCCCGAGCCACGCATCGAAGGCGTGGGATTTTCTATGAGGAATGCGCGACAGGTTGTTTGAAACGATCGATACGGGTTGTCTCAATGATGAAGACCTTCCCTGGATGCCTTACGCGCCGGATGGCGCGATGCTGACGGTGGAGAGCTCAATGCGCAGCCTGCTGCCGGTCAACATGATGGGCATTGCAATGGGCCTGCACGTGCGCTGCGGCATCGCGGACAACATCTGGAATCAGGCGCGCACGAAGAGGATGAGCTCAGTCGAGCAGATCGAGCAACTGGTGCGCATCTCGCGCGAGTTCGGCCGCGAGATGGCCACCGCCCAGCAGGCGCGCGATCAGCAAGATTGGCATGTTCTACGACACAGTGGAAGAGACCCTGCTGGCCAACGGCTTCGCGCCCAACCGCAACGGTGGTAATCAGGGCTTTCTGCGCAAGGCCGTCTGAACGCGCGAGGCGCCAGGACCGTGGCCGGTATTTTAAAAATATTAGGAGACGAGCATGAACGTGATACCCGATCGCCCGGAGGCCCGCAACAACGACGATTACCTGACGAGCAGACGGCAAGCCTGGTTTGCATTCGCGATGACCTTCGCGCTTATGTTTTTCGATTTTCTCGACCGACAGGTGATCGTCTCACTATTTCCCCACATCAAGAGCGAATGGAACCTGAGTGACAAACAGCTGGGTTCCCTGGTTTCCATCATTGCCATCGTGGTAGGGGTCGGGGGATTGCCGGTAGCGCTGGTGGCAGACCGCATGGGCCGTGTAAAGAGCATCGTGGTGATGGCTATCACCTGGAGCCTGGCCACGATCTCGTGCATGTTCACGGCCAATTACAGTCAATTGTTTGTGGCGCGTGCGATGGTGGGGGTTGGTGAAACCGGCTATGGTTCGGTAGGAGTAGCCCTTATCTCAACACTGTTTCCCAATCGCTTGCGGAGCGCCGCGCTCGGCGCCTTCTACGCTGCGCCAGCGCTGGGTTCAGTGCTGGGTGTGGTGTTGGGGGGGATGATCGCGGCCAGGTGGGGCTGGAAGGCCGCCTTTGGTGTGGTCGGTGTACCTGGGCTCGTGCTGGCATGGCTTTATCTGCTCGTGCGCGACTACAAGACGGTGGCACTGACGCCAAGCTCGAACCAGGTGACCCAGTCTCTGGGTGGGGCGCTCAAGCACATCTTTGGCACGCTGGCGCGCACGCGCACGCTGCTGTGGGTCTGCGCTGGAGCGTCGACTCAACTGATCACCGTGTCGGCGATCTGGTCGTGGCTGCCCAGCTACCTCAACCGTTTCCAAGGCATGGCACCGGAGGCTGCAGGCAAGGCGGCGGCGGTGGTGGTATTGGTCGGTGCCTTTGGTTGCACGTTCTGGGGCATCGTGGCGGGATGCCTGGCACGTCGCAAGCCGCGCAACAAGCTGCCCGTGCTATCCGTGCTGTGCCTGGTCACATCGGTGATCTTCGTGGTGGCGTTTGGCGGCACATATACGGGTGATGCACAGTTCAAGCTGATCGTTCTTGGCGGTTTTTTCATGAACTGCACCGTCGGTGTGGTCGCCGGCGTTGCCATGGACGTCGTTCACCCAGGTGTGCGCTCTACCGGCGCGGCCGTACTTTCCCTGTTTCAAAACGTGTTTGGCCTAGCCGTGGGTCCGTTCCTGGCGGGTGTCCTGTCCGACCAATGGGGTTTGCAGCAGGCACTCACAGTCATTCCTCTCTTCAGTATATTGGCCGCGGTGTTTTTTGTCATCGCAATGCGCAGTTATGACGCGGATGCGGCCCAGATCTCCAATGTGAAGCTGGATGTGGCGCCAGTCCTCGCCGGCACCCTGAGCACCGGCACTGCAGTCTGAGCAAGGAGTAGCTGGTCACGGAGACGCTTCAAACAAACATGCTCATTTGCTCGCCGAAAGCGTCAGTCCCTCAACAGTGCGACGAGATCAGCATCGCCACTGTCTCACGGTGTCCCATACCTTTGGCCGTGACCGTTCCTCTTTCACAGATGGCTGGCAGCTAAGCAGAGGACCGCAATTGTGCTGTCGCGGGCGGTCAAGTCGTGGCGCGGTGTGACAAGCACCTTTGGACACGGCGCCAGAAAATTCTCTTCACGCCACGAGTTTCGCGCTGGCTGCTTCGCATTGTGGCGATGGGATATCTCATCGGCTATGGGCATTTGCTGTGACCACATCGGTGATCCGCAGATGCTGCAGCGGGAAACCAGCGGCGTTGCGATCTGGGACAAACGTAGCACGCAGCGACGGTGATGGACTCCTGGTCCGCCCCGCGCAAGTTGGAGTGAGCCGGAATTGTCGGCGATAAGCGTACTGAGCGCCGGGCTCGCCAGCCCCATCCTCCTATTTCCTTCCTTACTCCCAACCTGCCTTTGGAGACATGACATGAACTTTCTCGACGGTTCCCTTTACCCTGAAAACCAGCAACCTCTCATCATTACGGCCGCACCCTATGCCCCGGGTTGGCTGCCCTCCGACTTTCCCGAGGACATTCCTGTCACGATGGCGCAGCAGATCCAGAAGGCGGTGGACTGCTACAACGCCGGCGCTACCGTGCTGCACCTACATGTGCGCGAACTCGACGGCAAAGGCAGCAAGCGCCTGTCGAAGTTCAACGAGCTGATTGCCGGCGTGCGCAATGCGGTGCCCGAGATGGTCATCCAGGTGGGCGGCTCGATCAGCTTCGCGCCCGAGACCGAAGGGGCCGCGGCCAAGTGGCTGAGCGACGACACGCGCCATATGCTGGCCGAGCTCGATCCCAAGCCCGAGCAGGTCACGGTGACGATCAATACCTCGCAGATGAACGTCACCGAACATGCAGAGCTGGCGGATTTCAAGGGCACATCCAGGGAAATTCCTGCGATCTACAACGCCTACAAGGAGATGACAGTGCCAGCGCAGCCCGGCTGGGCCGAGGAGCACATCCGCCGCCTGAGCGAAGCCGGCATCCAGAGCGCCTTCCAGTGCTACAACATCAACAGCTTCGAGTCGGTTGAGCGGTTGATCCGGCGCGGTATCTACAAGGGCCCTCTGGTCATGAATTGGGTGGCGATCAGCGGCGGCATGGACGCACCGAATATCTACAACCTGGCCAACTTCGTGCGCGCCACGCCGGACGGCGCGGTGCTGACGGTGGAGAGCTCAGTGCGCAACGTGCTGGCGGTCAACATGATCGGCATTGCAATGGGCCTGCACGTGCGCTGTGGCACCGAGGACTGCCTCTGGAACCAGACACGCACGAAGAAGATGAGCTCAGTCGAGCAGATCGAGCAACTGGTGCGTATCTCGCGTGAGTTCGGCCGCGAGGTGGCCACTGCCCGGCAGGCGCGCGCGATCAGCAAAATAGGCGTGTTCTACGACACGGCGGAAGAGACCCTGTTGGCCAACGGCTTCGCGCCCAACCGCAACGGTGGAAATCAGGGCTTCCTGCGCAAGGCCGTCTGAATGATCGAACGCAAGGTGGTCTGACGCTTGTGCGCGCCCCGGGTCATGTGCCGGACCGACGGCGTGTTGAGAATTGTCAGATGTCCGTAGTCGGCCTAAAGCACACCCTGCTGCGTAAGCAGGCGCAGTTCCTGATTCTCGCTCTGTCGTACACCGCAAGCATTGAGGCCAGGTACTCCCTCGTTGAGTGTCAGAGACTGTCCAGAACGACCCAGGTAATATATCGACTAGTCCACGGGGCAACTATTGTCATTCAATTGCAAGGAGAGTAATCGTGAGCAAGCGTGATGTCGTGGTATTGGGCGCGGCCCGGTCGGCGATCGGAACTTTCGGCGGATCGCTCGCCGACATTGAACCGGCGGAGCTGGCCGGCACCGTGATGAGGGAGGCGATCACGCGCGCCGGCGTTGACCCGACGGCGATCAATTACGTGACCGTTGGAAACACGATTCCCACCGAGAGCCGCTTCGCTTACGTGGCGCGCGTGGCGGCCATCCAGGCCGGGCTACCTATGGATTCGGTGGCGATGTCGGTGAATCGCCTATGTTCGTCTGGCCTGCAGGCCATCGTGACGACAGCGCAGAACATCCTGCTCGGCGATTGCGACTACGGCGTCGGCGGAGGGGTTGAGGTGATGAGCCGCGGCGGCTATCTGTCCACCGCAATGCGCAGTGGCGCGCGCATGGGCGACACCAAAATGATCGACACCATGGTCGCCACGCTGACTGACCCGTTCGGTGTGGGCCACATGGGTATCACGGCTGAGAACTTGGTGACAAAATGGGGCATTACGCGCGAGCAGCAGGATGCGCTGGCGGTGGAGTCGCACCGCCGAGCGGCGCAGGCGATTGCCGAAGGGCGCTTCAAATCGCAGATCGTCCCCATCGTCAAGCAGACGAGGAAGGGCGAGGTGATCTTTGACACTGACGAGCACGTGAAGTCCACCACGACCATGGAGACGCTGGCCAAGATGAAGCCGGCGTTCAAGAAGGACGGCTCGGTGACCGCGGGCAACGCCTCGGGCATCAATGATGGCGCGGCCTTTTTCGTGCTCGCCGACGCGGCAGTGGCGGCCGCGGCGGGCCACAAGCCGATTGCGCGACTGGTGTCCTACGCGGTGGCCGGGGTGCCCAACGACATCATGGGCGAAGGCCCGATCCCCGCCACGAAGCTGGCGCTCAAGAAAGGTGGCGTTACGCTCGACCAGATCGACGTGATCGAGAGCAACGAAGCGTTCGCAGCGCAGGCCATCGCGGTGGCGCGCGCACTTGAGTTCGACATGGAAAAGACCAACCCGAACGGCGGCGCGATTGCGCTGGGTCATCCAATCGGCTGCTCGGGCGCGTTTCTCGCTACCAAAGCGATCTACGAACTGCAACGCATCGGTGGCCGCTACGCGCTTGTGACGATGTGCGTTGGCGGTGGCCAAGGTATTGCCGCAGTGTTCGAGCGCCTGTGAGGTCGAAGACCAGATAAGGTCAATCACGTGTGGCGGCGGCGACGCAAAGTGGCACATGACTGGACCATTGTCCGGTATGAGCAACCTCAACTCGCCGCCTGACAGCGTTTCAAATGACTCCGTGCAAGGCGTGCCCACTGGCGCGCCGGTCGTCCTGGTGGTTTGCGGTTGCGAGCTTGGGTTGATTCGATGACGTACTTACTAGCGAAACCATCGAAGGCTCAATGCGCAGTGCCATCATTTCAAATGGCTGTTGCGCCAGTCGCGCGGGGTCACGCCGAAGCGTGAATTGAACCAGTTGGTGAAAGAGCCCTGCTGTGAATAGCCCAGCAGTGCCGAAACCCGCCCGATTGGATAGCGCGGGTTGCTCATGTAGCGCACGGCAAGTTCGCATCTGACCTCCTCCACCAGACGCGAGAAGCTGGTATGCGCCAGTTCGAGCTGGCGCTGCATGGTTCGAACGCTCTGACGCAAATGGCGGGCAACCCGTTCCACGGTGGCCTGCTCGAGGGGTAGTAGCAGGTAGATCGCCTTGCGCACTTCCAGCGCGATCGAGTCGGCACCCGTCACGTTGAGCGAGTCGGCGAGGCTCTCGGCATAGCGCACGAGTTCCGGGTCAGCGGCGGGGTTCGGGTAGTCCAGATCGGCAGCTGCACACACGAAGCCATTGAAATCGCTCCCGAACTCCAGCGGACAGCCGAAGAACCGTCGATGAAACGTCAGATCTTTGGGTCCTTGATGAACGAAATGGACCGAGCGCGGTTTCCAGTGATTGCCTAGCAGGGCGCTGGAGTGGCGCCCGAGCACGCCGACCGTGAGCTCGATCGCCTGATTCGTCGGGGTACCTGGTTCGACGATCAGTTCTTCCCGGATGGTGACCGTTTCACCCGCGTCCTCGACATGCACAGCCAGGGCTTCGTTCAGTAAATGCCGGTATTCGGCTGCGGCCAGCAATGCCTCGCGCAGCGTGCGCTTATGCGCGAGCAGAACATTGATCACACCGGTACCGAACTTCTGCCGGGTTTCGGCCATCTGCAGCGCGAAAGTCGGGCATGACGCCTTTTCGGCCGTCAGTTCCAGCAGCCGGCACGCGGCGGCGGCCGGAATGCGATCGTCCGGATTCGCAAGCGCTGCGGTATCGATCCCGACCTGCTGTGCAAGCTCGACCGGGTTCAATCCAACCCGCCGTGTCACATCGAAATAGCCGCT
Organism: Caballeronia sp. SBC1; assembly: GCF_011493005.1. Taxonomy (NCBI): domain Bacteria; kingdom Pseudomonadati; phylum Pseudomonadota; class Betaproteobacteria; order Burkholderiales; family Burkholderiaceae; genus Caballeronia; species Caballeronia sp. SBC1. The sequence continues at coordinate 1,912,308 of NZ_CP049157.1, forward strand.
CATGGCTACCGAGCGCAGCATCGTTTCCATCGTTATGCCTCCGCGCGCATCTTAAGGGCAGCGCCTTGCCGTCCGGTCATGAAAATGCCTCCCGCGCGCACATACCGGTGTTAACGCGTAGTGGCATGAAATCCTAAAAGGATGGCGCCCAATCACAAAAGTGTAACGCAGGATTGCCGTATCGTGCGATCTCAACGGTTCATCATATTTCGACCAGTTTTCATGCGGCCAGCCGTGCCGGGAGCGTCGGAATACCGTCACCTAATTGGAGAATACGATGCAATTCCTCGACGATTCGCTGCACCCCGAGAACCAGGACAAGGTTGTCATCACGACCGCTCCGTACGGCCCGGAATGGATGCCCGACGACTTTCCGGAAGATATTCCGGTGACGATGGAGGAGCAGATCCAGAAGGCCGTCGATTGCTACAACGCCGGCGCGACTGTCCTGCACCTGCACGTACGTGAACTGGATGGCAAGGGCTCCAAGCGCCTGTCGAAATTCAACGAACTCATCGCGGGTGTGCGCGCGGCCGTGCCGGACATGATCATCCAGGTAGGCGGCTCGATCTCATTTGCACCGGAAGACGACGGTCAGGCCGCCAAGTGGCTGTCCGACGACACGCGCCACATGCTCGCTAATCTCGACCCGAAGCCCGATCAGGTGACGGTCGCGATCAACACCACGCAGATGAACATCATGGAGTTGCTCTATCCCGAGTACCTGGAAGGCACCTCGTTGTCTAACCCTGCGTTGATGACCGCCTATAGCGAAATGACGGTGCCCGCCGGCCCGGCATGGGTCGAGGAACACCTGCGGCGCCTGCAGGCTTCGGGGATCCAGCCGCACTTCCAGCTCACGGGCATCCATGCGCTCGAGACACTCGATCGCCTCGTGCGCAAGGGTGCCTACAAGGGTCCGCTCAACCTGACGTGGATCGGTATTGGCGGGGGCTTCGACGGGCCGAACCCGTTCAACTTCTCCAACTTCGTTCATCGCGCGCCGGACGGCTGCACGCTCACGGCGGAGTCGCTGCTGAAGAACGTATTGCCGTTCAACATGATGGCGATGGCCATGGGCCTGCATCCTCGCTGCGGAATCGAAGACACGATCATCGACCAGCACGGCAACAGGATGACTTCAGTGCAGCAGATCGAACAGTGCGTGCGCGTGGCGCGCGAACTGGGCCGCGAGATTGCTTCCGGCAAGGAAGCGCACGACATCTACCGCATTGGCGTGCAGTACGAAACGGCCGACGAGACGCTCGCGGCCAACGGCATGGCGCCTAATCGCAAGGCCGGTGTGAAGAACCTCCCGCTGCGCGCGGCGTAAAGAATTGAGCACCGCTGACGCTTCGCGGATGCCGGGTTTCATAGGTAAGGCTCCCCGGCATGCCGCGGAGGGCTGCGCGGTATCCATAAAGGCCCACTTTGTCCTGCAAGACAAGGCGGACGCCAACAAGCTGGAGACGAAGGAGACGACTCATGTTCACGCATGCTGAGCCCACGACGGCCGATGTTTCGACGACGCAGAAAGACGTGCGCGCTTATGCGTGGGTGGTATTTGCCCTGACGGTGGGATTGCTGCTCTCCGACTACATGTCGCGGCAGGTATTGAACGCGGTGTTTCCGATGCTCAAGGCCACGTGGAACCTCTCCGACACCCGGCTGGGTTCGCTGAGCAGTGTGGTCGCGCTGATGGTCGGCATGCTCACCTTTCCGCTGTCGGTGCTCGCCGACCGCTGGGGCCGCGTGAAGAGCATTGTCCTGATGGCGGCGATGTGGAGTCTCGCAACGCTCGGCTGTGCGCTCTCGACGAACTACAACGAGATGCTGCTTGCGCGCGCCTTCGTCGGTGTCGGTGAAGCTGCCTATGGCAGTGTCGGCATCGCGGTCGTCCTAAGCATCTTTCCGGCACGGCTGCGCTCCACGCTCACCGCCGCGTTCATGGCCGGAGGGGCGTTCGGTTCAGTGCTCGGCATGGCGCTCGGGGGCACGGTCGCGGCTCACCTTGGCTGGCGCGCGGCGTTCGGCGCAATGGCAGCCCTGGGGATCGTGCTGCTGGTTTTCTACCGGTTTGCCGTCACCGAAAAACAACTGGCGCGCCTGCAGCCCGCAAGCATGAGCAGGCAAGCGCAGGGCCAAGGCGTATGCATGAGCTTCCCCTCGCTGATGAAAGGGCTCTTTTCGACAAAGTCGGTCGTGTGTGCTTACGTCGGCAGCGGTATCCATCTGCTGGTCCCAGCAGCCGTATGGGCGTGGATGCCCAGCTTCTTGAACCGCTACTACGGCATGCCCACCGGCAAGGCGGCCATGAGCGCGGCCGTGTTTGTGCTGGTCACCGCTTTCGGCATGGTGGTGTGCGGAAATCTGACCGACCGGCTTAGCAAACATCGGCGGGAAAGAAAGTGGAGCACTGCCGTCGCCTTCTGCGTGATCTGCTTCGTGCTGCTCACGATCGGTTTCCGGATGCCGGCGGGTTTGGCCCAGCTCGTCGTGATCGGCGCTGGCATGTTCTTCTGCGCAGGCGCGACCGGACCCTCGGGTGCGATGGTGGCGAACCTCACCCCACCGTCGATCCATGCGTCGGCGTTTGCCACCCTGACGTTGGCGAATAACCTGCTCGGGTTGGCGCCCGCCGCCGTCCTGACGGGCATCGTGGCCGACCGGATCGGGCTGCTCGGCGCGTTGCAATTCGTGCCGTTTGCACCCTTGGTCGCTGCAGTCGCCTTCTTCATCGGCAAGCGGAACTATGGCGTCGACCTCGATCGCGTGAGTGCCCTGCGTGAACAGGCCGGATGCTGACCCACCGGCAAGCTTCAGGCCTGGCAAGTGAACCTGAGAGCGGGACGGACAGCACCGTTACCGACCAAATATAAATTTGCAGTTCGAGTAAATAACAGGAGATTCGACATGGCGAAAGCAGTGCGCTTCCATGAAACCGGCGGTCCCGAAGTCTTGCGATATGAAAACGTTGAAGTGGGCGACCCCGGCCCCGGACAGGTCCGCTTGCGCCATGAGGCGGTGGGCCTGAATTTCGCCGACACCTACTTCCGCACCGGCCTGTACCCCGTTCCGCTGCCTGCAGGCATGGGTGTCGAGGCTGCGGGTGTGGTCGAGGCAATCGGCTCCGGCGTGACCAACGTCACGCTCGGCGATCGCGTGACCTACACCGGCTTTCTCAACACGCTCGGCGCCTACAGCACTGAACGCCTGGTCCCGGCAGCGCCGCTCATCAAGCTGCCGGATGCGATCTCCTCCGAAACGGCTGCCGGCATGACGATGCGAGGCCTGACCTCGTCGTACCTGATGCGCCGCATTCACGATTTCAAGACGGGTGACACCATCCTGCTGCATGCCGCCGCCGGCGGTGTCGGACTGATTGTGTCGCAATGGGCGAAGCTGCTGGGCCTCACCGTGATCGGCACGGTTTCGAACGAGGCCAAGGGCGACGTGGCCCGTGCGCATGGCTGCGATCACATCGTCTACTACAGCCGGGAAGACGTCGCGAAGCGTGTGCGCGAACTGACCAGCGGCGTCGGGGTGGACGTCGTGTTCGATAGCGTCGGCAAGGATACCTTTGAGGCGTCACTCGATTCGCTCCGGCGCCGTGGTTTGATGGTCTGCGTCGGCACGGCGTCCGGGCCGATTCCGCCGTTCAATCCACAGATTCTGGCGATGAAGGGTTCGCTCTACCTGACTCGCCCCGCGCTGGCGGACTATATCGCCGACCCCGCCGAGAAGGACGAACTCGCCGGTGAACTCTTCGGGCATGTCGCCGCGGGCCGCATCAAGATCGAACTCAACCAGCGTTACGCGCTGGAGGACGCGGCGCAGGCCCACCGCGACCTTGAATCGCGCAAGACGACCGGCTCGTCGGTCTTCGTCATCTGAGGAAAATGCCATGCGAGTCGAACAATTGACCTGCGCCATTGGAGCCGAACTGGTTGGCGTGAATCTTGCCGATGCCATCGACGATGACGGCCTGTTTGCCCAGATGCGTGCGGCGCTGCTCAAGCACCGGGTCCTGTTCCTGCGCGACCAGGACATCTCGCGCGCTGAGCATGTTGCGTTTGCACGCCGTTTTGGCGAACTGGAGGATCATCCTGTTGCCGGCAGCGACCCGGAACATCCGGGCCTCGTGCGCATCTACAAGAACCCGGATCAACCCAACGACCGGTATGAAAACGCGTGGCACGCGGATGCCACCTGGCGCGAGGCGCCGCAGTTCGGCGCTGTCCTACGCTGCGTGGAGTGCCCGCCAGTCGGCGGTGACACGATGTGGGCAAACATGGTCCTCGCCCACGAGAACCTGCCATACCATATCAAGAGCCAGATCGCAGACCTGCGCGCCCGCCACAGCATCGAGGCGAGCTTCGGTGCCGCGATGCCGATTGAAAAACGTCTCGCTCTCAAGGCGCAATTCCCGGACGCGGAGCATCCCGTCGTGCGCACGCACCCGGAGACCGGCGAGAAGGTGTTGTTCGTGAACGCCTTCACCACCCATTTCACCAACTACCACACGCCGGCGCGCGTGCGCTTCGGGCAGGACGCCAATCCAGGCGCGGGTGAGCTGCTGCGCTATCTCATCAGTCAAGCCTACATCCCCGAGTACCAGGTCCGCTGGCGCTGGAAATCCAACAGCATTGCGATCTGGGACAACCGCAGCACGCAGCACTATGCAGTGATGGACTACCCGCCGTGTCACCGCAAGATGGAGCGCGCCGGAATTATCGGTGATAAGCCGATATGACACCCACCGTCCTCATGGTGCCGGGCTTGCGCGACTACGTTGCGGAGCATTGGCAAACGCTGCTGGTGCAAAAGTTGCCCAAGGTGGTCTCAGTGCCGCCGCTTGAGCACGGCAAACTCAGTTGCGCGGCACGCGTCGCGGCGCTCGATGCTGCCCTCGCGAAAGTCGATGGCCCGGTGATCCTGGTCGCGCACAGCGCGGGCGTGATGATCACGGTGCACTGGGCCCAGCAGCACAGCCGCAAGATTCACGGCGCACTGCTCGCCGCTCCGGCCGACCTCGAGACGCCGTTGCCCGCAGGCTATCCGGCCCTCGATGCACTCGCCCGGAACGGTTGGCAGCCGATTCCACGAAAGCCGCTGCCGTTCCCGAGCATTGTCGGTGCTAGCCGCAACGATCCGCTCGCGCAGTTCGAGCGTGCGGCCGCGATGGCGAAAGACTGGGGCAGTCGGCTCGTCGACTTGGGCGATGTCGGTCACCTGAATCCCGCAGCGGGGTTTGGTGAATGGCCGATGGCGGAGGCACTGATTCATGACCTCGTCTGATCAGATACCGGCTGGCGCGGTCGATGACCTCCCGCCAGGCCGGCGCAAGCTGGCCTTCATCAATGGCCGCGGCATTGTCCTGTTCAACATCGACGGCACGATCCACGCAATCGATAACGCGTGTCCTCACAATGGGGCCTCGCTAGCAAGCGGTCAGTTGGAGGGAGGCGTGCTGAGCTGCCCCGCGCACGGTCTGCGCTTTGACGTGCGCACCGGCTGCATGCCGGGCGCAGGCGGGTTGAGCCTGACAACTTTCCCCGTCCGCGCCATCGACGGAAAGCTGATCGTGAGTATTGAGGATCCGAAAACCAGTCCCGCGCAGGTACCGGCATGCAGTGCGGAACCGTGATCCGGGCAGCGCTGGAACATGTATTCAATCAGGGGACAAGGATGCAAGGTTTGATGATGCGGCAACCGCTACTGGTTGCGTCACTGCTCATGCACGCTGAACGCCACCATGGCGAACAGGAAATCGTGTCACGACGGGTCGAAGGCGACATTCACCGGTATCGGTACCGGGATTTTGCACAACGCGCGCGCCGCATGGCAAATGCCCTCGCAAGCCTCGGCATCCAGCCGGGCGAGCGGGTCGGGACGCTGGCGTGGAACGGCTACCGGCACATGGAGTTGTACTTCGCCGTGTCTGGGTCCGGGTCCGTGTTGCATACGCTCAACCCCCGCCTGCACGTCGATCAGCTTGCGTACATCATCGAGCATGCGCAAGATCGTGTCGTGTTCTTCGACTTGACGTTTCTCTCGCTGATCGAGAGCGTTGCGGCGCGGGTCAGGAGTCCGAAGGTTTTCGTAGCAATGACCGATAGTGCGCACATGCCGCAAGATCATGACCTATCCACGATGCTGCTGTGCTACGAAGATCTCGCCGAGGGTCACAGCGACGCTTTCGACTGGCCGCTGCTGGACGAAAACAGCGCTTCATCGTTGTGCTACACGTCCGGGACCACCGGCAATCCGAAGGGAGTGTTATACAGCCACCGCTCGACCCTGCTGCACACCTACGCGGCAGCGCTACCGGATTCACTGAACTGTTCAGCGCGAGATGTGATTCTTCCGGTCGTGCCGATGTTCCATGTGCATGCGTGGGGACTGCCGTATATCGCCTGCATGGTGGGTGCGAAGCTGGTGTTTCCGGGGCCGGCGCTGGATGGCAAGTCGCTCCATGACCTGATCGAGGACGAACAGGTCACTTTATCAGCCGGTGTCCCGACAGTCTGGCAAGGCCTGCTTGCGCATGTCGAGACAATCATGGGTTCGTTTTCATCGATGAAACGCACCATTATTGGCGGCGCTCCCTGCTCGACCACTATGACAACGGCGTTCCAGGAGCGCTATCACATTGACGTCCTGCATGCGTGGGGCATGACGGAATTGAGCCCGCTCGGCACCATCTGCAGTTTCAAGGCGCATCAGGTGTCGCGACCCATGGAAGAGCGCTACGCGCTTCAGGCGAAGCAGGGGCGCCCGGTATTCGGCATTGATATGAAAATCGTCGACCCGGAGGGCAACGATTTGCCGTGGGACGGCACGGCGACGGGTGATCTCCTCGTACGCGGTCATTGGGTCACGCAGGCGTACTTCGGGCATGACGGCAGATCGCCGCTGCACGACGGCTGGTTTCCGACCGGCGACGTGGCAAGGATCGATCCGGACGGCTTCATGCAGATTACGGATCGCAGCAAGGACGTCATCAAGTCCGGCGGGGAATGGATCAGTTCGACCGACATCGAAAACGTCGCGTATCTGCACCCCGACGTCACGACGGCGGTTTGCATCGCCGCGCGGCATCCGAAGTGGGACGAGCGACCGCTGCTGCTAATCGTGAAGAAGCCTGGCAGTGGACTCGCCGCAGATGAACTGCTCACGTTCTTTGACGGCCGGGTTGCGAAGTGGTGGAAGCCGGAGGCCGTGGTGTTCGTCGACTCGGTTCCGCTCGGTGCAACTGGCAAGGTGCTCAAGAACCAGTTACGGGATCAGTTCGGCGATTACTACCTGTCGGCCTGAGACGCCGGCAAGGTAACAACACAGGTTCATTCGAGCAACAAAATCATAAGCCACCGGGTCCACCCGGGGCGCCCCGAACCCGGAGGAGACGCAATGAGATTTAAATCATATAGATTGGCAGTGCTGATAGTATTTTCCGCATCGGCGCATGCCCAGTCGTCGGTTACGCTATATGGCGTACTCGACAGTGGATTCCTGTATCAGAGCACCTCGGCCGCGACGTTCTCTCCGAGAGCGCCTAACCTGGGGCATGTCTATGAACTCAAGGACGGCGGCATCTATTCCAGCTACTGGGGCCTGAAGGGAAGCGAAGACATAGGCGGTGGCTACAAGATTACGTTCAAGCTGCAAGGCACGTTCAACACCACGAACGGCAAGTTCGGGTTGTCCGATACGCCGGGCACGACCGCGCTCTTCAACCAGTATGCGACGGTTGGCGCAACCGGGCCGTTTGGCACGTTCGACGCCGGCCGGCAGATCATCCCGATGATCTACGCAATGGCGGAAACCGATGTACGCGGGGCGCAGTATTTCGGCAGCATCCTGACTTCGTGGCTGGGCGTCAATCAGGCGGCCGGCTGGCCCGGTACCAGCACGAACGCTCCAATCGGCGCCCTCTATGACAGCAACGCGCTGGTCTACAATTCGCCGAAATTCTATGGCACCTCCCTTGCGCTCGAGTACGCGCCGGGCGGGGTCGCGGGACAGTTTCAGGGCGGCACGCGCGAGTCAGCCGTGCTCAAGTATTCGAATTACGGTCTGAACCTGTCCGCGGTGTACTACAACGGGCATGACACCAACCCGTATCCGCTGACTTATCCAGCGGCTCCGGCGGTGCCAGAGACAGGCTCGAGCAATAACCGCTTCTACTATTTCGGTGCGATGTATACGATCAGCGGCCTTTCAGTATCCGCCTCGTACGCTATCGGCAAGAACCCGGCGAAGAGCAATAGCGTCGACTTCGAAATGGCCTCGGGCGGCCTTGGCTATCAGTTCAATCCGGCCTTCAAGATCACGTCCGGCTACTACTACCTGAAGGACCGGAACAACTCGGCGAATCACTCGAGCGAGTTCGCAGTAGGTGCGGAGTACAACCTGTCCGCGAGGACCAAGGCGTACGCGCAGGTTGGATATGTCAACAACAAGGGGACGATGAACCAGACGATCATCTATGGAGCCCCGGTTGCGCCCGGTGTCTCCACCACTGCGGCCATGGTCGGCATTCGCCATAGCTTCTGATTGCGTCACCTTCATGAACCGGAGTAATCCATGAAAACAAATAAGGCACTCGAGCTGGCGGTCGCCGCATGGTTCTTTGCAGCGTCCGCAACCGCGTGGTCCCAGCCCGTTGGAGCAGCTAGTGCATCGGCCGGTGCGCAAGGCGCGTCCGAGATGGCGGCATCGGGCGCCGTGGCTCCTGCTGGCAGGAAGGCGGACCGTGCCCTGCGCCGCAGTGTTTATGCCGCTATCGGGAAGGACAAGGAAATCAGCGCCGGAGACATCAGTGTCATCGCGAAAGACGGCGCGGTGACACTGAATGGCACGGTCACGGAAGCGGCCCAGATCGGCAAGGCTAAAGCATTGGCCAGGGGCGTTTCCGGAGTGACGTCGGTGACCAACAAGCTGACGGTGAAGAAACCGTTTGGCGGCATGTAAACCGCCGTAGTCAAGCACGGAGTACGGCGAGGTCGAAGACAACTCGTCACGCCGACTTCTACCAATCAGGGACGACGCCCGATTGGGCGGCCCCGCACGGCCACCGCCTCCTTGCGAGTGAGAGAGGACGCTATACGAATGACAGCAGCATGTCGCCTTGAGGCATTCCGAGCACACAACAGCGGCCGCGGCTTACCTACCAGTCACAGCTCTGCTTATGCCACCTTCGATCCGTAGTCTTGCTACCAATTGAGTCTCAGCCCGGCCTCGGTTGCCCGATGCCGATCGTCGTCGTCCGCATGCAGGTACTGACTCGTGGTCGAGATCGATTCATGGCCAAGATTGTCCCGCACGTATCGCAGATCAACTTGCCCGTCCATCATGTGCGAGCCTGCCGTGTGCCGTAGCCAATGCGCGGACGCCTGGCGCAAGCGTTCGGTAGCGCGCTCGTGCGCGTCGCCGGTTGATTGCAGATAGTCGATCGCGTTGTCGAACACCTGTTTAATGATCAGGTGCACACCACCACGGGTCAGCGTCCGGTGAGATCCGCCGATCGGCAACAGCAGCGGTGTCGTTTCACCGCCGAAGGGAAGGGCCGCGAGATCGTAGTATCGACGATAGCGGGTCAGCTCCGCCATCAGCTCAGTCGTCGCCGGCAGCAAACGTTCCTTGTTGCCCTTGCCTGTGATCGCCAGCCACCATCGGTCCTGGCCGTCGCGATCGCGCCGTCTAAAAATTTCCCATCGGATTGCTCACGACTTCCGAGATGCGCAGCCCCATCAGGTACAGGAGCGAGATCAGCCAGCGCACGCGCGCGAGACCGCGCCAAAGCAGGGGCTTGAATCGGCCCCGAAAAAATAACCGAAGGAGGTGTTTATAGTGGGTCGATGGACTCCGACTCCTCCGAAGCCACTTCCGTTCTCCAGCTGCGAATCAGTCTGCGAGGCGTTAGCCCGCCGGTCTGGCGGCGACTCCTAATTCCCGAGCAGATCGCGATTGCGCAGATGCATCATGTGATGCAGCTCGCCATGGGCTGGCACGACCGTCACCTGTACCGCTTCGTCATCCGCGCATGGCATTACGGTGGACATCGGGATGGTGCGTTACAGTTCTTCGACGGCCCAGACACCCTGTCTTTGGCTGCGTTTGGCCTGCACGAACATGAGCGCTTCACCTATCTGTACGACTTCACCTCGTGGTGGTTACATGACGTGCGCGTCAAGCGGCGAACGTACAACCACTGGTCAACGCCCCTACCACGCTGCGTAGCGGGCGCCGGGCGTTGTCCGCCAGAAGACGCCGGAGGTCCCGAGAGATATATGAATGCTCTGGAAGTTCATAGCGAGCACGAGTTTCTCGAGTGGATCGAGACTTTACGCGAAAGCCAGATCGAGGTGAACGATCTACGCGTTGAGGTCGATGAATGGCTGATCTGGCTGGATCGGTGTTTCGACCGGTGTGCGGCGAATGAGCGGCTGCAGACGCTTGCGCGGTAAACCGATCGCTTAAGCGACGGTTGAGCGGGAGGCTGCGATGCAGATCAGCGTGCAGATTGTAGTTCGGACGGAAGTCGACGAGCCAGCGAGCGTCACGGAGATTGCACACTTTGAGCGAGTATGCTTCGATGCCGGTTCACTCGGTTTGCATCTCGACGAGGGGAAGTCGCTGCTGGGCCGGTTGCAGCGTTCAATGATCGGTGCCCAGGCCGCTGAGGCAATGGCTCGAATGAGCGTGTGTCCGGAGTGCGGTTCCGGTCTGACCGTCAAAGGCCACCATCGGCTGGTCTACCGCTCCGTCTTTGGTCGGCTATCGATCGACAGCCCGCGGTTGTACCAGTGCCGTTGTTCCGGAAGCGGGCGACGGTCCGTCAGTCCACTGGCCCGTTGCCTGCGTGAGCGGACGAGTCCGGAGCTGCAGTATTTGCAAGCCAAATTTGCCGCGTTGAGGTCCTGCGGGCTGACCGTCCGGGTACTGGGGGAGGTGTTACCGCTTGAGCATGTGCTGGCGGCCACCACGATCCGGAGACGCGTCGCCACACTGGGCCGTCGCCTTGATAGCTCGAGGGCAGCGGTCGCCGTCGAGCAACGGCGATGCACAGATCTGCCTGCTGGCCGATGCAACATTCCTCAGCACAGTTTAGTGCGCGCTGTCGGCATTGACGGCGGCTATATCCGGCTCGCCGGGCACAGTAGTCGACAGGACGGCTGGTTCGAAGTCGTCGTCGGGAAATCACTGCGCGACGACGGTAGCGGACACAGCTTCGCGTACGTTCATACACTCGAGCACGCGCCCGTCGATCGTATGCTGGCGTTTCTCGCGCAGGAAGGCGTCGCCGCGGATCAGCCGGTGACTTTCCTGTCCGATGGAGGCGACACCGTGCGCCGCGCCCAGCTCGACTTTGGCGATTGTGTACTCGACTGGTTTCACGTCGCCATGCGGGTACAAAATCTCGAACAGATGATCAAGGGGCTGCCGGACCGCGACGAACGGCCATGCGCCGAAGTGCTGATTGATGGGCTGCGCAGTGCAAAGTGGCACCTCTGGCACGGCTGCCCCTATCCGGCACTGCGGCGGCTTGAAAGCCTGGGTTGGGAACTCGCCACGGATGGCAGTCCCGAGGAGGCCAGGTTGCTGGCCAGACTGGAGGAGTTCATCGGCTACATCGAGAATAACCAGCGCTTTATCGTGAACTACGGGGACCGCTACCGTCATGGCGAGCCGATCACGTCGAGCTTCGTCGAGTCGGCGGTCAACCAGGTGGTCAGTAAGCGCTTTGTGAAGCGGCAGCAATGGCGTGGCGACCGGCTCATGCGCAAGGCCTTCTGCAGGTGAGGACTGCCGTCCTGAATGAGCATCTGCGATCATGCTTCGAGCGATGGTATCCAGCGCTCGCAGGCAACGATCATGCTCGCCATATCGCAGCGTAGAGCCCCCGCTTTGGCGCGGTCTCCTTCAAGGCAATCGTTCAGCCGTTCTCGCCGGAAGACCGCCTTCGGCTATTCCATGACAACACGGCGCGTGTTTACGGGTTGTGAAGGTGATTCAGTGCATTCGCCGCGATCAAACCATCTTGCTTGAGCAAGGCCCATAGCTCGCCGAGGTGCTCAGGGTGCTGTCGCCGTACCGGCGGGAACACATCAACCGGTTCGGAGACTATCTACTGGATCTCCAGCGCCCCGTTCCACCGCTCGATTCGACCATCGATTTCGCATTCAAATCAGCCGCTTAGGCTGAGATGTGGCGGATTTTTAACGAATCCCGGCCAAACCTCTAGAGCGGGGGGCGCTAAGGCTTGAATCTTTTTGGAAGCGGCTGGCCGTGCTTGATGAAAAGCCGGGCCAGATAAGAGGGAGACTCGACGCCAACTGCCATCGATGCAGCCAGCACCGTGGTGCCTGACACGCTTAGAAGTTCTGCTGCACGTGCGACGCGCTGCCGCGTTTGATAATCGCCGATACTTTCGCCCGTCGACTCACGAAAAATGCGGGTGAGATGGCGGCGGGACAAAGAGAATTCGTCGGCAATCCGATCGAGATCGAGTTGTTCCGTTAGCGTTGAGCTCAGGAACAGTTTGACATCGTCGATCAGGTGCTTGTGTCTGTCCACAATGGCCGGGCGAAGCGCGGGACTCAATCCCGCTTCGACACACGCGGTTGCCACGAGACGATCGACCAGGTCCTGCCGATCGCGCGAAAAGTCGTCGGGCTCGTGAACCGCAAGCTGGCTCTGCAGCCTGATTGCGCCGAGCAGGGACCGATTGACGCTGCAGACCATGACCTTGCTCACGGACAACGTTCTGTTCGCTTTTTTCTCGCAGTAGGAGACGAAGTCGCTCTCGACATACACGGCGATATGTTCGTTCTCCGTGCAGTGACTTCCCGTTTCGTGAAGAAGACTGGGACGGACAACTGCGAGCGTGGCCGGGGCAATTTTGACTGGCCGGTCATTAGCTTCCGACGACAGCGCCAGTACGCCGCGCCGCGGCACGAGGAACATGTATTCCTCGTGTTTGTGCAACGCGGTTGAATATCCGGTTTCCGCGACACGACACACCGCCGAGACATGGCCCGGAGAAATGTGCGAGGACGCGGTTTGATATGTCATGACGTGCTTTCCGTCGCGAACGGCCAAGAATGTGAACGCTTAAATGAACGCGCCGGCCCTACTACGCGACGCTGATAGGCAGCATAACACCGGCAAAAAGTTCTTTCGGTTCCTCTTTCTGCCTGCCTCAGTGCCGGAGCAGCCTCTCGCTTAGCGGGATAAGGCCAATCAAGCGGGGCGTCGCCGAAAGTATTTCCAGCGCAAAAGCCCTTGAAACAAAGCCACCAGGCGGACCAATGATCCGTCATGGCCCGATTGTTATCAAACAATGGCCCAAGCGAGCGCGAAAAAACAAATCGACTCGCGCATCCTAGCGCCAGGATAAAAGGAGTCGATCTTGTTAATTGTTGGTTACAGAGTTTCCATGCAGCCTTGCCTGACGCGCACTGATCAGCGTCGTACGCGCGCCGTTTCGAATAAGCGCAACCAGCGCAATCATGCCCTCGACGGTTGCCTCCCAAACTCCGTTCGAGCGGAAAGGGGGCGTCTATGAGCGCGCATGAAATCCATCTGGTACGCGTTTTCGCAGCAAGCAAAGACGGCGGCAATCCCGCTCCGATCATCCTCAATGCGGATCGCCTGTCCGACAATGAGATGCGCTCGATCGCTGGGGAGCACGGGCGCGAAAGCGCCTTCGTACTGCGTCCCGAAGACGCCAGTCACACGTTCCGGTTCCGATTCTTCGTGCCGAATCACGAGATGGAAATGTGCGGCCACGCAACGCTGGGTGCGCTGTGGCTTCTCCGAAAACTAGGCGTGTGGACCACGAAGCGGGCATTGATCGAAACCAGGAGCGGTGTCGTCGAGGCGCGGATCCGGCCCGTCACCGACGTGATAGAAGTCAGCCAGCCGGCAGGCGTGGTGCAGCCTGTGGACGATGCTGGCCTGCTGGCCGCGACACTCGATGTGATGAACTTATCGGCGAGCGACCTGCTGCCGGTCGGCATTGTCAACGCCACCACAAGTCGTACTAAGACGCTGATCCCGCTCAAGTCCGTGGCGCAGTTGCATGCCTTACGGCCGAAATTCGAACGCGTTGAAGCGTTGTGCAGTTCGTTGAATTCAACTGGATTGTATCCGTTCGCTGTCGACGCAGAAAAATCGGACGCGCTCCAGGCGCGGCAGTTTCCGCGCTCTTCCGGCTATCCCGAGGACGTCGCGACAGGCATTGCCGCGGCTGCACTGCTGTACGGCGCCCGGCACTATGGATTGCTCTCCGGGCATGCGGACGGCGTGCACGTTCATCAGGGCGTGGCAATGGGCCGGCCATCGGAAATCTCCGTTGAATTCAGAGATTCGCTCGACACTGCTCGGGGTTGCTGGATCAGCGGCGCCGTGCAATGCGACGATCCGATTGGTAACCAGGCTGATGAGTTGCTTCGGGAAAGACCATGAACTTCTACACGAATGAAGAGGTACGCTCGGCGCTATCGGCTCAGAGCGCTATCGACGCGCTTCGCGATGCTTATCTCGAGCTGGCCCATGGCGATGCCGCCGTGCAGGTTCGAAGCCGCATTGCGATCCCCACGGCGAAATTCAGCACGATGTCCGCCATGCTCGGATCGGCGAATATTGCGGCGGTGAAGATGTACACGACGCTCGACGGGCAGTTCTCGTTTTTCGTCGCGTTGATGTCATTGGACGACGGACGGCTGCTCGCCATGATGGAAGCCGACGCGCTGACGCGCTTCCGCACAGCCGCGACGACAGCGCTCGCGGCGCAGCATCTGGCGAGACCGGCGAGCAAGAGCATCGGCATATTCGGAAGCGGTGTGCAGGCGAGCGCTCACGCCGAGATGCTGATCTCGCGGTTCGCTATTGAAGACGCACTGATACGCAGCAACGACATTGAAAGTGCGGAGCGGCTCGCTGTCGACTTGAGGCAGCGGTTCAACGTCCGCGTTTCGCTGGCCTCAGCCGAGGAGGCGGCAGGATCGGACATCGTGGTGCTCGCCACGCGCTCTTCCACCCCGGTCATGCGAGGTATGTGGCTCAAGCCCGGCAGCTTCATTGCCGCCATTGGTGCGACGCGTCCCGACCAGCGCGAGATGGACGACGAAACGATCAGCCGCAGCACCGACATCGTGGTCGACTGGCTTGTGCAAACGCCCGCAGAGTCCGGCGATCTGGCGCTTGCGCCGCCCACATTGCTGGCAACCAAAAAGATTACTGACCTTTGCGCCGTGATCGAAGCCGGCATGGTCCGCCGGGACGACTGTGCCGACATTGTGGTGTACAAGGCGGTCGGCATGGCTTTACAGGATGCAGCCATCGCCAACCTCGTCCATCTGACACTCGGCAAGAGAACTCGATAAGCAAACTCGCTAAGAACGCTACAACCGTTCTTTCTCCAATCTTTATATCCATCCACCGCGTCATGAGAGCGCGCAGGGTTGCTCTCATCGACCCGACCAACTACCATTTCAGGGAGACCCAAATGAATACCTTTCATCGCACATTCACGTATATAACGTTAGGATTCCTTTTATTGATCACAAGATCAGTGTTTGCCGATGACCTGGGGCCTACGCTCGACAAGATTCAGAAATCCGACGTTGTCGTGATTGGCCACCGGGAAGCATCCATTCCCTTTTCCTATTACGATGAAAACCAACATGTCATTGGCTTTTCGCAGGACCTTTGTCAGAAGGTTATCGACGCCATCAAAGTCAAGCTGAACAAGCCCGACCTTAAGGTGCGCATGGTTCCGGTGAATTCCCAGAACAGAATTGTCCTGGTACAGAACGGCACGGTCGACCTCGAGTGCGGTGTCACCACCAACACGAACGCCCGGCATGAACAGGTTGCGTTTTCAGATACGTTCTTCGTAACGCTCACGCGGTTGCTGGTCAACAAGAATTCCGGCGTGAAGGATTTCAGCGATCTCGCCAATCAAACCGTCGTGACCAACGCGGGCACCACAGCCGAAGCCATCCTGCGTCATCTAAACGTCGAAAAGAAGCTGGATATGAGCATCATCTCTACGAAAGACTATGGGGAATCGTTCCTGACTTTGCAAACCGGCCGCGCCAGGGCTTTCATGCTGGACGATGTGTTGCTGTATGGCGCGCGCACCCTGGCAACGACACCGTCCGACTGGATAGTGACCGGAACCGCCCAATCTAAAGAACCCTATGCGTTCATGATGCGCAAAGACGATCCGCAGTTCAAGCAACTGGTCGACGACGCACTGACCAAGACCATGAAGTCAGGCGACATCAATAGCTTGTTCGCCAAGTGGTTCCAGAAGCCTGTTCCGCCGAAAAATATCAACTTCGATTTCGCGATGAGCCCGGAACTGCGGGCGCTTTACGCAAATCCGAACGATCAAGCCGCCTATTAAACGTCGGGGCGCGAAAGGACAAAGCTTCATTCGCGCCACTAGCCTCGTGTCTTGCAGGCGTCCACCGCAGGTGTCGCCTGAGCACGTGACGAAAGCGAAACGCGAAACCGCTCCAGGAGGAAATACATGGCCCATGGCCTCGATACAAACAAGGTGACCCAACGAGCGCAGGTGCGGCCGGGTGAACTCGACACGCTCGCGATTCGTCAAGCGAGAGTCGATCTCGCAGCGTGCTTCCGCATGGCGGCGCGGCTTGGCATGCAAGAGGGCGTTTGTAATCATCTGTCGGCTGTGCTTCCCGGTCGCGACGACTTGTTCCTCGTGAACGCGTTCGGGTACGCGTTCGAGGAGATCACTGCCTCGAACCTGCTGGTATGTGACCTTTATGGCAATGTCATAGAGGGGGAGGGTATCCCCGAAATCACGGCGTTCTACATTCATGCACGCGTACATCTAGGACAACCACGGATCAAGGTCGCCTTCCATACGCACATGCCGAACGCGACCGCATTGACGATGGTGCAGGGTGCTCCGCTGCTTTGGGCCGGGCAGACGGCGCTCAAGTTTTTTGGCAGAACCGCCGTGGATCCGCTCTTCAACGGACTCGCGCTCGATGAGACCGAGGGCGATCGGATTGCCGATGCTATTGGCACTGCCGACGTGGTGTTCATGAAGAATCATGGCGTGATGATTTTAGGCAGCAGCATTGCGGACGCATGGGACGACATGTACTACCTGGAGCGAGCCTGCGAGGTTCAGCGACTGGCACTGTCGACGGGGCTTCCGTTACAGTTGATCGATCGCGACATGGCCGAGCAGACTTATCGGCAGATGCGCTCGGGCGGCCGTGAAAGCGCGCGCCGTCATCTCGAGAGCATCAAGCGAATCCTGAACAAACACGATCCCGATTACGCACTTTAAACTCGGAATGCACGGCTTTGCTGGATTCTGGAGCGGCCGCCGGCGCGTTATCCGATTTGGAGTATCAGCGTTCATGTCCATGACCATTCGGACGCCACGTGGCGCCTACAGCGAGGCACGCCAGCTTCGCCACGTTTCATGAGCCAGCCGCCATCAAGACCCGCCGAGCCACGCTACCGCATGACTTAAAGGTCAATCCGTACCCTGGAACTCAAGATGTCCTACCACTGGAATTGGGGCGTTTTCCTAAGCCCTGTATCAACCGGCGAGCCGACAACCTATCTCGGCTGGCTCATTTCCGGTTTCTGGGTGACCGTTACCGTGTCGCTCGCGTCATGGGTCGTAGCGCTGGTGGTCGGCTCGTTGTTCGGCATTCTGCGCACCGTGCCCAACAGGAAGCTGGCCGCTATTGGCACCGGTTATGTCGCCATCTTTCGTAATATCCCGCTGCTCGTGCAGTTTTTCATCTGGTATCTCGTGATACCGGAATTGCTGCCTGTTTCCATCGGCAACTGGTTCAAGCAGTTGCCGCCAAACGCGCAGTTCTATTCGTCATCCATCATCTGCCTCGGGTTGTTCACCGGAGCACGCGTGTGCGAGCAAGTGCGCTCGGGCATCAACGCCTTGCCGCGCGGACAGCGCGCCGCCGGTCTCGCGATGGGCTTCACCGAATGGCAGACGTATCGATACATCCTGATGCCCGTCGCCTACCGGATCATCGTGCCGCCGCTGACGTCGGAGTTTTTGAACGTGTTCAAGAACTCCGCGGTGGCATCGACTATCGGCTTGCTTGAATTGTCGGCACAGGCGCGACAGCTTGTGGATTACACCGCGCAGTCGTATGAGTCGTTCATCGCCGTGACGCTTGCCTACATGCTGATCAATCTGGTCGTCATGCAACTGATGCGCTGGGTCGAAGCCAAAACCCGGTTGCCCGGCTACATTGGAGGCAAGTGATGCATCATTTCAATTGGAGCAGTGTGCTGAGTTCGCTGCCCACGCTGTGGACCGGCGCCATTATCACCTTCAAGATCACGGTGCTTGCGCTTGTGTTCGGGATTCTCTGGGGCACCGTGCTCGCGTTGTTTCGCTTGTCGGGCATCAAGCCGCTTGAATGGTTCGCGAAGGGGTATGTGACGCTGTTCCGTTCCATCCCGCTCGTGATGGTGTTGCTGTGGTTCTTTTTGATCGTGCCGCAATTCCTGCAAAATGTGCTGGGGTTATCGCCGGAAATCGATATCCGGCTTGCTTCCGCCATGGTCGCGTTCTCGCTGTTCGAGGCCGCGTATTATTCGGAAATCATCCGTGCCGGCATTCAGGCGGTGTCGCGCGGGCAGGTGAACGCGGCGTTCGCGCTCGGCATGACGTACACGCAGTCCATGAGGCTGATTGTGCTGCCGCAGGCGTTTCGCGCGATGGTGCCGCTGCTGCTCACGCAGGCTATCGTATTGTTCCAGGATACGTCGCTGGTGTATGTGATCAGCCTCGCGGACTTTTTCCGCACGGCAACGAATGTGGGTGATCGCGACGGTACGACCGTCGAAATGGTGTTGTTCGCCGGCGCCTGTTATTTCGTGGTGTGCCTGGCCGCATCCGGTCTCGTCAAAAGTCTTCAGAAAAAGGTCGCTCGATGATCTCACTCAAGAATGTTTCGAAATGGTATGGCCCGTTTCAAGTGCTCACCGATTGCACGACGGAAGTCAAAAAAGGCGAAGTAGTGGTGGTGTGCGGTCCTTCGGGCTCGGGCAAGTCGACGCTGATTAAAACCGTGAACGGACTCGAGCCGTTCCAGAAGGGCGAGATCACGATCAACGGGCAGTCGATTGGCGACAAGAAAACCAACCTGTCGAAGCTGCGCTCGAAGGTCGGCATGGTGTTTCAGCACTTCGAACTGTTCCCGCATCTGACGATCGTGCAGAACCTGACGCTGGCTCAGATCAAGGTGCTGGGACGCTCGAAGGACGAAGCAACGGTCAAGGGATTGAAGCTGCTGGAGCGCGTGGGCTTAAGCACGCACGCTGACAAGTTCCCCGGCCAGCTTTCCGGCGGGCAGCAGCAGCGGGTGGCGATTGCACGGGCGTTATCGATGGATCCGATCGCCATGCTCTTCGATGAACCCACGTCCGCGCTGGACCCGGAGATGATCAACGAAGTGCTCGACGTCATGGTCGAACTCGCGCAGGAAGGCATGACCATGATGTGCGTGACGCACGAAATGGGCTTTGCGAAGAAGGTCGCGCATCGCGTGATCTTCATGGACAAGGGCTTCATTGTGGAAGACGACAAGAAGGAAGCGTTCTTCGAGAATCCGAAGTCGGATCGGGCCAAGGACTTTTTGGCCAAGATTCTGCATTGATCGTCTGATCTGGCTTCGTCGCGTTCAGGTGAACTGCCAGGCAACGGTTTCACGCACGCAGACCTCGGGGTATCGTTATAGACACCCACTTGCGTTTAAATTGACATAATATAAATTATCAACATTTAAGTATGTAGCAGCTAAGTTGTAATGTCCGCTTTTAGCTAGATTCAAATGTCCGCTTTCGGGCGGCATAAGCTTACCCGGCGTCGATTCCCACGGCGCCGGGGGCTACGATGGCGGCGACGGACAGAATCACCATGACGATGCGCGAGTTGGACCGGTTCAAAGTGATTCAGTCGGTGGTCGAGGGGCTGCTCAAGCCGTGGCGTGCCGCCGAGCGGCTGTCGTTGACGACGCGTCAGGTTCGACGCCTGGCAGCACGCCTGCGCGAGCAAGGGCCGCCTGGGCTGATCTCGGGCCGCTGTGCCAAGCCGAGCAATCACCGGATCGATGCTGGGCTCGCCGTGCGCGCCGTGGCGATCATCCGTGAGCGGTACGCGGATTTCGGTCCGACGCTCGCCTGCGAGAAACTGCGTGAGTGCCACCACCTGAAGCTGGCCAAGGAGACGGTCAGGCGCTTGATGATCGACGCGGGCTTATGGACGCCGCGCCGACAACGTCCACCCAAGATCCACCAGCCGAGGAACCGGCGTTCGTGCCTGGGCGAGCTGATCCAGATCGACGGCAGCGATCACCGCTGGTTCGAGGAGCGCGCGCCGGCGTGCACGTTGCTGGTGTTTATTGATGACGCCACCAGCCGGCTGATGACGCTGCACTTCACCGCGACCGAGTCGACCTTCAGTTATTTCGAAGCGACGCGACGCTATATCGAGCAGCATGGTAAGCCCATGGCGCTCTACAGCGATAAAGCCAGCGTATTCTCGGCTAATCACAAAAGCACCGCTGACAAGGGAATAACGCAGTTCGGCCGGGCCTTGTACGAACTCAATGTCGACACCTTTTGTGCCAACAGCAGCCAGGCCAAGGGGCGCGTGGAGCGCGCCAATCTGACCTTGCAGGATCGGCTCGTGAAGGAGTTGCGGCTGCGCGGAATCGACACGCAGGAGGCCGCGAATGCTTATGCGCCCCACTTCATCGCGGACTTTAACAACCGGTTTGGCAAGGCTCCGAAGAGCGACTACAACGCTCATAGACCACTGCGCGACGACGAGGACCTGGATTCGGTTTTAACGTCTCGCGCATCGCGCTGCGTGTCGGCCACACTGACCGTGCAATACGATCGGGTGCTCTACCTGCTCGATGATTCGCCCGTGACCCGAGCGCTGATTCATCACTATCTGGACGTATACGAGTACCCGGATGGTCGCATCGAGATCGTGGCCAATGGCACTGCCCTGACCTATCGCCAGTACGATCGGCTCTCGGATGTAGACCAAGGTGCTGAGATCGATAACAAGCGCCTTGGCCACATCCTCGCGCTGTCTCGGCAGGTGCAAACAGAGCGCGACAACCGGCGTATTGGAGCCGCGCCATCACGCACGAATAGCGGCGAAGAAGTCCGGTCGAAGATGCGCAAGAGCGGCACGCGTAAGCAGCGCGAACTCAAGCAAATTGACCTGAACGCGATGATCTTGCGAACCTCTGAAATACAGGCAGCCGCGGTGGGGAAACTGCCTTCTACAGAGATAATTCTCAACCCAAAACCGGACATTTCAATTTAGCCCAGAGGCGGACATCTGTATCTGGCCTCGACAAAGTTGTCAGGGCTTTTTAGAAATGTCCGGTTCTAGCAGTTCTCGAACCTAAAAGTCCGCCCAAATCCTTGGAAAGCGACTTTTTAAACGTAAAAGTCCAAAAAAGTTCTTTGTCTGGACTTTTACATCCGGAAGAAATTTGCCTTTTCTTTGAAGGTACATTTACGTCCACCACAATGGGTGCACGGCTATACGTATAGTGGCCATCCTCTCGCCTGTGCGGCGTCTCTCGCGGTACTCGACATCGTCGAATCCGAAGATCTGCCTGCCAACGCGGCCCGGGTGGGCAAGCATTTGCTCGAGCAACTGCTTCCATTACGGGAGGAATATGCAACCCTGGGCGATGTACGCGGCAAAGGCCTGATGTTGGCGCTGGACCTCGTGACCGATAAGGCCAGTCGAACGCCGCTCAATCCAAGCGAGGGGTTTGCGGCGCGCGTGGCCGATGCCGCGCGCACACGCGGCGTATTGGTACGCGCAATCGCCAACAAGGTCGTAATGTCCCCGCCGCTAACTCTGAAACTTGAGGAAGCAGACCTTATGGCTCGGGCTTTGCGTGAAGCTCTGGAAGAATGCTGTTGAAATCCACGCTGGGCAAGCGGCTAGAGCTTGTCCTGCACGTGCACGAACGCCCCAGTGGGCGCTCGTGTTTTACATCCTCGCGATTCAGAACAAGCAGACAAGCTGTCGTCGTCCTGCCTCATTTTCGGCAATGACCGGCTCACTTTGGCCTCGGCGTGCTCGACGAACGTCGACTCAATACCGTAGCCCTTGTGGCCTGCTGGGTGGTTTTACACTCCGTGTCGGTCAATTCCCGAACGGAATGCCCGAATCATAAGGATCGTAGTTCCCGTCATTGCGTCTATATTTTCGAGGTGGACAAGGAGACATGGAAACTCAAGCTAGCTACAACGTGGTAGACAGGTACCCGCTCGTACTTCGACTACTCCACTGGGCCAGGGCGATGCTGATCGCCGCGCAGCTATGGACGGGATGGACGATGGTTGGGCTGAACGACAACCTGCCCGCCAAGTTCGACTGGTACTACCCAACACATAAGCAGTTTGGAATTTTGACCCTTCTGCTCGTCTTGGTGCAGTTGGTGATCCGCTCCAGGAAACGTCTTCCGGCGCCGCCGGCAGGACTTGCCACTTGGGAAAAGAAATGCTCGAAGGTAGCTCACTACTTGCTGTATGGTTTAGCAATCGTGGTGCCGTTGATGGGTTATTCCATGTCAAGCACCTACACTCAAAGCGATGGTGTACCCTTCTTTCTAGTCCACTTACCGGAGCTACTGCCTAAAAACGACAACTGGTTTAGAGTATTTCAATGGTTGCATAGGACGTTAGCTTATACGTTGCTGGTGCTCATAATTTTGCATGTCCTCGGTGCCTTGAAGCATCGCTTCGTCGACGCGGATCCCAGTAACGATGTTTTGCGTCGGATGCTGTAGGTTCGGTGATCAGTATCACTGATCTATTTAGTCGGCCTTGCAGAAATTTGTGAGACCCGCATGGCGTGGACATGAAGTTAGCTGGCGAGTAATAGAACTCACGGAACGAATATCGATCCACCTGCGCGCCTTGCTCGTTCGTGGCGCGCGAGCGGTGCTGCGGCTCACTCCTTGACCCAAGGCATGCGTGCTCAATTGCGGCCGTGGGGCATGCGGGTGATCGGCGTCTACCCTGGACCAATGGATACAGCTATGAGCGCGAGCTTGCCCCAGCCCAAGGTGTCCCCCAAAGCTGTTGCCGCTGCGATCATGACGGCTCTCACGTCCGGCGAAGATGAAATCTTTCCCGGCGAGGCGGCACAGAAGGTTCGCGCACGAGGGGAAATGTCTTCCTGCTCGTCAGCAAGCCTCGGATACACGCGATAGCCGATGACGAGGACCTTCATCGCCGCGTCGAAGTACGGCTCGCCGCGGATGCGGTACGGCGACGTCGCAACGTCGAAATTGATCATGGCCACAGGCTCGCCATCCGCGAGCAAGTTCTCCAGCACGAGATACGAGCGGATCATACCGAACTGCGTGTCGCCCTTGCCATACCCGCTCAAGTCGGCTTAGATCGTCTCACCCGCACGCTCGAACACTCCTGACCACGGCAAGGGACTTCCCGTGATGCGCGCGCATCACTAACATCTCACGATGCGCCCAATTGACCGCCAAATCCGGCAACCAAACAAGGCATGTCTTTGAAACCGCCCTGCCACGACGCTACTCGGGGACGTTGCCGTGATCAAGGGTATTGTCGCGGCAACCGGTGCACTTCCTACGACATATAAATAGTTGTAAAAAGTTGATAATGCTGCGAAAGCGGCGCGGTAACGCCACCGCTAAACACGTCTTCAAGCACCTGCCCCCTGACGTTCAGACCTTGATCAGTTCTGAAGCAGGCTCAGGTAGTTGCTGCTCGGATACGCGGTGTTCAGCCACGTCGCCAGCCGATTGACCTGGGTTTTATCGATTCCCTCCCCTTGCATGAGGGGGATCTGGTTCCACGTCCAGGTGGGGAAATTCTCAACAGTGCCGCCGGACAACGTCCCGTGAACATAGTTGATCTCACATAAGCTCCTCATGCTCCAATAGCAGGTCGTCTCGCCAGGCACCGCGTTCGCCTGGCCTTCGCGCTGCCACGAGTTGATGTTGAAGCTTGTTGTGGTATCCATCCAGTTCGACAGGAATGCGCCCACAACCGCTTGCTCCGTCGCCAAGCTCGTACCGTTCCATACGCCGCTTTGGCCGCCATTCCACACATCGAGAGGACTGGAATCGCGAATCGTCCAGCCACGGTCGACGTTGGTGACCCCCACGCCGTTATCCATTTCCTGGGCACCCTTCAAGACGTACAGGAAGTTCCTGATCGGCTCGGCTCGGCCGCTGCTTTGATACAGGTTGTTGAGCAAGCCATACGCGTATTGCCAGTCTGTCGGCAAATGAACGTTATGCGCGCCTGATCCAGGGTTCAGCAAGATCTGCAGGTAATACCATTGATTGGCCTTCACATAGTGGCCAACGGCACTACCGAACATGCTGTTATTGGGCGGGAATCCCTGTATATGCGGGGAGACATTGAATATGAATCGCCAATATCCGCACCAGCCTCGCGCTTCAGCTTTCGGAGCCTGCTCTTCATTGACCCATGCGGCCGGGCAGTTTACCTCCAGCGAATAGTCCTGGGCGAGCTCCCACGACTTCAAAAGCTGCCATTGCACCGTCCCATAGAGATTTTCCTGTTGGGGAATCGTATAATTTCCGGACACGCCCGCATTTGGTGGAGCGAAATCTTCGCCGAGCGCGACACCCCAGTAATAAAGGTCGTTAAATATATCGCCCGTCTTGCCTTGAGCGTAGGGAGTTCCGCCGTTAGCAAGCTGGGTTTTCATATTGTATGTGCCGTTCCCCGTGCCCTCTCCGGCGTATAACTTGTTTAGATTGCTGTTGGTGAAATAGTCGCCCCACGCATCTTTCGGATGGATACGCGGGACCCAGTGATTCCAATCGGGCAACTGAAAACCGATGGGTATTTCCCTGATATTGATGTGCCCTTTGGTCGCGATGGTGGCTGCATTTATTCCGTTGGGGAAGATCGCGGCGAGCGTGTCCAGATCGTTCTCGGACACCGCATCTACGCCGGCCCCGCATGTCCAGTCGCTGACCGGAGCGCTGTCCAGTCCCGGGCCGGGTTGATAAGGCGGGTTCCACGGTCTGCAATTGACGCCCGGGGTTGGGTACCGGCTCGACAGGCTGCGAATATAGCTAGCAATTTGCAGGCCCTGATTTTGAGTCAAACCGTGGTATTCACTTCGGACAACAATGGAATTATTCGAATAGTTGAATTTAAACAAGTCACTTCCGCTGGCGGCGTGACAGTCCATGCAATGAGCCTTGAGTTGCTGGCCGGCGTTGATTGGCGAGTCGATCAACGTAGCGCTTTGCCACAACGCCTGGCCTGCGCTTATATCGCTCGCTCCCGGAAGCGGCGCGGTCCATTGGGTGGGATCGTCTTGAGTGAAGTTGTTGGCCGAGATCAAGTTTTGTCCCGAGACATCCTGCAAGTTAAACGATAAAACCCGGTAACCGGAACTGACACCATCGGTTGTGTTGAATCGGAAATTAATAACGTTGTTGCCATTGACCGCGCCGGAGACAGACACGTTCAAGCTAATGGTGTCGTAGCCGCCTCCTATGCCGCCATACAATTTCGCATTGCCAAGCACCGTGACGTTTGCGTTGGTTAAATCGATCCAGGGACCGCCATTTATCTGAACGGAACCTTTAGCGTCGTACGATAAATTGTTGACCTTCATGGTCAGGACTTTAGCCGATGCGCCGCTTGGGACAGTGAGCGTCGTGCTAACGATATTGCCGCCGGCGGCGCTCATCACTTCCAGAGGCATGATGATGGCGCCCGCCACTGATGTGCCTTGCGCGGGTGTGGTCGCCGCTGAGGTGGATGTACCCGCGGCACCGCCCGAAGATGTTGAAGCCGAGGCGGGGTTACTTGAGCTGGCGGAACCGGACGAAGCGCCCGCCGGTGCGCTGGCAGAAGCAGGGCTACTTGCGGAGCCTGAAACCCCGTTGGGCTGAC
The DNA here is from genome assembly GCF_011493005.1 of Caballeronia sp. SBC1. Taxonomy (NCBI): domain Bacteria; kingdom Pseudomonadati; phylum Pseudomonadota; class Betaproteobacteria; order Burkholderiales; family Burkholderiaceae; genus Caballeronia; species Caballeronia sp. SBC1. Next base: position 1,938,315 of record NZ_CP049157.1, read on the forward strand.
CTGACCCACCGGCGTCAGCGCCCCCTCCGCCGCCCCCGCAGGCGCTCAGGATGACGCTGCTGATCACAACAAACATCGAAACTCTATTGAGTTTTATCATCGTTTATTTTCGGTGCGGAAAGATAAAAAACTCCCGGCCCGGCCAGGCGGGAGTCCAGCATTTTTCAGATGCAGTGCGATTTCCGCAGAAGACAGCGCCTTGCACGAAATGGCAGTCGTGTTGCTGGAATAAACCTGGACGGGAGACGCCCGCTGCTCACCGCAAGCTCATCAAGCAGGCAATATTTTTCGCCCGCGCCTGCGCCATACCGGCGCACTTGAGAACGGGCAATTTTCCTAAGCCAACTGCCAGCATCAATTGAGCTGGTATCGAGGAGCGCTTGAAAATTTCTGGTTATATTGTATGAAGAATTAATCGAATGACGCCCGAGTTTGGATTTGGGCGCGTATTGCTGAAACCACAGGTGCGGATAGTTTGATTGGCGCAGCTCATTTAGTTGTCCCACGGGAGCAATGGCCAAGGGGCCATTCATATTTTTCGTCGGGTCACCGAGCTTGGGCATTCGCTTTTGTCTCCACGCCACACATTGTTTGGGCTCAATTCACAACTGCAGCATGCTTACTCACTAACATGTGAAACATGTGAAAACGCAGATCTTAAACGCCGCGTTTGTGCGACCGCCATGCGCTCGCTAAGGGCGATCTCGACAATCAGCACTAGCTGACTGCTTCCACTCCAGCATGTTTTTCAGCGCACCGCAGACGCTCAATGCAAGTTGACCGGATGATAAATGGTCTTAGCGTTTTATCAAACAATTCATAATATTTATCGAAAATATGATGAAGCTTAGCGCTGCGGCGGAGGTTGTCTAAGGCATGCCCTCGACAGTTCATATGCGGGTCCGCCCCAGGATGCGCGTCGCAGAGATGGGACAGAATAGTTCGCTAGCAGTGGCCCGTGATGCTATGGCTTATCTGCTCAATGCGGCCTAGCCATCGGATGTATTTCTATTGAACGCCGGACTAAGCCGGCAATCCATTCGCTAAGACGGAGCCCGCTACAGGGACGCTCTATTACTAAATACTTTCGAAACACCTCGCCGAATTTCGCCCCTTTAACGATCAGCCCAAGGTCTGGGCGCGCGCTGAGCAGCCGCGCATACCGCCGCATTTCTGCAAGCTCAAGTTGCGAGTGCGATGCAACGAAGGCGCCGCATTTTCCGCGTTTTATTTAAAGCATCGGTTAGCGGGCCATCGACTGCAATCGGACGCTATGGGCGCTTGATATGAAATCAAAAGAAGGACCAGCGAGATCGAAGACGCTCGACCGCGATGTCATATGATGTCCACTTCGCGACCCTCAATACCCGACAGGCGGATCAGCATGACCGACAACGGCAACCCGCTGCTGCAGGACTGGCAAACGCCCTACCAACTGCCGCCCTTCCAGCAGATCCAGTCCGAACACTTCGCGCCCGCATTCGCGGTGCTCTTCGAGCAACATCTCGCGGAAATTGATGCCCTTGCTGGCAATCAGGCCGCGCCGACATTCGACAACACCGTGGCCGCGTTCGATGCGGCCGGCGCCACGCTTGATCGTGTGCGCCTGACCTTCGAAAACCTGTGCGCTTCCGAGTCGCCGGCCGCGTTGCAGGCGGTAGAGCGCGAGATGGCGCCGCTGCTGGCCGCACACGACAGCAAGGTCGCCATGCACGCCGGTTTCTTCGCGAGGCTCGACGCTGTCCGCGAGCAAGCAACCGTGCTGGATCTCAGCGAAGAGCAGCGGCGTTTGCTGCAACGCATGCATACGGATTTCGTCCGTACGGGCGCCACGCTGCAAGGGCCCGACCGGGAGCGTTTCGCGGCCATCGCCACGCGGCTCGCTGATCTGCAAACGCAGTTCGCGCAAAACATACTCGCGGACGAATCCAGCTACCAGTTGCCGTTGACATCGGAAGCGGACCTGGCCGGATTGCCTGATTTCCTGCGCCAATCGGCACGCAGCGCCGCAAAGGACCGCGGTGTAGAGGGCTACGTGATCACGCTCTCGCGCTCGCTGATGCAGCCCTTTCTCACGTGGTCCACCTGCCGTGATCTGCGCGAGACGGCATGGCGCGCCTGGACTAGCCGTGGAGAAAACCCGGCACGCGATAACCGGCCGATCGCTCGCGACATCCTGATGCTGCGGCAAGAACAAGCACGTTTGCTCGGCTACGAGAACTTTGCCGATTACGCGCTTGCCGATCGCATGGCGGGCACAGCGTCAGCGGTCCATGCACTGCTTAGCCAGGTATGGGAGCCGGCGAAGGCCAGCGTTGAACAGGAGCGCCAGGCGCTGGCCGCGCAGGCGGCCGCGCTGGGTGAACCTACCGACATTGAACCGTGGGACTGGTACTACCTCGCCGAGAAGGTACGGGTTAGCCGCTACGCACTCGACGATGCGCAAGTGAAACCGTACTTCAGCCTGGACGCCATGCTTGCCGCCATGTTCGATTGCGCGGAGCGCCTGTTCGGCGTGCAGTTCATGGAGCAAACCCACGAGAAGACCGGCGTGTCGCTGTATCACCCGGACGTGCGCCTTTGGGAGGTGCGCCGCGGAGCTGAACTGGTGGGCATTTTCCTTGGTGACAACTACTCCCGGCCCAATAAACAAGGCGGCGCGTGGATGCATGTTTATCGCAGGCAAAGGCGTAATGGCGGAAATGTGACGCCGATCGTGGTGAACAACAACAACTTCGCGCGCACCGACGATGGTCCGACGCTGCTGAGTTTCGATGACGTACGCACGCTGTTTCATGAGTTCGGCCACGGCTTGCACGGCTTGCTGTCTGATGTGAACTACGGTCGTCTGTCGGGTACCAATGTCCCGCAAGACTATGTGGAACTTCCTTCGCAGTTGATGGAAAACTGGGCCACGGTAGCGGAAGTGCTCGCGAAGCACGCGCGTCACGTGACGACTGGCGAACCTATTCCGGCTGCGCTGATCGAACGCATCAGAGCTTCCCAGACTTTCAACCAGGGGTTTGAGACGGTCGCCTACACATCGTCAGCCTTGATCGATATGGCGTTGCATCAGCAGAGCGATCCTGCGGGCATCGACATCGCCCGGTTCGAGATAGCCGAGCGGGAGCGTCTGGGCGTACCGCGCGAGGTGGGTATGCGCCACCGGCTGCCGCACTTTGGCCATATCTTCAGCGGCGGATATTATGCCGCGGGGTATTACGTCTACATGTGGGCAGAGGTCCTGGAAGCTGATGCGTTCGATGCCTTCGAAGAAGCCTGCGACGCATTCGATCCCGCGCTAGCGGACAAGCTGCACCGGTACGTGTACAGCGCCGGTGACAGCCGCGAACAGGGTGCGGCGTTCCGCGCTTTTCGTGGCCGCGATCCACGCGCCGAGCCAATGTTGCGCAAACGTGGATTGCTGCGAACTGAGTGAAGCGGTCTTTGCCAAGCTGCGCCTCAAGCTTCCGAGTTGCCACACCGAGGCAGGAGTTCCGGCATGCATCGCTTCGTGGGAAGTGGCGAACGTCACAGCGAACGTCACAGCAAGCGTAACTTCTGCCGGCATGACGGGGCGTCACGCTTGGCGGTAGCCGAATACAGGACTCGGAGATGGCGAAGCCTTCCAGAACATCACTTTTTGCTGCGGCCGCCAGGTGGGATGCCGCCTCGGTCGCAGCGAATCTGGCCTTGGCGCCGGAGCTTGTCAAGGTAACCGATCCCCAAGGACGTACGGCCCTCCACCGGGCTTGTGCAGTCAAGCCCGGCGGCAATCCTCAACTCGCCGAGCCGGACGGAATCAGGACCGTTACAACGCTTCTGGAGGCGGGTGCGGAGCTCGAACGGGAAGTCCCTATGAACGAGGACGAAGGCGATTTCCGCGCAACGCCCCTTTGGTATGCCGTCGCCCGGGGCGAAAACCTGCCGCTGGTCCGGTTCCTTTTGCAGCGTGGCGCAAACGCAAGCTATTCGCTTTGGGCGGCAGTATGGCGCGACGATGATCTTCTATGTCGCACCCTGCTGAACTCCAAACCGGAGCTTGATCTCAGGGCGCATGGTGAGACACCCATTTTCTATGCCGCCCGGCTTAAGCGGCTCAAGACACTGGATCTCCTGATCAAAGCGGGAGCGGACCCGTCAATAGCGGATTCCGCCGGCCGCGACGCGGTGGACATTGCGCGGGCAAGGCGCCTGCCCAAAGCAATCATTGACCGGCTGGAGCATCTGAAGAGCGGCATGCAGACCAGCCGTACGTGAGCGCATTGAATCAGAGCGACTGGCCCGATCCATCCTCGCCCATCTGTATAGGGCGCCTTGACGGTTCATCACGCAATAATGGCGGTTCGTCGTTGGTGAGCTTAATGAACCCTGGAGGCACTCATGAACCGTCGCTATGTCACGGCAGATGTATTCACGGACGAAAAATTCAAAGGCAATCCGGTCGCTGTCGTGTTGGACGCAGAAGGTTTGTCGACGAGCCAGATGCAGGCGATTACTGTCGAATTTGGTTATAGCGAAACTACATTTGTATTGCCACCCCGCGATCCCGCCAACACGGCCTGGGTAAGAATTTTTACGCCGAGCCGTGAAATTCCTTTCGCCGGACATCCGAACATTGGTACGGCGTTTGTACTGGCTGCGCGGGCGGCATCGGGTCAGACGCCTCTGCGAGATCAACTCGTGTTTGAGGAAGCCGCGGGCCTCGTTCCTGTCACGCAACTGAAAGAGGACGGGAAGCTGGTCGGAGCGGAACTCATTGCGCCAGAGCCGTTAGTCCGGCTGTCGCAAGTGCCGCAAGACCGCGTGGCCGCTTGTCTTTCCCTGGATCCCGCCGATATCCTGGTCGACGCTCACCCACCACAGGTCGCCTCGGTCGGCCTCCCATTCGTCGTTGTTGAACTTGCGTCCCGGGATGCGCTCCGCCGGTGTACACCGAACCTCATCGCTTATAAAGGCTTGCTGCCCATTGACGGCGCTGTGTCTATCTACGCCTATACACGCGATGCAGGCCGGGACGCGACTAACGCGGACTGCGATCTGCAAGCCCGCATGTTCACGCCCCGCATGACAGAAGACCCGGCGACCGGGAGCGCAACCGGAGCCATGGCCGCACTGGTCGCCCAGGTCCGCGGGCAGTCGGATCTGGTGCTGCGCGTGGGTCAAGGCGTAGACATGGGGCGGCCGAGCGTCTTGATCGCCAGCGTGGATACTGACAACGGCAAGTCAAGGGTTCGCATTGGCGGTAAATGTGTCAGCGTGATGGAAGGATCGTTTTGGCTCGCGTCTTCTGACTAGACGGACGCGTCGGCGAGGCTTGAGGCTGGCAGTCAATTCGACATGGAACGTTCTGCAATGCACGGCGCAAGCCTCCGCCCCCTCACCGCAGCATGAACGACATCGCCGACAAGCAGTTCAACATACGCACCACATGTTCGACGGACGCTGCGTTAAAGCGCAGCGTCACACCATCCACTCGCGTCAGCGACGGCCACTGACAAAACAGATCGGCAAGCGCAGTAGTCTGCACACGCAGTTCGCATTCAACGGGTGCGGATGACACGCGCGCGGCATCTCGAATCGTGCCCTCCACCACATGACGCTCAACAACCGCGCGCGCCGCGCGCTCGATCGCCATGCACGCGCTTTCCGGCGTCTGTGTCACGCCACTCGCGTGACCGGTCGCGTTCTTGGTAACGACGAAGCTGGCATCCGGGAATTGTGCTCGCGTTTCCTCGGCGAAAACATCGTCGCCTGAAAGCAGCACGACATGCGCACCGTATTGCGCAGCCAGTGCGCCATACAACCCTGCTTCACCGGTCTCCACGCCGTTCAACAACACCCGCGCAAACGCGAAGCTATTAACGGTGTGGGCCAGAATGCCGCGGCTCTGCGACATCGCGTGGTATCCGATCATGAATACGAGTTCGGCTCCGTATTCCAGCCCCGCCATCATGCCGAGTGTCCGGGGTTTTCCGAGCACGACTTGCGCGCGGGTATCGAGCAGATCCGGCAGCAAGTTGCGGAATCCGCCGTGCGAATCGTTGACCCAGACCCGGGTTGCGCCGCCCGTAAATGCTCCTTGTATCGCGGCATTTGCCTCAAGCGTCATCCAGCGTCGAGCGCGTTCATATTCGCCATTGCCCGCACGCGTTTGCTCGGGATTAAACACACCCGCGATGCCTTCTATATCGACTGAAATCAGGACGTTCATGGGGAAGATAAAGGCCAGGTCAGGTGAGCAGCCGCGCGATATCCGGCGCCGCGTCGAGTAATGAAAGACGTCGATGGCCATCGCGGCCCGACAGCGAGGTAGCGCTCCAGAGCGCGTCGACAATAGCTTGTTCGACGCTATCCGCACAGGCCTGGAAGAGCGGGTCGAGGCGGGCATCGGCGAGGATGGGAGGCGGAGTAATGAGGCTGGCGTCGTGGGGCACCGTGTAGGCCGTCGAGAAGGCCAATGCGATATCTCCGCTGCCGTGTCCGTAGACTGAACCGGTCCGCGCCAGACTGGCTGCGGCGCGCATGGATAAGCGTTTCAGTTGGCGTGCGTCGAGCGCAGCGTCCACGGCAATGATCATGATGATCGAGCCCTGCTCAGGTTTGGTAGCAGTAGCATGGGCGTTGCGCTCCGCCAGTATCCGGCCGATGGGTTTGCCTGCGAGCGTGAGCATAGGCAGTCGGCCGAAGTTAGCGAGCACCAAAGCACCCACGGTGACCGTCTTCCCCGCGACAGATACCACGCGCGAAGCCGTGCCTATGCCCCCCTTCAGGTCGAAGCACGACATGCCGCGCCCCGCACCCACCGAGCCGCTGGCTACCTCGATGCTTGCCGCGTCGCTCGCTCGCAGGTAGTGTTCGCCTCTGACCGCCAGCGCCTGGATATCGTTCAGGTAACCGTCGTTGCATTCAAACACGAGCGGATTCACCGTCGGCCATTCGCGTCCGACTTGCGGATTGGCACGGATCGTTGCGCGAATCTGCGCCTCAGCGACCGCCCCGACACCAAACGTATTGGTCAACGCGATCGGCGTCTCCAGCACGCCGAGTTCGTCAACCTGCATGAGACCGATGCTCTTGCCGAAGCCGTTGATCACGGTTACGGCAGCCGGCACCTTGCTGCGAAATGGATCGCCCCCGGGATCGCCTCCATGCGGATGAATGACCGTCACACCGGTTTGAACCGGTCCGTCGTCCAGCGTGAAATGGCCGACCGTCACGCCCGCTACATCGGCGATAGTCCCAAGCGGCCCGCTCGGCAACGCGCCAATAGCGGGCTTGAGGGGCAAATGCGTGTCGCTCATGGCCGGTCGAGCTTCGGATCGAGCGCGTCGCGCAAACCGTCGCCGAGCAGGTTGAACGCCAGCACGGTCACGAAAATGGCAAGACTCGGAAACAACGCGATATGCGGTGCCGTCACCATGTCTGCGCGCGCCTCGTTAAGCATGGCGCCCCACTCCGGCGTAGGCGGTTGTGCGCCAAGACCGAGGAACGACAGGCTCGCCGCGGTAATGATCGAGGTACCAATACGCATCGTGAAGTACACCACTACGGACGATATGGTCCCCGGCAGGATATGCCGCATGATGATGGTCCAGTCCGACGCGCCTATGCTTCGAGCCGCCTCAATATACGTCAGCCGCTTGAGCATCAGCGTATTGCCGCGCACGAGCCGTGCAAACGCCGGAATGCTGAAGATGGACACCGCGCAGATCACGTTGACCATGCCGTTGCCGAGAATGGCGACCACGCCGATCGCAAGCAGGATGCCCGGGAATGCGAACAGGACGTCTGCCACGCGCATGGTGATGCGATCCCACCAGCCTTCGTAGTAACCGGCAAGCAGACCGAAGAAAGTGCCGATCGCAGCGCCAATGGCAACCGACAGGAAACCCGCAGCAAGCGAGATGCGAGCGCCCGAAAGAATCCGGCTGAAGATGTCCCGACCCAATGAATCGACGCCAAACCAATGCGCCATGGATGGCGCTGCGTTCAGCGCGTCGTAGTCGAAATAGTTCTCCGGATCGTACGGAACAATGTGCGGCGCCACGATCGCGACCACCACGAGCAGCAGCACCACGACGCCCGCTGCGAGCGCTACGTGTTGCTTGCGGAACTTGCGCCAGAACTCGCCCCAGGGCGTGCGGATCGCGCTGTCTGCCTGTGTTTCGGGCGCCACGATATTTACCTTGCTGCTTGTCGTGCTCATGCGGACCTCACTTGAAACGGATAGTCGGATTGATGACGGCATACAGCACGTCGACAACCAGATTGATGACAATGAACTCAAGCGAAAACAACAGCACTTCTGCCTGGATCACCGGATAGTCGCGCATGGAAACGGCATCGATCAGCAGGCGCCCGAGTCCCGGCCAGTTGAACACGACCTCGACCACAATGGAGCCGCCTAGCAGGAAGCCGAACTGGAGCCCCATCATGGTGACGACTGGAATCATCGCGTTGCGCAGGCTGTGCTTTACGATCACCAGCCACTCCGGCACGCCCTTGGCGCGCGCGGTGCGCACGAAGTCCTCGTGCATCACTTCGACGAACGACGCACGCGTGAAGCGCGCCATGACCGCGGCAACCGCTGCGCCAAGCGTCAGCGAAGGCAGCACGTAGCTTTTCCATGAGCCATCGCCGACTACCGGTAGCCAGCCCAGTTGTACCGAAAAGATTTCCATCAGCAGCATGCCGAGTGCAAACGCGGGGAATGAAATACCCGATACCGCCAGCGTCATGCCGAGGCGGTCCGGCCATCGATTACGCCATACCGCCGACGTTATCCCCACCGCCATCCCAAAGACTACCGCCCACACCATGCTCACCAACGTCAGCAGCAAGGTCGGCATGAAGCGTTCACCGATCTCGGCGCTGACGGGCCGTTTGCTGCGTGTCGAGACGCCGAAGTCGCCGTGCGCAATGCGCCAGAAAAAGTGCACGAATTGCTGCGGCAGCGGTTTGTCGAGACCGAGGTCGCTGCGTACCAGAGCGACAGTGGCCTCGTCGGCTTCGGGACCGGCGGCAAGACGCGCCGGGTCCCCCGGCAACAGATGCACGAACAGGAAGACCAGCACGGCGACGATAAAAAGCGTCGGCAGCAGGCCCAGGAGACGTTTGACGAGAAAGTTCAGCATGAAGGCGATCCGGCTGTCATGCAGCCGCCGTGGCCCGACGTTCCCGGCCACAGCACACAACAGCAAAAGAGACTAGGAAGCCGTCCGGCATGACGAGCCGGACAACGAGATAAACCCTACTTGATAGCGATCTCATCGAAGTTGAACGAACCGTCCGGCGCCACATAGGCACCCGACAGACGTTTGCTGCGCGCATAGAGCAGCTTCTCCTGAGCCAGAAAAATCCACGGCGCGTCGGCCCAGATGCGCTTTTGCGCGTCTGTGTAGAGCGCTGTCTTCTGCGCGCGGTCGGTGGTCTCGAGCGCCTTCGACAAATCGGCGTCGACAGTATCGTTCTTGTAGTAAGCGGTGTTCGCGAGCTTCGGCGGGGTTGACGCCGAGGCCAGCAGAGGCGAGATCGCCCAGTCCGCTTCACCCGTCGACGAGGACCAGCCGATGTAATACATCCTGACGGGCGCGGTTGCCGGGTCCGGTGCGCTCTCGACCTTCGCCACGCGCTGCCCCGCTTCGAGCGCTTCCACTTGCACCTTCACGCCGACCTGCGCGAGTTGCTGCTGCACGAATTGAATGACCTTTTGCGAGGTCGAATTGTTATACGCCGACCAGAGGGTCGACTCGAAACCGTTCGGATAACCGGCCTCTTTCAGCAGGGCGCGCGCTCGGGCCGGATCGTACGGCCAAGGCCCGGTTTTCATTGCGTAGTCCACGCCCTGGGGCACGACACCGTCGGCTGGCGTGGCGTACCCTGAGAACGCCACCTTCGTGAGCGCGTCCTTGTTCACTGCATAGTTCAGCGCTTCGCGGACCTTCGGGTTATCGAACGGTTTCTTCGTCACGTTCAGGCTGATATAACGCACGATGATCGACGGCCCGGCAAACAAGTCGACCTTTGGATCGGCCTTGAGCATGGCAGCCTGTTCATACGGCACCTGAAAGGCGAAGTCAGCCTCGCCGGTGCGCATCAGCGCGGAACGCGTGTTGTTGTCGACAACAGGCTTCCAGTCAATAGCATCAATCTTCGGATACCCCGTCTTCCAATAGCCGGCGAACTTCTTCACCGTCAGGTCGCCCGCCGGGTCCCACTTCACGAATTCGAATGGGCCCGTGCCGACCGGATGAAAGCCAATGTCCTTGCCCCACTTCGTCATCGCAGCGGGCGAGATCATTACCGCCGACGGATGTGCGAGCACGTTGATGAACGCGGAGAACGGCGTCTTGAGCGTGACCTTGACTGTGTACGGATCAACCACTTCGGTTTTCTCGATGCGGTTGAACATGTTGTAGCGCTTGAGCTTGTTCGCCGGGTCGGTCACCCGGTCAAAGTTGGCCTTCACTGCCGCAGCGTTGAAGTCGGTGCCATCCTGGAACTTGACGCCCTGGCGCAACTTGAACGTGTAGACGCGTGCATCGGGGCTCGCTTCGTAGCTGGTTGCCAGCACGTTCACGAGCTTCATGTCTTTGTCGAAACCGAACAGGCCTTGGTAGAACGACTTCGCGGCAGCTTGCGAGAGCGTGTCGTTGGCGTCATAGGGATCGAGGGTCGTAAAGGTCGATGCAACGGCCATCACGGCGGTTTGTCCGGCGTGCGCCGTACCGCTCGCGAGCATGGCGAAAACTACCGCGCCGCCGGCCAGCAGCGCGCGCAAACGAAACGGAGAAGACAGGACAAGCGAGGTCATAAGGGTGGGCTCCAGGCAGCTTGGTAATAAAAACAGGTAAGCAAGGTTGCGATGAAAAACGTCCGGCGCTTGAGTGATCACAAACGATCAGTACGCACCGCCAATTCGATGTCCGGCAACAAAATGGTCCGGACCGACCATGACGAGCGGGGCGAACACCGGCTCGTCGTGAAGCGCGCGAATCGGGCTTGGCATTTCATCGACAGCAAGCACGCGCTTCGCGTGGCGCCGCGCCGGATCGGCAACCGGCACCGCGCCCATGAGTTTTTTCGTATAGGCGTGCTGCGGCGCTTCGAACACCGCGCGGCGCGGCCCGATCTCGACGATCTGCCCGAGATACATCACCGCCACGCGATGGCTGACCCGCTCGACCACCGCCATGTCATGCGAAATGAACAGATAAGCGACGCCAAGTTCACGCTGCAGATCGAGCATCAGGTTCACGATCTGCGCCTGCACGGACACATCAAGCGCTGACACGGATTCATCGGCGACGACTACTTTCGGATTCAATGCGAGCGCACGGGCAATGGCTATGCGCTGTCGTTGTCCGCCAGAAAATTCGTGCGGATAACGGCGCGCCGCTTCGGCCGGCAGGCCCACCTTGTCGAGCAGCCATGCAACCCGCGCCTGTGCTTCGGCGCCTTGCGATACGCCGTGTACGAGCAGAGGCTCCATGATCGAGAAGCCAACCGTCAGGCGCGGGTTCAAGGACGAGAACGGGTCCTGGAAAATAAACTGGATGTCGCGGCGCAACGCCTGCAACGCGGGTCCGGTCAGTGAGCTGATCTCGTTGCCGTTGAACTCGATCGAACCGCTCTGGCTTTCCACGAGCCTCAGCAACGAGCGGCCCGTGGTGGATTTGCCGCAGCCCGATTCGCCCACCAGCGCAAGCGTTTCGCCGGGACGCAGGTCGAAGCTCACGCGTTCAACCGCGTGCACGCGGCCTGTCACGCGGCCGAACAGACCGGTCCTGACCGGGAAGCGCGTGACCAGATCACGCACCCGGAGGATCGGCGGCGTGGCATCGGCAATAGCCGGCTGTGGTTCATACGCGACCGCTGGCGCCGGAACCAGTGTTTCATCGGCACCGGCCTGTTCCACGGTGAGAATCGGAAACTTGGCCGGCGAGTGAGTGCCGGACATCGCGCCAAGACGCGGAACCGCGGCCAGCAACGCTTTCGTGTAGGGATGCGAAGGTTTGGCAAACAGCGCTCCGGATTCGCCCTCCTCTACCTTCTCACCGTGATACATCACCAGCACGCGGTCAGCCACTTCAGCGACTACACCCATGTCATGCGTGATAAAGATCACGCCCATGTTCATCTCGTCCTGCAAGCCACGGATCAGTTGCAGGATCTGCGCCTGGATCGTGACGTCGAGCGCGGTGGTCGGTTCATCGGCGATCAGCAGCGCGGGCTTGCATGAGAGCGCCATTGCAATCATCACGCGTTGGCGCATGCCGCCGGACAACTGATGCGGAAACCGCGCTGCCACGCGGCGCGCTTCGGGAATACGCACGAGTTCAAGCAAACGCAAGGTTTCCGCGCGGGCAGCGCTGCGGCTCTTGTGCTGATGCAACTCGATCGCTTCGCCGATCTGATCGCCCACGGTGAACACCGGGTTAAGCGATGTCATGGGCTCCTGGAAGATCATCGCGATGTCTGCACCGCGTATTGAACGCATCGTGCCGGACGAAGCGCGCGCGAGATCGAGTACGTGGCCGTCACGCCGCCGGAACGCAATGGAGCCGCTGGAAATGCGGCCGCCGCCATGCTCGATCAGGCGCATCAGTGCGAGCGAAGTCACCGACTTGCCCGACCCCGATTCACCGACAATCGCGAGTGTCTCGCCGCGATCGACCGTCAGCGACAGGTTGCGCACCGCGTTAAAAGCCTTGTCGCCCTGGCGGAACGCGATCGAAAGATCGTCGACGGCAAGCACGCGTTGCGGCGGCAAGGTGTCCAGACGTGGTTGTGCAATGTGCGGTGAAATCGGCACGATGTTTTCCTCAGGAGGTGAACGCGGCCCGGGCGATGATTCGCGCAGTGCCGAGCAGCAAAAGAACGAACGTCAGCGATAAATCGCCGTTACGGGTGCTTCTCCGACCCGCGCGAAACCGCGATACATGCCGTCGGTATTGAACGGCAACGTGACGTTGCCGCGCGCGTCGACGGCGATCAGTCCACCGCGGCCATTAATGCGCGGCAGCCGTTTCATCACGACATCGGTCGCAGCTTCTTCCAGCGATACCCCGCGATACGCCATTTGCGCAGCCACGTCGTAAGCGGCGACCATCCGCATGAACATCTCGCCGGAGCCCGTTGTGGAGACGGCACAAGTGGCATCGTCGGCATAGCAGCCTGCACCGATCAACGGGGTGTCGCCCACCCGCCCGGCTTGCTTGTTGGTGACGCCGCCTGTTGACGTGGCGGCAGCGAGGTGCCCGTGCTGGTCGAGCGCGACCGCACCGACCGTACCGAACTTTCGATTCGGATCGATAGGTTCGTGCGGCGTGGGCTCTGCGCCGCCACCTGTCAACGTCGCGCCATCGTGATCGAGCATTACGCGCTGCTGGCCGCGTGCAAGCAGCCATTGCTTGTGACGGGCGTCAGTATGGAAATACGCAGGGTCGACCAATTCGAACCCCTGCGCCACGGCAAATGCTTCCGCACCGCCGCCGGTGAACATCACATGGTCGCTGACGTCCAGCACGCGGCGCGCGACGAGGATCGGGTTGCGCACGCGCGTCACGCAGCAGATCGCGCCCGCTTCCAGCGTGCTGCCGTCCATGATCGACGCGTCAAGTTCGTGCGTGCCGTCGGCGGTGAAAACGGCACCGCGTCCCGCGTTGAACAACGGGTTGTCTTCGAGCAGACGGACGGCTTCGCTCACGGCGTCGAGTGCGCTGCCACCGGTGGCCAGTACGCCTTGACCTGCTGCGAGGATGTCGTTCAGGCTCGCGTGGTAGCGCTGCTCTGCTTCGGAGTCCATCAGTGTGCGCAAAATGGTGCCTGCGCCGCCGTGAATGGCAATGACTGCGGTCGGGTTCATCGTTTCGGCTGTTTGTTGAGTCGTGGATTACTGGATGACCGGGGTTTGCTTGGCGGGCGATCCGATGAGCCCGGCGTTGACGGGCTGCTTTCGCTGGACGGCGTTTCGGTCAGCCACGGCAACACGAATTCGGTCATGTCCGCGGCAGCTTTGGCCGAGCGTTCGGTGCGATAAGCAACGGCGTCGCAGAGTGCTTCGATAACAGCCAGCACCGCTGCGTCGGAATTGGCCGCGAGCCGGCGTTCTGCACGGACACACAGCGTCAGGTCCGCGAACTGCCCAAGCGGTGAATTCACGCTGTCGGTCAAGGCGAGCACGCGGGCACCCAGGCTCGCGGCACGGCGTGCGAGCTGGATCGTGTCGTCGACATAACGCGGAAATGCAATGCCGATCACGAGATCGCCCTCGCCTGCGCTGAAGAGCCGGCGCGCTGCGTGCGTCGGCCCGCCAACGAACGCAAGCGATTGCACGTTGTCGTGATAGGGCATCAGGCCGTGCTCCATCAGCCCGGCCAGAAATGCGCTAGCGCCTGCTCCGAGCACGAACACGCGGCGCGCTGCAAGAATGGCTTCTACCGCTGCATCCGCCGCGGCGCCGTCAATGGCGCTGCGTGTCAAACGCAGGTTGACTTCGGCCTGTTCAAGCGACGCACCGAGCAATTCGTCACCGCTCGCGGGCGATTCCTGCGCCGAACGCAAGCGCTCAACTGGAGCAAGCGTCGCTTCGAAACCTCGCACCAGCGCGCCGCGAAATGCCGGATATCCGTCAAAGCCCAACGCACGTGCGAAGCGATTCGCGGTCGCCACGGAGGCGCCGACGGCATCCGCCAGTTCATCTATACGCATGGTCGCCGCACGGAACAAGTTGGCCTGAACATAGGCGCCCATGCGCCGATGAATTGGCGTCAGGCCCGGCATTGCCGCCACGATAAGTGCCGCGATACTCAGTCCGGACGGACCGGATACAGCGGGCGGATGATCTGCCATGAGGAAGGATCAGCAAGAAGCCGAGGAAGTGACGATGAAAGTATATTTACACAAAATTTCTCTCGAAAAAAATGTATTTTCATTGAGAGGGTTTTCCCTGAGAAAATCCGGGAGCGTAATGACCCGGCGGATGGGAATCACATTGAGGCGGCTCCTCGAACCGCACGCTCAGGCGATTCGAAGCATGCAGAATTGCTGTTGACGCGTTGGAATGAAGCGTTTAGGGGCGAGCGATGGATGCTCAGTCAGCAACGCTGTATCGGAACACAGTAGGTATCCTGATTATTATTTCGAGCGGCTTGATTTGGTTAATCCAACACTCCGGCGTCCTGCTCAAGCCGTCCCGAAAACGGCTGCCGCATCCTTCTCAGTGCCGATGATGCATCCACCAATGGTGGGGGTGATCAGTCGTGTGTTCCCGTTTTTGACCGGACGATTTCGACTCGTTAATTAACAGAATAATTGCCACCAGCGCCAAGCCTCCGAGGCCAACCAGGACGTTGATCAAATCGATGGCGGAACTGTGCAGGGTTAATCGGGACGCGGATCCAATGATATCCATTACGGTGTTCACAAATTCGTCCATGACGCCCTCCCGCGCACTCTGCACTTACCTTTTCATGATAGGTAAAAAGAGGCTTGGGAGTAAGCCATCCGTCTTCAAATTTTCAAAGATTTCCCCTGATGTATTGCAGCGTTCCATCAGGGATCACCGCAACGTGCGAAGGAAGCTGAAACCATAACAATCATCGTTCGGGATGTCGTCAATTCGTAAGCGGATAGACGGCGCGAATGAATCGACCGTGCTAGGCTATGCAAAAATTTTACCCAGCATCAGCGCTAGCCGTTCCGAACAAAGCAAAAAGGAATATCGGAAATACAGGTTGCTTGACTATGCACGCCCGCCAGGCCGCACAGGCTGAGCAGGCCAAGGTGAATCGATGATTGACGTCAGCCGGCCCATTGTCCAACTGCGTGCGTGCGCCGCACTTTGCGGCTGTGCAGCATTGGCTGCTTCATTGGCGTCTTGCATGGTCGGACCGGACTATCGAACGCCAGCGGCACCTGCTACAGACACCTACACACCTGCCCCGCTACCCGAGCAGACTGCCTCCGCGCCAGGCGCCGCCGGCGTGCCGCAACGCTTTGCCGCGGGGCAGGACATTCCCGCCGAGTGGTGGGCGCTTTTTCATTGCGAACCGCTGGATGCGCTGATTCGTCAGGCACTTGCCAACAGCCCGAATATCGCCTCCGCGCAAGCGGCATTGCGGCAAGCCCGGGAGAATTTCAAAGCGCAAGCCGGCGGCACGCTGCTTCCGAGCGTGGACGCCCAACTCGGCGCCACACGCGAAAAGCTCAGCGGCCTTGGGTTCGGCGAGCCGGGGCTCAGTGAGGACCTGAACCTCTACAACGCATCGGTGAACGTGTCATACAAACTCGACATCTTCGGTGGTGCGCGGCGCGAACTCGAGGCGCTTCATGCGCAAATCGATTACCAGAGTTTCCAGCTTCAGGCGGCTTACCTCGCACTGACTGCGAACATTGTGACCGCAGCGGTCAGGGAGGCGTCGTTGCGGGCGCAGATTGAAGCCACGGAGCGCATTGCTGCGGACGAAGCGGACCAGTTTGGTGTCCTCAGTCAGCAACTTGATCTGGGTGGCGTAAGCCGCACGGCCGTGCTGGCGCAACAAACGCTATTGGCGCAGACCCGGGCTACGCTGCCGCCGCTCAGGCAGTCGCTAGACCAAGTGCGTCATCAACTCTCCGTGCTGGCCGGCATGCTGCCCAGCGATCCAACGCTACCCGAATTCCGGCTCGACATGTTCTCGTTGCCTCAGACGCTGCCGGTAAGCCTGCCGTCAGCGCTCGTCAGGCAACGGCCGGATATTCTCGCCGCCGACGCGGTACTGCACCAGGCCAGCGCGCAAGTGGGCGTGGCCACCGCCGCGATGTACCCCCAGATCACGCTCTCCGCCAGCTACGGTTCCGAGGCACTGACGCCCGCACAAGTGTTCAACGCCGGCAGCACGATCTGGAGCCTGGGCGCCGGCCTGCTGCAACCGGTTTTTCACGGCGGGCAGTTGAGCGCGCAGAAACGCGCGGCGGAGGCGGCCTATGAGCAGGCCGGTGCGCAGTATCGCGAAACGGTTTTGCTGGCGTTCCAGAACGTGGCGGACTCACTGCGCGCGCTCGATCACGACGCGAGCGGTCTGAAGGCCCAGACGGAGGCGTGGCGTGCCGCGAGCGAGTCGCTGGACCTGACACGCGGGCAGTACCGCGTTGGCGGAGTGAGCTACCTGTCGCTGCTTGACGCGCAGCGTCAGTACCAGCAAACCGTGACAAGTCTCGCGCAGGCCCAGGCGTCCCGCTATGCCGACACCGCCGCCCTGTTCCAGGCGCTGGGCGGTGGTTGGTGGAATGTGCCGGCCGCCGCGCAAACGCCGCACTGATACAGCCTGATATAGCACCTCGCAGACACTTGCTGCACGCAACACGCTATCAGGAAAACAACGCTCGGCACCCGCCCTGCCGTGCAAGGACATGACGATGATCGAAAGACGACGGATGGCCAAGCGAATGGGGATCATGCTGATCTGCGTCGGCCTGCTGCTGGCCGCGCTGGTGGGCTTCAACCTGTTCAAGGCGCACATGTTCGCGAAGTTCATGGCGGGCAATTCCGCCCCACCCGCGACCGTGTCGGCCGCGGTAGCCGGCTATCAGTCATGGCAGCCCCAACTTGCCGCGGTCGGAAGCCTGCGTGCGGTGCGCGGCGTCGATGTCACCACCGAAGTCGCCGGCCTCGTGCGTGAGATCGCTTTCAGTTCCGGGCAGGAAGTAAAAGCCGGGCGAGTCCTCGTCAGGCTCAATGCCGACTCCGACGTGGCGCTGCTCCAGTCATTGCAGGCAGCGGCAGAACTTGCGCAAACGGTCTACCAGCGCGATAAAGCCCAGTACGACATCAAGGCGATCGCCAAGGCGCAACTCGATGCGGACGCCGCCGACCTGAAGGGCAAGAAAGCGCAAGTCGCACAACAGGCCGCGCTAGTCGACAAGAAGACCATTCGCGCACCGTTCTCGGGGCGCCTCGGAATTACCACGATCAATCCGGGGCAGTACATCAATCCAGGTGACGCGATCGTGACGCTGCAGGCTATCGATCCGATCTACGCGGACTTCACGTTGCCGCAACAACAGCTTGGCCTGCTCGCGATCGGCCAGGTTGTCGCAGTCGATACCAATGCGTACAGCGGACAAAGCTTCTCGGGCAAGGTCCTGTCGATCAATCCCAGAGTCGATAGCGCGACGCGCAACGTGCAGGTGGAAGCGACCGTAGACAACCGTGAACGTAAGCTATTGCCAGGCATGTACGCCAACGTGAAGATTGACGCGGGCGCTGAGCAACGCTATCTGACGCTGCCGCAAACGGCCATCACCTACAACCCCTATGGCGCGACTGTTTTCCTCGTCAAACCCGGCACGCAACCGAACGCGCAGGGCAAGACGCTGCCGGTCGCCCAACAGGTGTTTGTCACGCCCGGCCCAACGCGCGGGGATCAGGTCGCGATCCTGAAGGGTGTGGATGCCGGCGCACAAGTGGTAACGAGCGGCCAGTTGAAGCTGAAGAACGGAACGCCGCTTGTCATCAACAATAGGGTGCAGCCTGCAGACAACCCGAACCCCACGCCTCAGGAACAATAAAGAGACCGCGCGATGAAATTCACCGATCTCTTCATTGAACGGCCAGTCCTCGCGTCAGTTGTGAGCCTGCTGATCCTCGTGCTTGGACTGCGCTCGCTCGCGAGCCTGAAGGTCAGCGAATATCCGCAGACCGAGAATGCTGTGGTAACCATTAGCACAGCTTACTATGGTGCAAATGCCGACACCATCGCGGGCTTCATTACGCAGCCACTCGAAGCGGCGGTTGCGCAGGCGCAGGGTATCGACTACTTGTCTTCAACCAGCAGCACTGGCGTGTCGACCATCACGGCCACGCTGCGCCTGAACTACGACGCCAATCGCGCGTTGACTGAAATCAATACGCAGATTGCCTCGGTGCGCAACCAGTTGCCGCCGCAAGCGCAGCAGCCGGTGTTGACAGTCCAGACGGGTCAAACCACCGACGCCATGTACATGGGCTTTTACAGCAACGTGCTGCCGAGCAACAACGTCACCGATTATCTGCTGCGTGTCGTCAAGCCCAAGCTCGATTCGATCGAAGGCGTGCAGACGGCCGAGGTCCTTGGCGGGCGGCAGTTCGCCATGCGCGCGTGGCTCGACTCAACCCGCATGGCCGCGCATGGCGTGACGGCAGCGGATGTCTACACCGCACTGGGTAACAACAACTACCTCGCGACGCTCGGCACCACCAAGGGGCAGATGGTCAGCGTCGACCTGAACGCGGGCACGGACCTGCATACCGTCGACGACTTCAAGCAACTCGTCGTCAAGCAGAAGAACGGCTCGATCGTGCGGCTCGACGATGTAGCGAACGTCGTGCTCGGCGCCGACAGCTACGACTTCAACGTCGCGTTCAGCGGCAAGCGTTCAGTGTTCATCGGTATCAAGGTGGCGCCGGATGCGAACATTCTTGATGTGGCCAAGCGCGTAAAGGTCATCTTTCCCACGCTGCAGAAACAGTTCCCTATCGGCATGACGGGCGATATTGTGTATGACGCGACCGACTTCGTGAACACGGCTATTTTCGAGGTCATCAAGACGCTGGTCGAGGCGTTGCTGATTGTGACTGCGGTCATCTTCCTGTTCCTTGGCAGTTTCCGCGCGGTTATCGTGCCCGTGATCGCGATGCCGCTGTCGCTCATCGGCACGTTCTTCGTGATGCAGTTGCTGGGGTATTCGATCAACCTGCTGACCTTGCTCGCACTCGTGCTCGCAATTGGGCTGGTAGTGGACGACGCGATCATCGTGGTTGAAAACGTCGACCGTCACATGAAGCATGAAGGCAAGACGCCCTTCGAGGCAGCGTTGATTGCCGCGCGCGAATTGGGCGGCCCGATCCTCGCGATGACCGTCGTGCTGATCGCGGTGTACGTGCCGATTGGTTTCCAGGGTGGCCTCACGGGTGCCCTCTTCACGGAGTTCGCCTTCTCGCTTGCCGGCGCCGTGGCGGTATCCGGCGTGATCGCCCTGACCTTGTCGCCTATGATGTGCTCGCGCTTTTTCCGCGCGGAGCAGGAGTCCGGGCGTTTCGCGCTGTTCATCGATCGTCAGTTCGACCGGGTTCATCGCGGGTACGGGAGACTGTTGCATGCGACGCTCGATACCTGGCCCGTGTTCGTCGTCATGGGCGGCCTCTTGCTTTGCGGCGCGGTCTACCTGTTCATGACGTCCAAATCCGAGCTTGCGCCGCAGGAGGATCAGGGGATTGTCTTGTCGCAGATCCAGGGTCCGCCGAATGCGACCATCCAGCAGATGCAGACGTATGCGGACCAAGTGTTCGAGATATCGAAGGCACTCCCCGAATACTCGCAGATGTTCCAGTTGACAGGTGCACCAACGCTCAATCAGGGGATCGGCGGTGTGTTGTTCAAGACGTGGGATCAGCGCAGCAAGGGCGCGACCGCGTTGCAACAGGAATTGCAGCAGAAGTGGAATCAGATCGCCGGTGCGCGCGTGGCCGCGTTCCAGTTTCCGCCTCTGCCAGGCTCGCAGGGCTTGCCGGTGCAATTCGTGATCAGCACGACAGAGCCGTTCGAAAATCTCAACGAAGTGTCGCAGGCAGTCCTTCAGAAAGCACGCGAGAGCGGGATGTTTTTCTTTGTCGACAGCGATCTCAAACTCGACAAGCCTGAGGCCACGCTGGTGGTCGATCGCGACAAGGTAGCGTCGCTCGGGCTTTCGCAAAGCGATGTGGGGCAAACACTTGGGGCGGCGCTCGGCGGCGGCTACGTGAACTATTTCTCCATTGCCGGGCGCTCTTACAAGGTCATTCCGCAGGTGCTGCAAACCGACCGGCTGAATCCATCACAGGTGCTTGATTATTACTTGCGGACTCCTGACGGAAGCGTCATTCCCGCGGCGACAGTTGCGCACATCCAGCATAACGTTGTACCGGAATCGATCAACCACTTCCAGCAGCTCAACTCGGCAACGATCTCCGGCGTTATTGTGCCTGGCGTGTCGCAAGGCGAGGTGCTGGAGTTCCTGCGCACAGTGACAGCGCAGGTTGCACCGGCAGGATACTCGGCGGATTACTCGGGACAGTCCCGGCAGTTTGTGCAGGAATCCGGCGGCTTTGTCCTCACGCTGCTATTCGCCACCATCATTGTGTTTCTCGCGCTCGCGGCACAATTCGAAAGCTTCCGCGATCCCGTCGTGATCCTGGTCTCCGTGCCGATGGCGCTCTTCGGCGCGCTCGTTTTCATCAACATCGGGTTGACGTCGCTGAACATCTACACGCAGGTCGGGCTTGTCACGTTGATGGGGCTCGTCAGCAAGCACGGCATCCTGATCGTGCAGTTCGCGAATGAATTGCAGCGCGCCGGCAGGTCCAAACGCGAGGCGCTGGAGGAAGCGGCCGGTGTGCGGCTACGTCCGATCCTGATGACCACGGCGGCGATGGTGCTCGGCGTCCTGCCGCTCGTGATCGCGTCGGGGGCCGGTGCTGCGGGCCGCAACGCGATGGGGCTTGTGATCTTCACGGGGCTATCCATTGGCACGCTGTTCACGTTGTTCGTCGTGCCCGCGATGTACATGTTCCTGGCGGCGGATCACCATCGGAAAATGATTCAAGAATGAGGTGATCGCGATCTAGTCGGGCGATCGCTTTACTTTGTCCAGCGTCCCGCCAGCAAGAAACCACGAACCTCCCGTCAAACCGCGGGACTGATTTGCCGCACCCGCTTCCACGTACCGAACATCACGAAACTGGCCACGGCCAGCACCCACGCGCCTACACAACCGTACAGCATGACCAGGCCAAAGCCATGCACGAGCGCTGCATGAACGACCGTCCCTGATGAATCCAGTGAAGCTAGTCCCGGAAACCCCTGCTTGAGAGCGGCAACATCGCCCGCGGCTATTCGTTCTGCCAGCGATCTCAGTTGCGGCCCATCAAGAGCCCCGGAAAAGGCGCGCCTCAAGTACGACAAGATGCCTTCCATCAGGATGTATCCCATCAACGCGATGTTGATGGCCAGCGAGATCAGCCTCGCGCTCATGTCGATGCCCGAAGCCATGCCTGCGCGCGTGCTCGGAACCGAACTGGTCGTCGTATTGGTCACGGGCGTATTGGTCAGTCCCAATCCGATGCCGGCCAACAGGCAACCGGGCAGCATGGTCAACCAACTGGCATGCTCCGCGCCACTGCCCGCGCGCATCAGGATAAAACCTGCACCAATCGTAAACAGACCCAGCGGAATGACGACACCCGGGTGATATCGAAGCGAAAGACGTTCGGCCAGCGGTGGGATCACCAGCGTGGGAAGCGTATAAGCCAGAAGTGCTGATCCGGCAGTCACGCTGTTGTAACCCAGACTACTCTGGAAATAAATTGGCAGATAAATCATGAACGGCCAAAAGCTGAAATTCATGCCCATTGATCCAAAAAGCGCACCCGAAAAGTTGCGTATTTTGAACACGGAAAAATCGAACATGGGATGAGCGTTCATCTTTTCCGCGACTATGAACAGGATAAAACTGATCGCTGCCGCGGTAATGATGCCGATGCCCTTGATACTGGTAAAACCAAGGTCGGACCCTTGCGTAATGAAATACGCCAGGCCGAAAACCGATAGGGAAAGCGTGACAATTCCCAGCAGGTCCAGCTTTTTCGCCTGCGGGTCGCTGGATTCCTGAACCCCGTTAAAAACAAGAATTAACGTGACTATCGCGATCAGAACGTGGATCAAGAACACCCATTGCCAATCCGACACTGCCACAATGACTCCGCCCACAATCGGCCCGAAACCCAAGCCAATGCCGAATATGATCCCCCAGGCGCCAAAGGCTCTGGTACGGGCCTGTCCCTCCTGGAACTGATGCGAAAGAACTGCTACCTGGCAAATCAGCATTGCCCCACCGGCTATGCCTTGAAGAAAGCGGCTCACAATTAACACGGAAACGCTCTGCGCCATCCCGCAAATCAGGGACGTGATCGCGAACAAGACAATGGCGATCATAAAAATATGTTTTCTGCCAAATCGGTCCGCGAGCGTCGCGGTTGCCATCAGAACCGTCGTACACGCGATGGTGTACGCGTTCATGATCCATTGCATTTCCTTGAAATCGCCATGCAATACTTTTTCAAGGGTTGGCAATATCACCGGGACGCTGGAGATTTCCAGGCCGAACATGAGCGAAGCCAGACAAATGGCAGCTAATGCAATTGAGTTTTTGCCGGGATGAACGAGTGTCATGAATATCACGGGTTGGCCGGATGCTCCGGCTAACCGCGCCTCCCGCATGTCCACGTGAAACTTTGGCGCGTTGACGTTGACTTGCAATACACACTGGATAAACCACTGAGCTCGATTTGATAACTCTGCATGTTTGATTCACACCGGAAGATTGAATGGACCCGCTCGCGAACAGGTAATGCGAGTGGTGCGAGACGCTTGGCACCTGCAGGTGAAGAGGTAATATATAGGGAACTGAAGTCCTCATTGATTCATTGATTTCCTATCAATGAATCTCTAATGGAACCAATAAGGTGCAGGCATGAGCGACAAGCTCCACGGCGTGACAACCTTCGTCCAGGTGGTCGAATCCGGCAGTTTCGCGCTGGCCGCCGAGCGTTTGAACCTGACGCGCTCGGCCGTCGGCAAGGTGATCGCGCGGCTCGAATCGCGTCTTGGTGTGCGCCTGCTCCATCGCACCACGCGCAGCCAAAGCCTGACCGAAGACGGCCAGACTTACTACGATCGCTGCGTGCGGGCGCTGGCCGAACTGGACGCGGCTGAGGCCGATCTGGAAAGCGGCCGGCGCGAACCGCGCGGCCGCCTGCGCGTCAGCGTACCAATCGCCTTCGGTCATCTGTGCGTGGCGCCGGTCCTGTTGCGTCTTGCATCAAGGCATCCGCAATTGCAGATCGACATTTCGTTCACCGATCGCGCGGTGGATCTGGTGGAAGAAGGTTTCGACCTCGCCGTTCGCATCGGCGAGTTACGCGATAGCGTGAGCCTCGCGGCGCGCCGTCTGGGTACGCAGTACTCGAGCATTGGTGCCGCGCCGTCGTATGTGGCACGGCATGGGCTGCCAGCAAGTCTCGAAGAGCTGGACGGACATGCAGGCATTGCTTACTCACGCGCCGGCGCGGTGTCACCTTGGCAGGTACGGGGTATCGACGGCCAGATACGGCAGGCGCGCATCCAGCCGCAGGTGAGCCTGGACGATGTGCAGGCGATAGCCGCTGCGGCCATCGAAGGCTTTGGATTGGCGTGGCTGCCTAGTTGGCTACTGTCGCGTCACGAGAAGACCGGTGAACTGGTGGTCGTCATGAATAGCTGTGGCATGCTGCCCCAGGATATTCACGCCGTATGGCCGCAAACGCGCTACCTGCCCTCGAAGACTCGGCGTGCCATAGACGCACTGGTCGCCGAGATTCCCGGGATGATCGCGGGTTGAGGTTGCCTGGGTCAAAGTCTTTCACCAGTGCGTAATTTTCGGCACCCGCTACCCATACGAGACAGAAGCCACGCGCAAGATGAAACGTGGCTCTCCTTCAGCCAGCGCGCTCCAGATAGCGCTTCACTTCGGCGTCGATCCATTCCATGAAATGCGCCTGCTTCACACTCAATACTTCACGCTGCTGCCAGACGAGCCAATACTGATACGGGTATGGCACGTGTATATCGGTAATCTCAACGAGCTCGCCGCGCGCAATGGCATCGGCAACGAGCGTGCGCCGTTCAAGCGCGATGCCCTGCCCCAGAAGCACCGCACCCAGCACGATATTCGAATCGTTCGCGAACAGGCCACTCACATTCGCGGGTTCGCGCACGTTGGCGGCGCGGCACCAGTCGGTCCAGGGTGCATCGGTGCTTCTTATCAACGGACACGCCACGATCTCCTCAGCGGAGCAAGGAAGCTGACCGCCGTTGAAATGCGGCGCAGCCACGACCAGCAGTTCGTCGCTAAACAACTCTTTCTGTGCAAGGCCGGGCCAGTGCCCTTGCCCCATTCGAATACTGACATCGGCCAGACCGTGCCGCATATCCTGTATCTCAAGACTTGTTTGCAGACGCACACGGTAATACGGATGGCGCTCGCGAAAGCTCGACAACCGAGGCAACAGCCAATGCAAGGCAAACGACGGCAGCGTTGCGATGACCAGTTCGCTCTCTTGAGGACGGGCTTGAGCCAGAAGCGTCGCGTTTGCAATGTCGCGAAGCGCCGAGCGTATTTCGAGCGCATAGAGACGTCCCTCTTCCGTCAGCCGCAATCCTCTCGCTTCACGCACGAAGAGCGCAACGCCCATGGTGTCTTCGAGAATCCTGATCTGCTGACTGACTGCCGAGTGCGTCACGTGAAGTTCGCGCGCAGCGAGCGTGACGCCGCCGAGCCTGGCCGCCGCTTCGAAACATTTGAGCGCGGTTAGAGGCGGGATGTTTTTCATGTAAGTTTTTCTTACGGAAGGCGTTTATTTATGTCGCTTTTCATGCGTCGGCTAACTGTTTAACCTGATGGCGATAGCGTTTTATGCCATTGTTCAAGCGTATCCAATGGCGCGTATAAAGACCGCTACATGATAGATATTCTAACGGGAACCGTATGAAACTGATCGGAATGCTGGACTCGCCTTACGTGCGTCGCGTGGCTATTTGCCTCAAGCTGCTAAAGCTTGATTTCGAGCATCGCCCGATTTCGGTATTCAGTGGTTTCGAGGAATTCCGCAAGCTCAATCCGGTCGTGAAGGCGCCGACCTTGATCCTCGACGACGGTCAAAGCCTGATGGATTCCACGCTGATCCTCGACTATGTGACGGCCACTTCGGGGTCGGCTGTCACGTCGACACCGGAGTGCACGGAGGATCGTTTGCGCGCAACCAGGCTCACCGGCCTCGCGTTGGCAGCGTGTGAGAAGACGGTTCAGATCGTCTATGAACGCAACCTGCGGCCCGTCGAAAAACAGCACGAGCCGTGGATCGATCGCGTCAGTGTTCAGTTGCTGGCGGCATATGCGGAGCTCGAAGCCGAAGTGGCATTGGCTCCCCTGCCCCTGGACGCGGGCCGGCTTGGACAGGCGGGCGTAACGGTCGCGGTCGCCTGGAGATTCACCCAGATGATGGTGCCGAAGATTGTTGTTGCGGCGGAGTATCCCAAGCTGCAATCGTTCTCGGCTTTCGCCGAGCAGCAGCCTGCTTTCGAAAGCACGCCGCCTGAATGAGCGATGGCGAAGGATAGCCGCCGTCTAGTCCACGATGAACAGCTGCTCGCGCCGGCGGACCGCTTGCAGTGCGTCCGGCGCGTACGAACACACGCTCCCTAATCGGCATCGGAGTCAGACTCGGCATCCAGCGCCAGCACGGTCACCCCCACATCGACCCGATGTGACCCGCCGCCAAGAATCATCCCGCGTAGCAGCGACACGTCGCTATAGTCCCGCCCCGTGGCAAGCGTCACATGTTCGAGATCGGCCAGCACATCGTTCGTGGGATCAAGATCGATCCACCCGCTGCCGGGGCAAAACACCGACACCCACGCATGCGACGCATCCGCGCCGATCAGCTTCTCCTGCCCCGGCGCGGGATCATTGCGCAAATATCCGCTCACGTACCGGGCCGGCAACCCAAGCGAACGCATGCAGCCGATCATCACTTGCGCAAAATCCTGACAGACGCCCCGACGCATTTCAAACGCGCGATGAGCAGGCGTGTCATACGACGTGGCCAACGGCTTGTACTTGAAGTCACCATAAATCCGGTGCATCAGGTCGATTGCCCCTTCCGCCAGCGGCGTGCCCGCAGGAAAACTCTCCAGTGCATAATCCCGCAAGTCCTGCCCGAGACTGATATTCGGCGACGCAAAGCAAAACTCCGTCTCAGGGCGAAACGGCGCACGGGCGCTAAAACGCATGTCCTTCGCGACCTCATCCCATGCCGGCGTGGTTGCCGGATCGAGAGATGCCCATCGCGGCGTCAGTTCAACGGTCGTTTCGCTGACCATCTGCAATGACCGGTGCGGTGACTCGAGCGAAAAATACAGCACGTCGTTACCGAAGGTATCGACGCGACTATTGATGTACGGCGGCTTCGGCTCAATGCTTTCGGTATGTGAGATCACGCGTTGCCACGCGCAATTCTGCGGCCGGATAGTCGCGAGATGCTGAGCCGTCTCCACGTACGTTGAATAGCGGTAGGTCGTCCGGTGTGACACCCACAATACCGTTTTCGGAATCTTCACGACGCCACCTGCAATGCCTGGGTATTCGCGTGACTGAAATAGCGTGCGCTGATTTCATGCGCGGCGGCGCTCACGTGGTCCCCCAGTTCCTCGCAGGCCCGGACGAGTTCGCCATAGTTGCCCTCCTCGTCGGTCGTGCACAGTTGCTCGAGTTCTCGCAACGACTTCAGCAGCAGCGTTGCGTCGCTGAACGCGCCGTAGTTCGTGTTGCCAGCCGCAATCGAAATCTCGTTGAGCTTCGTGCACAAGCGCGAGTACACGCCGTAGAGGCCGCGCGGGTTCGTCGGCTCGACCACCAGCAGGTCGATCAGCGCGGGAACTTCGAAACGCCCCGGGTAAAGCGATCGATACGTGAGCGTACTGTCGAACAATTGCAGCAACAGATCGAACCCGGCTGGCGTCGTCATCTGGCCATGCTCGGCGGCCACGCGCAGGAAGGTGGTCATCGTCCATACCCGTTCGATGTGCCGTCCCGCGAACACCAGCTTCCACGCTTCGTCGCGCGTCATGCGGTCGCCCTGCGCGCCACTGATCGCGAGCAGTCGCGTCGACAGTGTTTCAAGCGTCCGCGTGAGCTTCACACGGTCATAACGCTCTACGCCCGGTCCCGGCTTGAACTGCTGGATGGCGTCGCGGAAGTCGTTGCGCGCGGCCAGGATCGTACGCCAGTGATCGGTCGAAAGACGTCCGCGAATCTCGCTGCTCGCGCGC
Organism: Caballeronia sp. SBC1; assembly: GCF_011493005.1. Classification (NCBI taxonomy): domain Bacteria; kingdom Pseudomonadati; phylum Pseudomonadota; class Betaproteobacteria; order Burkholderiales; family Burkholderiaceae; genus Caballeronia; species Caballeronia sp. SBC1. Next base: position 1,966,241 of record NZ_CP049157.1, read on the forward strand.
ACCTGGCTCGCCAGGTTCTGGCCGATGCTGGCCGCTGCGCCGCTCTCGCCTATGTTGGCGACTAGCAAACGTTCCAGCCCGCGCGCCGTGTGCCCTTGGAGCGGCGTGCCGGGTGGCAGCAAGCCACATTGCCACGCGAGGTCCACCATGGTCTCCAGCATGCCCTCGGAGTCGTTGCTGTCGATCGACGAGAGGATCACGCGCAGCAGTCGCACATTGTTCTCGGCGCGCTCTCCATATCGTCCGGACCAGAAGAGGTTTTCTGCGGCGCGGCTGGATACAGTCCGATGCTTGCGCGCAAGGTCAGCCGGTTTGATCGGCGTGGGAAGCAGCGAGAGGCTTGAAGCCGGTTTGCTCGACAGCACCCAGGTGTCGACGCTGCTGCTGCCGTATTGCATCGACACCGACGGTTGGCGTTCAGCCCCAAGCCGCGTGAATCCCCCCGGCATCACGGACCAGCCGCCATCAATATTCGCGATTGCATAAACACGCAGAACCGACGGCCGGCCCGTCAATGTGTTGTCTTCATAACGCGGCGCGTGCGAACTCGGGAACAGGTTCTGGATGGTGAAGGCGTCCGGCATGACCTCGATCCGCGCGCGCCAACCGGCGAGCGGTTGCAGGCCGTCGCCGAAACCGCGCGGGCTGCCGCCGTTGAGCGGCAAGCCCGGCCAGGTGGGAATCACGAATGCCTTGTCCAGGCGTTCCAGCACCGCTTCGCGCGCGGCTTTTTCACCGCACCACCAGGTGGGCACACTCGCCAGGTCCAGCGGCTCGTTCAGAAGCGCGCGCGAGATGGCCGGCAGGAAACCATGCAGCGCCGGCGATTCGACAAACCCCGAGCCCGGCACGTTCGACACCATCACGTTGCCGGCCCGCATCACCTGCAACAGGCCGGGCACGCCGATGGTGGAATCGGCGCGCAATTCGACAGGATCGCAGAATGCATCGTCCAGGCGGCGCATCAGTACGTGAACCCGTTCCAGTCCGGCGAATGTCTTCAGGAACAGCATGTCGTCGCGCACGGTCAGGTCCTTGCCTTCGACCAGCGTGACGCCGAGGTAGCGAGCAAGGAACGCATGCTCGAAGAAGGTTTCGCTGAACGGCCCGGGCGTCAGCAGCGCGATGTGCGGCGAGCCTTCACCCGACATCATCGCCCGGCCGCCCTGCACCAGCGCGGCGATCAGTTGCGAGTAGAACGGGGCGAGTCTCTGGACCTTCATCGAACGGAACGGCTCGGTGAATACGTCGGAGACGATCAGGCGGTTTTCGAGCGCATAACCGAGTCCGGACGGCGCTTCCGTCCGGTGAGCCATCACGGTCCATGCGCCGTTGGGCGCACGCGTCAGGTCCACGGCAACCAGCTGCAAATATTGCGCGCCGGGCGGGACGAAACCCTTCACCGAACGCAGATACCCGGGATGCCCGTACACCAGCGCGGGCGGCAGGAGGCCGTCGTGCAACAGCGTTTGCGGCCCGTAGATATCGGCGACTATGGCGTTGAGCAACTTTGCGCGCTGTGTCACCGCGCGCTCGATCACCGACCACTCGCCTTCTTCTATGAGAAATGGCAGCAGGTCCAGCGCCCACGGACGAGGCTCGCCCTTGTCCGCATAGACGTTGTAGCTGATGTCGTTGTCGCGGACTTGTTGCACGATGGAAGCGGTCGCCCGGTCGAGGCCGGCTATGCCTTCGTCGCCGAGAGCGTCGAAGAATTGCTGCCAGGGCGCACGCAACTGGCCCGACGCGTCGCGCAGTTCGTCCCAATGGCCCTCCCGGACCGGGACCGCGCGAAGGTGTGACGACACACTCGCGCGGTTCGTGATTGCTTCAAACGGAAGCGTGGATTGGAAGGCCAAATTGAGCAGTTTTCGTTAATGAAGCTAGCGTCGGCGCAAATCGAGCGTGAAAGGAAACTCCAGGCTGCGCTTTGGTTCCTCCACGACCATCCGTCCAGGCGTATGGCCGATTCTGAAAAAGCGCGCGCGCCGCCGGCTTTCCGCCTCGTATGCGTTGACCGGATAAGTCACGTAATTGCGGCCACCCGGATGGGCTACATGATACCGGCATCCGCCTATGGACCGGTTGCTCCAGGTGTCGACAATATCAAAGGTAAGCGGTGCATCTACCCCAATTGACGGATGCAGCGCAGTCGGTTGTGACCATGCCCTGAAGCGCACGCCGGCCACATGTTCGCTCACCCGCCCGGTGGGTTGCAACGGCAGAGGCACGCCGTTGACTGTCACCACATGGCGGTTGTCGTTGAGCCCGAGCACCCGTACCTCGAGCCGCTCCACCGACGAATCCACGTAGCGCACCGTACCGCCCGGCGACCCCTGCTCGCCCATGACGTGCCACGGCTCCAACGCGCTGCGCACCGTCAGTTCGATGCCGTTCGTCTGGACGGCTCCCACCAGCGGGAAACGGAACTCGAAATGCGGCGCGAACCACGCGGCATCGAACGCATAGCCGGCTTCATTGAGGTCCGCGATGACGTCATGGAAATCCATTTCGATAAACGTGCCGAGCATGAAACGGTCATGCAGTTCCGTGTCCCAGCGCGTGAGGCGCGTGGTGTACGGCTTGTCCCAGAACCGCGCGACGAGCGCACGCAGCAGCAACTGCTGGACGAGGCTCATGCGAGCGTGCGGCGGCATTTCGAAGCCCCGCAGTTCGAGCAGTCCGAGGCGGCCGGTCGGACCATCGGGGGAATACAACTTGTCGATACAGAATTCCGCGCGATGCGTGTTGCCGGTCACGTCGATCAGCAGGTTGCGCAGCGTCCGGTCGATCAGCCACGGCGGCAGCAATGCACTGTCGCGTCCGCCCAGGCGTTCGAGCTGATGTTCGATCTCCTTGAACGCGATCTCCAGCTCATAAAGCTGGTCGTTGCGGGCTTCGTCAACACGAGGCGCCTGGCTCGTCGGTCCGAGAAACAATCCCGAGAAAAGGTACGACATCGACGGATGATTGATGAAATACGCGATCAGGCTTGCAAGCAGGTCGGGACGCCGCAGGAACGGGCTGTCAGCAGGCGTTGCACCGCCAAGCACGAAGTGATTGCCGCCGCCCGTGCCGGTGTGTCGCCCATCGGTCATGAACTTTTCGGTGCTGAGATAACTTTCGTGCGCCGATTGATACAGGAACTCGGTGTGATCAACGAGTTGATCCCAGCTCGACGCCGGGTGAATGTTCACCTCGATCACGCCTGGGTCCGGCGTGACCTGCAGCATCTTGAGACGGGCATCGCGTGGCGGCGGATAACCCTCTATCACCACTTTCATGCGCAGATCGGCGGCTGTTGCTTCAATGGCCGCGAGCAGGTCGAGGTAGTCATCGAGTTCGGTCAGCGGCGGCATGAACACATGCAGCAGGCTCTTGCCACTTCCGAACGATTTCGCTTCCACGTCCGGTCCTGCCGCACGCGCCGGATCGCGCGCTTCAACGCACAGCGCCGTGCGCCGGATCCACGAAGCCGACTCGCCACGCGACGGCTCGCGGGTTGAGGTTGCCGGCCGTTGCCCTATGCTCGCCGTTGCGTCCGTACCCGCTCTTTCTTCCGTGGTCTGTGCAACCACCGGTTCCCCGCGATATTGCATACGCAATTCCATCGCCTGGCGCAACGGCGCGGGCGGCCCGAACGGATCGTGCGGATGTTGATAGGGATAGTCCCCCGCGCTCACCCACGGCAGCGATTCGAGCGGCAGCCGATACCCCATCGGCGAGTCGCCGGGAATCAGGTACATGCGGCCATCGCGGAAGAACCAGGGGCCGCTGACCCACGCCGGCGCTTGCATCGGGACATCACGTTCGCGGGCGATAGGCAGCACATAACCCGTCACCTGCGACAGGCCTGCGTCGAACACACGCCGCAAGCGCATGCGTTCCATTTCGTCGTCAAGTTCGGATTCGAACGGGTCCACGTTCACCGGCAGGCGACGTTCACGCCAGAGGTAGTAGAACGTGTCTTCGTAACCGGGCTGGATATACGACGGATCCAGCGAGACCTTGTCCGCCAGATGTTCGATAAATCGCCGAGCATCTTCAGCGGTGTAATGGCCGGGATCACGTTCGTCGGCGAATAGCGTCGGGTCTTCCCAGATCGGCTCGCCATCTGCACGCCAGAACAGCGACATGGCCCAGCGCGGCAACTGCTCGCCCGGATACCACTTGCCTTGACCGAGATGCAGAAAGCCGCCTACGCCATATCGTGCACGCAACTTGTCCATCAGCGAAACGGCATAACCGCGCTTCGTCGGACCGAGTGCGTCGGTGTTCCACTCCGCCGCATCGCGGTCGCTCACGGCGACGAACGTAGGTTCGCCGCCCATCGTCAGGCGCACGTCCATGTCGGTCAGTTGCTGGTCGACTTGCGCGCCCATCTCCTGGACCGCGGTCCACACTTCTTCCGTGTACGGCTTTGTCACGCGCGGGGTTTCGAGCACGCGCTGCACCTGCATGATGTGCTCGAACTCGACCTCGCTTTCATCGACAGCGCCAAAGATAGGCGCAGCACTCCCCGGTTCAGGTGTGCAGGCGACAGGGATATGTCCCTCGCCGGCCAGCAGCCCGGAGGTCGGGTCGAGTCCGATCCAGCCCGCGCCGGGCAGGAAGACCTCGCACCACGCGTGCAGGTCGGTGAAGTCGACTTCAGTACCGCTCGGGCCATCGAGGGACTTCTGGTCCGGGGCGAGCTGGATCAGGTAACCCGACACGAAACGCGCCGCCAGTCCGAGCTGCCGCAAGGTTTCGACGAGCAGCCAACCCGTGTCGCGGCAGGACCCCAATGCTTTGTCGAGCGTCTCTTCTGGCGTCTGAACGCCGGGCTCCATCCGAATCACGTAGCCAATGTTCTGCTGCAGCCGCTGGTTCAGCGCGACCAGGAAATCGGCCGTCCCTGTAGGCGTCTTGTCGATGCTCTCGACAAACTTCGCCAGCAAAGGCGTTGGCTCGCGCTTGATCAGATACGGCGCGAGTTCAGCCGCGAGTTCCGGTTCGTAGGTGAACGGGAATTTCTCGGCGTAGGGCTCGAGGAAGAAGTCGAAGGGGTTGTACACCGCCATCTCGGCGACCAGATCGACCGTGATCTTGAATTCCCGCGTTTTTTCGGGGAAGACGAGCCGCGCCTGATAGTTGGCGAACGCGTCCTGCTGCCAGTTGATGAAGTGTTCGGCTGGCTCGACCCGCATCGAATAGGAGACGATCGGCGTACGGCAATGCGGCGCGGGCCGCAGGCGCACGACCTGCGGAGAAAGGCCGACGAGGCGGTCATAACGGTAGTGCGTGACATGGTTCAACGCGACACGGATTGACACACCTGACTCCTGGACGAATTTTGGCACTCTTCAAAAGCAAACTCCATGCCGTTTGGCTAAACACGCCATCGGGCAAGGCTCCCGGAAACTTCCATGCACTCAATACTGCGTTTTAAGCCTTCCCCAGCATCCGTTGATGCACCAACCTGGCGCGTAAAACGCCCTTTGCGTCTGGACCGGACCGTTCCTGCAGCGGCACGTGGCTTGCTTGGCAGGAAGCCACCATCGAGCCACCGTCACAGTTTTCACACCCGCATTCCAGCCTATCTCTTCAATATGAAAACATTTCATTGCGGCCGTTGCCAGCATCACGTTTTTTTTGAGAACGTGAAATGCGAATCCTGTGCGGCGTTGCTGGGCTTCGTGCCTGAATTGTCCGAAGTTTGCGCGTTCGAACCGGCCGGCGACTCGGCTGGCGATTCGTCCGGCATTGCGCTGTGGCGCGCGCTGAATCCATCGGCGAACGGTGCGCTGTTCCGGCAGTGCAACAACTACGCGCTCGAGAATGTCTGCAACTGGATGATCCCCGCCGACTCGCCGGACGTGTTGTGCCCGGCGTGCAGCCTGACGCAGACCATCCCCAATCTCACCCAGCCGAACAATCGCGTCTACTGGTACAAGCTCGAGACGGCCAAGCGGCGCTTGCTGTTTGCGCTCTCGGCGCTCGGCCTGAACACGGATTCGCGACGGTCCAATCCGGAAACCGGTTTGCAGTTCGAGTTTCTTGAAGACGGCAACATGGGGGCGAAGGTCCTGACCGGTCACGACAACGGCCTCATTACGATGAACATAGCCGAAGCCGACGACGCCCTGCGCGAAGGCATGCGCGCGGAAATGCACGAGCCGTACCGGACCCTGCTCGGGCATTTCCGGCATGAGATAGGCCATTACTATTTCGACCGGCTCGTAGCGAATACAAGCTGGGAAGAACCGTTTCGCGAGATGTTCGGCGACGAGCGCGTCGACTACGCTCAAGCACTTCAGGCCCATTACGACAATGGACCGCCAGCCGACTGGGACCAGTCTTATGTGAGCGCCTACGCCACCACGCATCCGTGGGAAGACTGGGCCGAGACATGGGCACATTACCTGCATATCGTCGATACGGTGGACACCGCCGCGGCCTGCGGATTCAAGCTTGATCCAAAGTCGGAAAACGAGCCTTCGCTTACCGAGATCGAGCCGGTCGAGAACACCAGTTTCGATAACCTCATGAAGCAATGGTTTCCGTTGATGTATGCATTGAACAGCTTGAATCGAAGTCTGGGACTGGCTGATGCGTACCCGTTCACGCTCTCGCCGAAGGTCGTCGCCAAGCTGCGTTTCGTGCATAAGGTGATTGCGAGCGCGGGTGCTCAGAATCAAGCGAACCAAGCGAAAGAAGCGAACGCTGATGTTCAGCAAGACATCAAGCAAGACCAACCAGCAGCGGCAGCGGGTTGATCAGTAATTAATCAGTAGTTCGATGTATTTAACGCCGTCTTGACCACCTTTCATGGTGAAATAAGCGACGTCAATGCCAGCAGCTCCGCGGCCGAGACTCGGCCATTTGAGCGCCCCAACCAAAAAAGGTCAGTCCGATGAAGCTCCGCGTTGGTTACGAACTGGTCTACGAATGCGTGCAGCCGACACCGATGCTGCTGATGCTGAATATGCACGCGTCGCGGGCGCAGAACATCCTTGTTCCGGACATCCTGAGGGTCAACCCGCAGGTGCCCTACTCGCAGTATCACGACTCATTCGGCAACTTATGCAGCCGGCTGGTTGCGCCCCAAGGCTGGCTCACGCTGTCCACTCAGGGGCTGATCGACGTGCCGCCTTATCCGGAAGTGCAGGAGCCCAACGAGTATCAGCATGCGGTTGAAGAACTGCCCGACGAGTGCATGCAGTTCCTGATTGGCAGCCGCTACTGCGAGACCGACCTGCTGTCCGATGCCGCCTGGCAGATGTTCGGCCATACGCCGCTCGGACGCGCCCGGGTGCAGGCTATTTGCGACTTTGTTCATCGGCACATCCGCTTCGACTACAACTGCGCGCGCCCGACCAGGACGGCTTTCGAAGCGTATCGGGAAGGCGTGGGCGTGTGCCGGGACTTTGCTCACCTAGCCGTCGCGTTATGCCGCGCGATGAACATTCCGGCGCGTTACTGCACGGGGTATATCAGCGACGTCGGTTTGCCGCCGCCCTATGCACCCATGGACTTCTGCGCCTGGATCGAGGTGTATCTTGGCAACACGTGGCAGACATTCGATCCGCGCAACAATGCGCCGCGCACCGGCCGCGTATTGATGGCAAGAGGCCGCGACGCCGCCGATGTCGCGTTGAGCAACACCTTCGGTGCCACCACGCTGGTCAGGTTTAGCGTGGTCTGCGAGCCTCAGTAGTTCCTTAGCAAACCGCACGACGTATTCAACAACCACATTCAGCAGAGCGCGGGCGCCGTGCGAGCCAGCCGATGGAAGTGGCGGCCGAAATAGATCAGGCTGTCGCCGTCGCCCCGCACTACGATGTCCGCTACTTCCACGAACATCACCGAGTGCGAGCCCACCGTTTTAGTATCGACGATACGGCCTTCAAGGCTAGCGAGTGCGTCAGCTAGAACGGGCAAGCCGAGGCGCCCCGCGGTCCAGGTCTGCTGCTCGAATCGTTCGCTCATCGGCAAGTTGGTCATGCCGGCGAAATGACGCGCCAGTTCCTGATGATCGGCAGGCAGCACATTGATGCAGACGTTGCCGTTCCCCGCGAGTACGGAATGGGCGAAGCTCGACTGGTTCACGCAGACAAGCATGGTGGGCGGTGTGTCGGTCACCGAACACACCGCGCTTGCGGTCATGCCGCAGCGACCGCGCGGGCCGTCGGTGGTGATGATGTTGACGGCCGCCGACAGGTACGCCATGGCCTCCCGAAACAGCTTGCGGGTGCTGTCGTTATTCATGTATTTGCTCCCCGGTTCACGCTAATACATCCGAATGCATCGGACTCGATTCCGAGTCCTGCTGCGCCTGGTGCTTTTTCATCGGGTCGCTTCGCCGCGAATGGCGAACTACAGATAACGACCGTGCCAACCGCAAGATACGCAAGCCAGGCTGCATTCGGTAATGGCGGTAGATTGCCGCGATCCCGCCAGGGCGGTATGCCTGCTGGACCACATCCGCGGATAAATGATCGGGGAACGGCCATGCAGCGTTAGCCGGATTGCCCGGCTAACGCTGCGGTTCGATGCGTAGGTTCAGTACGCGGGGAGATTGATGCCGCTGTTACTTCGCAAACAGCGAAGCGATGTTCGCAAACGCCTTGATCTCGAGCGCATTGCCCGACGGGTCCAGAAAGAACATGGTCGCCTGTTCACCGACTTCGCCCTTGAAGCGCACATGCGGCTCGATGATGAATTCCACGCCCGCCGCCGTGAGTTTGTCCGATGCAGCTTGCCACTGATCCATGGGCAACACCACGCCGAAGTGCCGGACCGGGACTGCGTCGCCGTCTACCTCGCTCGTCTTCCGATGACCAATTTCTTCCGGCGCAAGATGGGCCACGATCTGGTGCCCGTAGAAATTGAAATCGACCCAGTCGGCCGAGCTACGGCCTTCCGGGCAGCCGAGCAGGTCGCCATAAAACTCACGGGCGGCCGCAATGTCATGGACCGGAAAGGCGAGGTGAAAAGGGGAAATGGCAGCAGTGGTGTCGCTCATGGCAGGCTCGGATATCGGTTGAGTGGTGCTTATTCGACAACGCGGACGAGGTCTGTCCGCGCCGCCCTCATGGTGCGCGAAAAATGGCTATCACGCCATGGGAAGACAGTTTAGGGGCAACAAGAATAGTTGAATAACGATAGTTTTTTTATCTCAGCATCAATAAAATCGATAAATAAAAGCCAACAAAAGCGGTCGATAAAACCATGATGCGAGAACTGAAAACCTTTCTGGCGGTAGTGCGTTTCGGGACGTTCGCGAGTGCCGGCGCGCATATCGGGCTGACGCAATCGGCTGTCAGCGCACAGATTCAGCGGCTGGAGGAAGACCTGGGTTTCCCGCTATTCGACCGGACGGGGCGCTCGGCCACGCTCAACGCAGCAGGCAAGCAGACGGTCGATTCGGCCGAAGAATTGTTGTCGGTCTACGCTCGCCTGGCCGCGCGGGGCGGCACAGCGGAACAGTCGGGCCTGCTGCGGGTAGGGGCTATTGCTTCGGCGCAGGCGTCATTTCTGGTGAGCGCCATTGAACTGTTCCGGCAGACTTCTCCCGGGTGGCGAATCCGCGTGGTGCCTGGCGTGTCGCTCAATCTGCTTGCGCAGGTGGACTCCGGCGAGGTCGACGTCGCGGTGATTATCAAACCCCCTTTCGCGTTGCCAGCGGAACTGCACTGGCGCACCTTGCTCACGGAAACCTTCGTGCTGCTGGTCCCGCACGAGCTTGCGGATCAACCGTGGCGCGCGCTACTCAAGTCGGAGCCGTTTATTCGATACGACCGGAGTTCCTTTGGAGGCCGCCTCGTCGACCGCTTTCTCAGGAGGATTCGCGTGACGGTGCAGGACGTGGTCGAGCTGGATGAATTGCAGGGAATTGTCGGGCTCGTGGCGCACGGGGTAGGCATTGCGCTGATCCCGCAATCATCCGCGCTGCACATACCGGAGACCGTACACGCGTTGTCTCTTGGAGACGAGACCTTCACGCGTGAAATCGGCCTCGTCCAGCGGCATACGCGCAATGAGCAAACCGTCAGCGTGCAATTCGCCGGGTCCGTGTGTGCAGTTCTGCCGCGGTGAGGATGCCCGGTTGGTTCGTAGAACCGGGCTAGCGCAGCCACCCCATCGTCAAACAATCTGGAACGGCGCTCGCGGTACGGTATCTCCGTCGAGACTGGCTATCGCCCAGACGACCGCAAAATTCGTGGCGGCATTATGCGACGCGAAACGGCCCAGTGCGCCGTGTGAGCGTTGATTTCCATGCTCGTCCCGGATGACAACGAATGAATCGAAGGCGCCCTGGGCGGGGGCAACCATGGGTCGTATAGTTGATCCTCGGTATTGCATTTCCATAATCATCTCTCTTTATTTAGTTGTCGATGCATCTATGCGCAGCGCTACAAATCAATATGCCAAAACGTGAAAGCGAAGCACGCATGGTTGCGTGTTGCATGTGGCACCCTTTCAATTCAACTTACCGCGCAACGCATTGTGCAACTCAGCGCGCCACGATCAAGCTGCCGTGTTGACGCATTCGAGCATTCGCTGGACAGTGGCGTGCTGGGTTGGCGTCAGTTCCGGATAACGCGCCAGATCGACGACACGCTTGCGCCAATAGGCCTGGTCGAGTAGTGAACCGCCGCCCTCGTCGCTCCAGCGCGGAACGATCCGCTCCAGATGCGCGATCTCCTGCTCGACCAATAATGGATGTCGGGGGGCTATTGGAAATGTCTGGTCAAAGCTCACGGCTCATGCTCCAGTAACAAAGCAGCCGACATTACCGCGACTTCGTCGACAGCGAATCCTCAATTCTGAGGATTTACGCTCGGCGGTAATGCGGCGTAATCATCTTCAGCCGAAAGCGATAAAAAAAACGCATATGCGCACCGGGCCAGTGCGGCAAATGGCCGTTATTGGGCACAGGGGAATATCGTCCAGAGCGTGCTGGGCGTTCTGGCGCTCGATAACCAGACCCAATTCAATTCAGTTGGCATGTCAAGCTGACATTTTCGCCGGACTTCTGTTGAAGTGGCTATTCGGCCACTCAACCGCTCGGCCACTCAACCGCTCGACCGTCTACGCATTCCGATTCACCGGCACGTTGACTGGGCGCAGCGTTCAGGGAAGATTATTTCCACGCGGTTATTCTCGCGACTATTTGCTAACTGCCGTTAGACCGTGCGGCGCCTTCACTGCCCATTCGTCTGCACGGCGCGAATCAGTTTGGAGCGGCTTCCGACACCGAGTTTATGGAAAGAACGGTCAATATGCGTACGGACCGTCGTATAAGAAATGCCGAGCCGGAAAGCGATCTCCTTGTCGAGCAACCCTTCCACCACCAGCCCGACCACATCTCGCTCACGCGCCGTCAGGTTCTTCAGCACGTCCTCTGAAATCAGCTTGGCTTGCGGTCCGGACTGCTTTGTCATGCCCGCTGCGGCGCGCGCTCGCGCTAGTGCCGCGGTAAAAGCCGGGCGAATAAACTCGGCCATGGCGAGATCATGATCGGAGAAATCTTCCCGATGTTTGCCGCGCCAGATACGCAAGTCGCCTATGTTCGAATCGCCGGCCCACGCATATACGTTCATGCCCCAGTGCAAACCGTCACGACGCAGAAAGTCGTTGAACAGTTCAGTCCGCATCAGCTCGCCTTGCGGAATCACGTTGGTCACACGCACTGCCTCGCGGCAATTTTGCAGCCGCGGAGTCACGGTATCGCGGTACTGGTAGTACTGCTCGTATTCGGACAGGTTGTCTTCCGACATGTTGAACGACACCCGATTGACGAATTCCTTCTTCGTCTCGTCCCAGACATACGACCCGAGATGGTCTGCGCGCAGCAAGCTGAGCATGCGAACGCCCACTTCCTGCCGCATTAACTGCTCAGGAAGTGAATCGGCAAGCACGGTGAAGATATCGGAAACCAGACCGGTTTCGCGGCTCGTCAAATACATTGCACGGACATGCTGGTTGGTCCCGGGTCAATGGCTCGCATACGGTTTCTCCACGCGCAAGCCTCCACATTTTAAGATGCTGCCCCGCAGACTACACGGACGATATTTCCGATTCAAGTCTGTTTTATTCGTGCCGTTAAATAGTTGGCCGTTATTTCAAGTGACGGGCCAGTCGTTTAAACGCATCGCGAGGCGGCGGCATAGCAGGATCAGGCCGCCGGCACCCAATCCCGACTTCTACTAACGCGGAAGTACTTCTACCAAACGGGGAAATGCATGGCCTTCATTCCAAATCTACGTCGCAGAAAGCCGATTATTGCAGCCGGCGAAACATCTCCAGTTGCGCAACCCAGTTTCGGTTATATCGATACCCTGTTCGATTACGGCGCATTGCTCGCCGCCTCGCCGGATTCGCTGGGAACATTGCAGGCGGCCAGCAACAAGACGATTGCGATTATTGGCGCGGGTATGAGCGGCCTCGTGTCGGCGTATGAATTACTCCGCGCCGGCGCATCAAACGTCGTGCTGTATGAAGCGTCCGGGCGCATTGGCGGCCGAGCCTACAGCATTCCCTTTACGAGTCAGGCGCCCGCATTCCTGGCCGAACTCGGCGCCATGCGTTTCCCTCCCAGCGAATACAGCCTGTTCCATTACCTCAACCGCTTCGGCATCCAGGCAAACTCAAGTTTCCCCGATCCAGGCGACGTGCTGACCAATCTGGGTTATCAAGGACAGACCTACACATGGCCGGCGAAAGGCAACCCGCCCGATATGTTCGCGACTGTCCATGCGGGCTGGAGCGCGTTCATCAGTGACGGCTTCACGCCCTCCTCCGGGCCTGCCCTGCTCGCGCCGGTTGCCATTACCGAGCTGCTGCGCAGCGGACAGTCAGGGGCGGCGCGGACCGCGTGGCAGGCGTATATCGACATGTTCGGCAACCAGAGCTTCTATGGCGCGCTGCAGACACTGTTCAGCGGCGCGAATCCGCCCGGCGGCAAGCAATGGCGCAACCCGGACGACTACGAGCTGTTTGGCGCGCTAGGCGTGGGGTCGGGCGGACTCGGGCCAATGTACCCAGTCGCTTTCCTGGAGATCGTGCGCCTGATGGTCGATGAACTCGAAACTGACCAGTTGTTCATTCCGGCGGGCATTGAATCGCTGGCAAACGCATTTAGCGAGCAAGTATTCGGCGGCCGCTCGATTGCGCAGCGTGTCGTCAACACCCCGGTGTCACGCGTCACCCGTAATAGCGAGGGTGTGATGCTCACGCTGGCGGACGGATCGGTCCAGTTCGCCGATCGTGTGATCGTGACAGCCAGCACGCGGGCGATGCAAATCGACATGGCGTTGAGCGCACCCGCGTCGGCGCTCTCCGCGCAGCAGTGCTCGGCGGTCAATGACGTGCACCTGACCAGCTCGTCGAAAGTGTTCGTGATGACGCAGCGAAAATTCTGGCTCGACGAGAACCTGCCCGCGAATATCCAGACCGATACGCTCGTACGTGGCGTGTATTGCCTCGATTACGCGCCCGCCGATCCCGATTCGCCGGGCGTCGTGCTGCTCAGTTACGCGTGGGAAGACGACGCCATCAAGCAACTCGCGCTCGGCGGCAATCAGCAGCGCGTGCAGCGGCTCGTGGCCGACCTGGCGCAGACCAATGCCGCGTTTGCGCAGTATGTCGTGCCGATCAATAACGACTACCAGACCTATGTGAGGACCGTCGACTGGGATCTGGAGCAAGGGTATTACGGCGCATTCAAGCTGAATTTTGCCGGTGGCGATGCCCAGAGCCAGCAGTTGTTCTTCCAGTTCCAGGACAGCCTGCAGTCCGCAACGGACCCCTTCATCTATCTGGCCGGCGACAGTTGCTCATTTACCGGCGGATGGGTGGAAGGCGCGCTGCAAACGGGTATTAATGCGGTGTGCGCCGTGATCCGGAGCCTGGGCGGCAGCGTTGTGCCGAACAATCCGCTGGATAACATGTCGCCTCCGTATGACTATAGCGGCGCTTCGACCAGCGAGGCCGGCGAGGCCGGGCGCTCACGTTAAGCTCGGGTTCACGGAGCGAAGACCCAAAAAAAGACCCGCACAAGGCGGGTCTTAGTCTCTCAGTTTCGTATGGCTGAACGCGCGGGCATTCTTTGGCACGTTCGTTTTGCCATCGGAGTGCGGTGTAGACGTGAAGCCCCCCGGCTCTTGCTAAGAACTTAACTGATTAAATCGCGCTCCGCATCCTCATTTCTGAGGACAAGAAGTGCCTTGGCCCGAGTTCGTCCAGGTATCGACAATACTCAGGCTTTTTCTTTCAACGACGCCATGTCGATCACATACATGATGATGTGAAAACCATAGATTCGTCCACCCAGTAGGCCTTTAAAGCAATAGCGTAGTGCAAAGGAGTGTATAGAGAAATAGAGCCATCCACGAAAAAACCGGGTATGGAACCGGGGATAAGGTTTTAGTTCTTTTACGAACTTCTGAAAATTTACGGCTCCTTGAACCTGCCCGGCCTCCGCTTGTCGCCGATAGGCAGCGCCCGACCCGTTCCCATCATTCGACTCGCCGCCATGCTAACGACGACTCTCAAAGTCCAACGACCTTTCGCTCATGCACGGTCATCTGCCGCGTCTCGGCCAAAACGAAATTTCCGACGGGCTTGGACGCGCATGCCCCACATGATTCATCGGGCCATGATGGCTGCCTCTCGCATTGGATCAGGCACGGATGAACTCCGAGCTAGTTCAAAATCTGGAGCGCGCTCTCTAAGCGCTTGTCGTAAAGGCAGCATTTTCCGTGATGATTTTCAGTAGAAAATCCATGACTGCGCGTACTTGTGGCAAACGGCGCAGATCCCGATGCACGCCCATCCAGATATCTCGTGCAAATCGTTCACCGTCGTGCGCGACGCGCCGCAGATTCGGGTCGGTGTCTGCCACGAAGCACGGCAGGCCAGCCACGCCGGCGCCTGCTTGAGCCGCTGCGAGGTGTCCCGTGATGTCGCCGATTTCGCATGCAGCAGGTCTCCCTCTTGCGACGTTCATCAACCACGCCTGCTGTGGCCTATCCGCGAATCCGGCATCGTAGACGATGAACTCCCAGGCAGCCGGATTGTGCAGATGCGGGTAGTCCTTGCTTGCGTAAAGGTCAAACGACATACGCCCCAGCTTACGTACCACCGTGGTCGCTTCCGTCGGCCGAACCAGCCTTAGGGCTATGTCCGCTTCGCGTCGACTCAGGGAAACTTGCCGTGGCTCGCCCGAAACAGACAACTGCACGCTGGGATGTGCAATGCGAAAGTCCGCGAGGTGCTTCACCAGAAAACTGGCCACCAGCACAGGCGGTGCGCTCAGCGAGACCTTGCCGCTTAGCGGAGAAAGGCTGACATCCAGGAATCGTTCGATCGCGTACGCATTCTCTTCCATTCCCTGCGCCAGTTCGAACACCCGCTGACCAGCCTGAGTGAGCTTGCAGGATCGGGGAAGACGCTCGACCAGACGGGTCTTCATCTCGTCCTCCAATGCGCTCAAGCGTCGGCTTACCGTCGCGTGATCGACCTTCAGGCTGCGCGCAGCCCCGGAAAGCGTACCGATGCGGGCGACCGCGAGGAAATGACGCATATTTTCCCAATCGAACATCGGTGCATTTTCTCAAGGATGGTGTGCAGTTATAGGGAATATTCGCACGAAGCCGATGTGTCTACCATAAGGATTACTTCAGCCGCGATAAAGGCTATTACTTCAGCCGCGATAAAGGCTTATCCCCGATAAGCACGGCCCTGAGCGTCGTCAACGCGCCAGGCCCGTGTTGGGCAGTCTGCTGGTCATGCACGCTGGCTGGCGCAGCAATCCCGCTTAACCTGCCGCCCGGGCTCCGCACAATACATAGGTCCATTACATGAGAACCGCTGAATCTCGCCGGATTATGTCAGCCGTGCTTATCTCGCTCTGCTTCATGGGCGGGATCGCTGGAGCCGCTTCGGCGTCTGGCGTGGCTCTGCTTCTTTTTCCCGAGTTAGCCGCACTGTCCTATGACGTATTCCTGCGGCCGCGCGGCACTTGGGCCCGTGCGCCCTGGATGCTCGCGCTCTCTCCGGCAGTGACCGCCGTGCTGGGTGTACTCGTCACTCGTTATCTGCCGTATTCCGCTGCGTCCATTGCGATCTGCATCTTGGGGGCCATGGTCATTCTCAAGTTCATGCGCTCGCCCATCGCGCCGGCCATCTCGTCCTGCTTTCTCGCGCTCTCGCTCGGAGAGAAAAGCTGGCTGTATCCGCTTGCGATCCTGCTCGGCACGAGTGCGCTTGCCGTCCTGTCCTCGGCGTACCGGAGGTTCAACAACCACGAAGTCGCACACGCCGTGCCGAACGCCGTCGATCGGGTCGACGATGAAATCGAATCGTTACCTGAGCAGTTCCTGTGGGTGCCATTCTTCGTAGCGTTTCTCGGCGCCACCTACCTGCTTTCGATGGCGACCGGAATGAGAATGGTGTTTTTCCCGCCACTCGTCGTTATTGCGTTCGAAATGTTCGCGCACGCAGACGTCTGCCCCTGGGCTCGGCGGCCGGTACTCTTGCCGGTGGTATGCACGCTCGCGGCGGCAGCCGGCGTCGCTGCGCTGGCGACATTTGGTCCAGGCGTTACCTCAACGGTACTGGCCATGCTGTTCGGCGTCGTCATGCTACGCGTGACTCGTCTGCATGCAATCCCTGCACTTGCCATAGCGCTCTTGCCGCAAATCATGACGAGCGCCGACTGGAATTTTCCGATCGCGGTCGGCTTAGGCAGCACGCTCTTGACAGCGAGTTTCCTGTTCTTCGAGAAATCGTCGGTAGCCGTACGCCAGGTTGCGCAATGACGGGTGGTCTCCGAACTGGAGAGTTCCCGTAACCAAGGAAGATACATCACGCTACCGTGCGGGTCGCGTCGGAAGTAAAAAGCTGGATTAAGGAAATCGTAACCCCTAATCCAGCCGATTAAAAACCGGGTATCAAGCCGGGTATCGTTTTAGTTCGACGACGACGAAATCCATGCCAGCAAAGGATTACACGCTCAGTGTCGCCATGTCGATCACGAAGCGATATTTCACATCGCTTTTGACCATGCGCTCGTAGGCCTTGTCGATCTCGTCCATGCGA
Source organism: Caballeronia sp. SBC1 (assembly GCF_011493005.1). Lineage (NCBI taxonomy): Bacteria > Pseudomonadati > Pseudomonadota > Betaproteobacteria > Burkholderiales > Burkholderiaceae > Caballeronia > Caballeronia sp. SBC1. The sequence goes on from NZ_CP049157.1 coordinate 1,983,329, forward strand.
ATGAGTTCGATGTCCGACGTGATGCCATGCTTGCCGCAAAAATCGAGCATTTCCTGCGTTTCTGCAATGCCGCCGATCAACGAACCAGCCAGCGTACGGCGCTTGAAAATCAGGTTGCCGACAGACGGCGACGGATGTGCATGCTCCGGCACGCCAACGAGCGTCATAGTTCCGTCGCGCTTGAGCAGCGCGGTGAACTGATCGAGGTCGTGCGAGGCGGCGACGGTGTTGAGAATGAAATCGAAGGAGTTGACGTGTTGCGCCATCTGCTCCGGATCTTTCGAAATCACGACCTCATGCGCGCCAAGTCGCTTCGCATCCTCAACCTTGCCCGCAGACGTTGTGAACAACACCACGTGCGCACCGAACGCAGCCGCGAGCTTTACGCCCATGTGACCGAGCCCGCCCAGGCCGACAATGCCGACCTTCTGCCCGGCCTTGACCTTCCAGTGGCGCAGCGGCGAGTAAGTCGTGATCCCCGCGCACAACAACGGCGCGACCGCGGCGAGTTCAAGGTTCTCTGGAACAAGCAGCGTAAAAGCTTCGTCCACCACAATCGACTTTGAATAACCGCCGTAGGTCACGCCGCCCGTGTGTTTGTCTGGCCCATTGTAGGTGCCGACAAAACCGCTGCCTTCGCAATACTGCTCGAGGCCTTCCTGACATGACGGGCAAGTCCGGCACGAATCCACCATGCAGCCGACACCCGCCAGCGAGCCCACCTTGAACTTCGTGACTTCAGAGCCGACTTCAGTCACCCGGCCGACAATTTCGTGTCCCGGCACGTTCGGGTACACCGTACCCGCCCATTCGCCGCGCGCGGTGTGCAGGTCCGAATGGCACACGCCGCAATACAGGATCTCGATGCGGACATCGTGCCGACCGGTATCCCGGCGATCGAAGGCGAAAGGAGCGAATGCCGCACCGGCGGAGTGCGCGGCATAGCCATAAGTCTTGTACATGGTGTGGTCCTTGAAATAGTTTGTTGGTTCGTTGTTAGTTGTGTCTTCGTCAATACAGGGCGTGCTGTCCGTTCAAAAACCGCGAACATCGGCATCGGCAGGCAACCCGAGCCCTGAATGACAACGACCTGATCGGTAAGCGAAAAGCTCGATAGAGAAGGCGTCTTGGGCTTGATGACGTCTGGAACCGCGCCAAGACCCGATTCGACTTCACACGTATCGGCATCGCCCGGTTGTGCGGTTGCACAATTGCAGACCCAACTGGGTGCGCGTTGCCGGGTTTCGTTTCCGAATCTGAATCTGAACCGGGACGCCCGGGAGATGCGAGCGCCCCTTCGCAGAACAGTATGCGAATTCTGGACTATCCACTCAATGGAAATGTTGCGATTTCACAATTCCAATTAATGGAATGTCGTGTTGCAGCAATTCGCGGGTTGATATCAGGACGTTGTTTGCCGTCATTTGACGTTCTTTGCAGAAGCGAGATGGCCTGTTTGCGCATCGTTTGATGGTGATCAACTCTCGTGTACGATGGCTTCACATCGAGCCCCGGCCAAGCCGAGCGTTGCAGACAACGCCATGCCGCGAGCACGGTGCAATAGCCCGCGCGCTTGAGCCGGATGTGCGCGACGATCCGCTGTCAGCTGTCACTGGGTGGGGATTTCCATGCCACGTTCCGACTGGACCCGTGAAGCGATTCGCAAGATTGAAGCGGACTTCAACCGCTCTGCCGATACCCACCTGATTCCACTGGACCTGCCCGGTTATCCAGCTATTCGCTTCTATTTCAAGGACGAATCGAGCCATCCGACCGGGAGCCTGAAACATCGTCTGGCGCGATCCTTGTTTCTCTACGCGCTATGCAATGGCTGGCTGCGCGAACAAAGCACGATTGTTGAAGCGTCCAGCGGATCAACGGCTATCTCCGAAGCGTATTTCGCGAGACTGCTCGGCTTGCCGTTTGTCGCGGTCATTCCAGCGGGCACATCGAGGATGAAAATCGAGGCGATCGAGTTCTACGGCGGGCGCTGCCATCTGGTCTCCAACCCCGCGGATATCTATACGGAATCGCATCGGCTCGCGGCGGAGACCGGTGGCCATTTCATGGACCAGTTCACCTACGCCGAACGTGCGACCGACTGGCGGGCCAACAACAATATCGCGGAGTCAATCTTCAAACAAATGGACGACGAGGAGCACCCCGTGCCAGCGCGGCTCGTCTCCAGCGGCGGCACCGGCGGGACGATCGCCACGTTGGGCCGCTACGTAGCATACCGGCGGCATACCACGCGCATTCTTTGCGCCGATCCCGAGAATTCGGTATTTTTCGATTATTTCAAAAGCACGCTCGCAGGCACGCCGGACAGCAGCCTGACACTTGATGTCTGATCGAAGATTGAAGGCATTGGCCGTCCGCGTGTTGAACGCTCCTTCATTCCGACGTGTATCGATGCCATGCTCAAGGTGCCCGACCCGTTGTCGTTTGCTGCAATGCGCTACTTGGCCGGGCGCTTCGGGCGCCGCGTCGGCGGTTCGACAGGGACCAATTTTGTCGGTGTCCTGTATCTGGCCGAGCGCATGAAGCAGGCGGGCGAACAGGGTGCCATCGTCAGCCTGATTTGCGATAGCGGTGAACGTTATAGCAACACCTACTACGACAATGCCTGGTACCAGGCGCAAGGAATTCCGGTCGATCAGCCCGATGCGCTGATCGCTCGCGCGGTAGCGGGGGAAGCAGTGCTGACCCGGCAGAGCGTTGCGGGTTTGGAGGCTGCGGGAGCGGGAATTTAACGCGCCATTGCTTGGGGACCAGGCACGAGCTTGATGAGCCTGGTGAGCCTCGTGCTGGATCTGACCCGCCCGAATGAGATTGCGTATCGACGTTTTTGCTTTGGTAAGCATGCCCGTACCGACGCGGTGCGCCGTAGACGAATCACGACATTACCCGCACCCAAAGCTGCTTGAGCGGTCTCGTATTTGCCACCCCGATTTTTTCGCCCACTATTCGCCCACACACGATGAGGTTCCGATGACCCGTACTGTCGCCGAAAAACGCGCTGCCTTTCGCGCGCTTCACCAGCAAGGTTGTTTCGTCCTGCCTAACCCATGGGACGCAGGCAGCGCGCGGATGCTGCAGCATCTCGGCTTCGCCGCTCTGGCATCGACCAGTTCAGGCTTCGCGTGGTCCACAGGGCGGCCCGACTACGCGGTGACCTGTGCAGATGTCCTGCAACATCTCGGCGCCCTCCGCGACGCTGTAGACCTGCCCGTGAACGCCGATTTCGAGTCCGGTTTCGCTTCCGACCCGGCCACGCTCGCGGCCAACGTCAGCCTCGCGATCCAGACGGGCGTGGCCGGTTTATCGATTGAAGATCGCGATGTGGCGGCTCCGTTCGGACTCTACGACACCGTTCTTGCGGTCGAGCGCGTGCGCGCGGCCCGTGCGGCGATCGATAGGTCCGGCGACGATGTCATCCTGGTCGCGCGCACCGAAATCCTGCTCAGTGATCCGACCGCGCTCAGCCAGTCCATCGACAAACTCGTGGCCTTCGCCGCTGAAGGCGCCGACTGTCTATATGCGCCGGGTGTGGTCGACAAGGCTGATATAGCCGTCATGGTTCGCGCGGTGGCACCCAAGCCGCTCAACGTACTGATGATGCGGCCCGGCCTGAGCGTCGCCGAACTGGCCGACCTTGGCGTGCGTCGAATCAGTGTTGGCGGAGGGTTGGCGCGGGTTGCGTGGCAGGCCATGCTGACGGCCGCCGAACAAATGAAAACCGGTTCTTTCGATGGCCTCGCCGGCGCTGCGTCCGGCAAGCAATTGAACGATATCTTTGGCGGATTCGCTTGAGCCTGAGGGCCCGGCGCAGCCTCGGTGATTGCGTTCATGTCCCTGTGGCGCAGGGATAATCATACGTCGCGATCGATCGTGCAGCGGTCGCTCGCGCTGTATGACCTTGACAACATGTGCGTGGCCGAAAGGGGTTGGCAAGCTCGATAAGCGCCTGATAATATTGAACCGTGGATAGCCACCCGGCCCCACTCTACTCAACTTTCATTTCTCAAAGGGAGGCGACAAGATGATCACATTCCGTAGCGTTCATAGCGCCGTCCCTTGCCTGATGCGCCGGCCAGTTTAGGTCGCCGTCCGCGCGGGCACAGCAGCCCGCGCCGTTTCCAGACAGTCTTGTTGTCAGTTCGCTTGTACTTGCAGGCGTGCTCTGGCTGTCCCTCTCATTTCCTCTCGACTGGATAGCCTCGTCGCGCTTGGCGCCTCGGGCTGTGGCAAATGGCTTATACAAAAAAACTCGACTTTGGCGGACGGGCGTTCAAGGACGTTCTCGGTTTCACTGTCGTTCACTGGGGCAAACAACCGTGGCGCATCGTCGCCATTGTTGTGCTCGCGCTGCTGTCGGCACTGGCCGACGTCCTCACGCCGCTCTTCGCAGGCCGGCTCGTGGATGCACTCGCCGCCGGCGCGGCCGGCAAGGAGCTGGCATGGCGCGCGGCCACCACCGCGTTCGGCATCCTGGCTTGCCTCGGGCTGGCGGGCACGCTGCTGCGTCAGCTTGTTTTCATGAACATCATCGTGTTGACACTCAAGATGATGAGCGAAATTGCCGCTAACGCGTTTCATCGCGTTCAACGATTTTCCGCTGACTGGCACGGCAACAGCTTCGCCGGTTCGACCGTGCGCAAAATCACGCGCGGCATGTGGGCGCTCGACCTGCTCAACGACACCTTGCTCATCGCCCTGCTTCCGTCGCTCGTGATGCTGGTCGGCGCTACCGTGCTGCTCGGTATGCACTGGACCGTCATGGGCGTGGTCGTGGGCCTCGGGTCGCTGCTCTATATTGCGGTGACGGTCGGCCTGTCGCTTGGCTTCGTTGCACCGGCTGCCCGCCTGGGCAACGCCTGGGATACCCGCATGGGCGGTGCACTGGCAGACGCGGTGAGCTGCAACACCGTGGTCAAGGCCTTCGGCGCGGAAACGCGCGAGGAAGCGCGGCTTGCCCGCGTGATCGGCAAGTGGCGTCACCGGACGCGGCGCACGTGGGCACGCGGCACGATCAACGGCGGTGTGCAGGGCGGCATGCTGGTGATCATGCAGGTGGCAATCCTGGGTGCTGCTCTGTTGTTGTGGGAAGCCGGTAAAGCCAGCGTGGGCGACATCACGTTCACGCTGACCATGTTCTTCATGTTGCAGGGTTATCTGCGCGAAGTCGGCATGCACGTGCGCAACCTGCAGCGCTCGGTCAACGACATGGAAGAGCTTGTTTCGCTTGAAGGTCAGCCTCTCGGCGTGGAAGACAAGCCCGATGCCGGCCCCATCGCGATCCGTGAAGGCGAGATCCGCTTCGAGCACGTGACCTTCAGCTACGACGGGCACGCAAAGCCGCTCTATGAAGACTTTTCGGTGCGGATTGCGCCGGGAGAACGCGTTGGGTTGATCGGGCACTCAGGGTCCGGCAAGACGACGCTGATCAAGCTTATCCAGCGGCTGTACGACATCTCGGGCGAAGGATCATGATCGATGGGCAGAACATTGCCGATGTCGGCCAAGCGTCGCTGCGCGGCCAGATCGCGATCGTTCAGCAGGAGCCGGTGCTGTTCCATCGCTCGCTGGCAGAGAACATTGCATACGCCCGGCCGGGTGCAACCCGCGCGGAAATCGAGCAGGCCGCAAGACAGGCCAGCGCACACGATTTCATCGCGGCGCTGCCCCAGGGTTATGAAACGCTCGTGGGCGAGCGCGGGATCAAGTTGTCGGGCGGCGAACGCCAGCGGGTGGCGATTGCCCGGGCGTTCCTCGCGGATGCGCCCATCCTGATCCTGGACGAAGCAACGTCGAGCCTCGACAGTGAGAGCGAAGTACTGATCCAGCAGGCAATGGAGCGGTTGATGGTCGGCCGCACCACGGTAGTGGTTGCTCACCGGCTTTCAACGGTGCGGGCGCTGGACCGGCTGCTGGTGCTCGACAAAGGCAGGATTGCTGAGGAAGGCAGTCATGAGGAGCTGATACAGCTCCACAACGGCTTGTACCGGCGGTTGTTCGAGCGGCAGGCGCTCGGGTTGACGACCGATCATGCGGGACCGGCGAGCGTGGCGAAAACCGGCCACCTGCCAAGCGGTTATGCCAGCGATCCGACGATGAGCACGGGGAAATAATGCAATGGTCCGGGTAGAACCCGGACCATTTCGTGATTTCGAATAACGCGAGGCCTTCGCCAAATCCAGCGCGATCCGCCTCACGTTTATATGGGACATTTCTGCGAGCGTCCGAAGGTCTAATGGGCTTTGAATGATGTCGAACATTTCTTACGTCATTTCTTACGTCATTTCTTACGTCATTACTTTCGTTTCCCTATCAGGAAACGCCAGATCCACTAAGCGGCGGTATAGGTGAAGCCTCACCACACTGCAAACGCGCGATCCGGAGTTTCTGCGAAAACGCCGTGCCAAGTCCGCTAGGGACTTGTCATTTTTTCAGATCGTCAGCATCCATTACTTCGTATACCTATGCATTTCACTGAATCACTCACCTGTTCGATTCTCGGCAGCGATCCTCGGCACCTCGCCGCAGCACGCGCGATCCGGTCAAATCTAAAAAAAACTTCATGCTTCGATAGCGTTGTTTCAGACTTCACGACTCCCGGAATTACATAATGAATGGACCGATTACACATTGGGAGTTTCGCGATGTACCAAACACTATTAGTCGAGGCGGTCCACGATTCCGGACGCCAGGCAGTACGCTTCGATATTGGAGCGAACGCGGCAATCCTTGATGTCAATGACGTCGACTTGCTGATAGAACGCCTCAGCCACATCCGTTCGGGACTCTCGCCAGCCTTGCCACACGAACCGTCGCGCACGCATAACTACGTGATCGAAATTGATCCGTGCTGGTATCTGGACAAGAATCCGCTGTTCGACGGGGTCGTGCTGCTGTTGCGTCATACCGGGCTCGGTTGGGCGGGATTTGCGATTCCTCAATCCAGCCTGGAGCGCCTGCAGGACGCTATCGTCAAACCGGTGCCACAATCATTCGAAGTGAGCCAGATACCGAGTTGATTGGGCGTTGCGCCATCAACGGATGCGTGGGCGTTAACAGATGGGTTACACGCACTACGCGCTGCGAGCGAGCGGCGAAGGCCCGGTTGAACTTTGCGCCGGGCCGAGTAAGGTGGTTATCGCGCTGCGGTGCGCGGAAGAATGGAAGCGGTGCTTCGAACCGCGGTCCGCGAATGATGCTGGCATCAGCAAAGTTGCATAGCGCGCAGCGATAAATCGAAACCGCTACTCCGTGGTTTGCATGTTCTTCGTAAGCTTCCTCACGGAGTCGTACTCACTGTACATTTCAGCACCTAGCGATGCCGATAGAAACGCTATCTGCTTGCCCTGTAGTTCGTGCGTCCAGTAGGTATTCTCGAGCATGGCGGCTGCGTCGATATAGTCTCGGCTACCTGGTACAAGGACCCATCACGCACGTACGCGAGCAAAATTTGAAGAGTCTCGCGTGCGGGTTCCGGGTATTTCGAATACCACGAAAACCCCTTCTGCAAGAACGATTCAACGCTCCCCCAACCGCCCCGTTCGACTCCCAAATGACCATATCAGCACGCATCAACATGGCGCGCCCGGCCTTGGTTTTCTCGGCGTTATCGGTAAAGCTTCGCCCTTTGCGCAGCACGTACCGATTGCCGTTATAGCGTGTCAGTTTCTTTGTCATCCAGACGTGTCTCCACGGGTTGCAACGGACCAACGCTAACCCATAACTGAGCGCACTCACCTCAATAACACTAGAAGCAAAAAATCGACGCCGCATGCAACCACGCGGCGTCGATCACTTACTCGCTTATGTACCAACGCATCTACTAACTCAGACTCCGCAACTTAGAACCGGTGACGCATGCCGACCGTCACAGCCACTTGCTTGTCCGTCGTAGACGGGCTCAGACCGTTGATGGCTGCATCGCCCAGAACCGTGCCGTCGCCACCCGACGCGTGTTGAAACACGCCTTCCGCATACACGTCCGTGCGTTTGCTCAGGTCGTAGTCAGCAATCAGCGAGAACTGGTGATACTTCGGCTTCGCGTCGCCAGCCGCCGTGTTGAACCCGCCGTTTGTGAACGTGTAAGCGCCTTCGAGACTCATGGCCGGCGTCAACGCGTAACGCGTATTCACTTCGTAGTTGTCCAGACGCAGGCTGTTGCCCGATAGCGCCGTATAGCCGTCGTTCATGTTGATCGCGTCAAGGCCGTCGAGCTTCGTGTGGGTGTACACGAAACCAACCGTAGCTGGGCCGAAAGCGTAGTTGACACCACCGCCGAACGTGCGTTGACGCGCCGCGACGAAGGTTGATGTGTTATTCGCTCCTGACACTGCGCCATTCGCGTTGTCGCCCTGGCCGGGATTGTTGATCTGCAAGTACGACGCAGCGATGCTCAACGGGCCATTGGAGTAAGACGCGCCTGCGCTATAAGCGCGATTGTCCGAGAACGCGCCCGCCTTGTTCGAAAAGCCGTACAAGCCGCCGAACTTGAAACCGGCGTAATCAATGCTCGCAAACTTCACCGAGTTGCTGATACTGAAGCTATTGTCCAGATTGTCGTTATCGAACGGGTGGGCGGCAAGGTTGTTGCCCAGGCCCTGCCCGGCTTCCGACAGCGGCGCCAGATAATCAACTGTGGAATCGTATTGCTTACCAAGCGTCACCGTACCGTACTGGTTCGATTGCAAACCCACATACGCTTGACGACCAAAGATCTCATTCGACTGCGCGAATGCGCCGTTGTTCACGTTGAAGCCATCTTCCAACTTAAAGATGGCGTGCATGCCGCCACCCAGGTCTTCGCTGCCTTTCAAGCCCCATAGCGTGTTGCTGACGTTGCCGCTACCCACACCCCACGATTGACCCGACGAAGCCGAACCCGGCGTGTGCGCGTTGTTCGCGTACACCACGCCGGCATCAATCACGCCATACAGCGTGACGCTGCTTTGTGCGTGAGCGGCTACTGCGAACAGGCTGGAAACAGTTGCAGCCAACAGAACTTTCTTCATCTTGAACTCCACATTGATAACGGGTTCCGGATCAGGAGGCAGCTTGCAACGCTGCGTGTCTTTGCCATTGCGCCTAAGCGAGGCGGACAATGCTTCGAGCGGGAGGACATGCAGCGTTGAGTGCCGCCCTGACCTCAGAGCAACGAAGTCTACGGAGCGAGCGGCGCGAAGCAGCGTGGTCGAACTGAATGACAGACTTTCAATTTTCGCAAGCAAGGCTCGGGCAATGAGCGCGAACGCAGACGTACCCTAGGTTTGAGCAATATTCTTGTTTTGTGGCATTTCCATCATCGAGGGTTTGCGTGTATCGAATGCGCCACGCCGTTGATTTATGGTTGTCTTAAGAACGGCCGACAAAGTTAAAAAAGACTTAATAAAGCAGGCGCGTCCTTGTTACGTCACGTAGCAGATCATGCGGTCAGTCAAATCGATACAGGCTGCCCATCATGAATCAGCTACAAGCAATGCGCGTGTTCACCCGCGTGGTCGATCTCACCAGCTTCAGCCTGGCCGCCAAGCAACTCGGCATGTCGGCCGCAGCAGTCACTCGTAGCATCAGCATGCTGGAAGCGCACCTGAATATGCGCCTCCTGAACCGCTCCACGCGTCGGCTTTCGTTGACCGAAGCAGGACAGGCTTATGTGGATGGTTGCCGCACGATCATTCAGCAACTCGATACGATTGAAGAGAGCCTCGTGCGCTCGACCCGCGATCTCAGCGGAACGCTACGCGTAGCGGCATCGACCACGTACGCCGCATGCGGCTTGAGCAATCTGCTCGCGGCGTATCGCGCAGCGTATCCGCGCATTGGCTTTGACGTGACGACTTATGACTCGCCAATAGAGTTGATAGAAGGCGGTTTCGATGTTGGTTTTTCTGCCGACCGCAACCTGCCCAACTCGTCGCTGGTGTGCCGTCACCTGACAGCATTCAAGGAGGTCGCAGTCGCCTCGCCCGGTTATCTCTCACAGAACGGTACGCCCGTGAATCCCGCAGCCCTCGCTCACCATCATCTGCTGTCGATCTCCGACGGCTCCGCGCGCAATTGGGAATTCTCGGATCAGAACGGCGTGTATCGCGTCGCGACCGGCAACGCGCTGCATGCAACCAGTAGTGCAACGGTTCGTTCGGCCGCGCTGGCGGACATGGGGATCGCGTTGCTGCCGGCGCCGCTGGTAAAGGACGATATGGCGAAAGGCTTCTTGCTTCCCATCCTCGGCCAGTTCCAGATTACGGGTGGCGTGCGCCAGGTGTCCATTCTCTACACGAGCCGCAACTATCTCGCGGCGAAGGTGCGGCATTTCATCGACTTCTCGGTGAGCCAGTACCGCGCCCCTGATAACACGGTAGGACTGCGTGCAGCGGCCTAAGGTGCATTCCGTGCAATCCCCACTCTGGAGCGCGTTGTAATGCCGAAAGTACTTGCCATAGAAGACGACGAACTGATGGCGCAGGAGGTGTCCCGCGCATTGTCGGCGCCGGGCTATACGGTGCAGGTTGCCCGCACCGGCCGCGATGGTATTGCGAAAGCCATTGGTGGCGGCTACGACATCGTCACGCTAGACCGCATGTTGCCGGACCTCGATGGCCTCACCATTGTGACGACCATGCGAGGTGTTGGCATAGACACACCTGTGCTGATCGTCAGTTCAATGAGCCACGTGGACGACCGCGTGCGCGGACTGCGGGCCGGCGGTGACGACTATCTCACCAAGCCCTTCTCTCACGATGAAATGCGCGCCCGCGTGGAAGCCTTGCTTCGACGCAAAACTGGACCCGCATCAGACGAAACGGTCTTGCGCGTGCATGGCCTCGAGCTCAATCTGGTGCGCCGCCGCGCCACGCTTCATGGCCGCGTGCTCGACCTGCAGCCGACCGAGTTTCGCGTGCTCGAATTCATGATGCGTCATGTGGGTCAGGTGCTCACGCGCACGATGATTTTCGAAGGCGTTTGGGGCTGCCGTTTCGATCCGGGCACTAACCTGATCGACGTCCATGTGGGGCGTCTGAGAAAGAAAGTCGACGACATGACCGGCCGACCGGCGATCCGCACGATTCGCGGTTCCGGCTATTTGCTGGACTGATCTCTTCAGCATCGAGCGCAGCCACAAGGTGCCGGCACCTTGTGGCTGCGCTCGATTTTCGTCACGCCCTCAGCTTGCTGAAACTAAAACTAGTTTCATCTTTCCCGCGCGTGGGTGTTAACCCGATCCTTCCAGAATGACTGACACCGGCGCTTTCATTACGCGATTGGTTCAATGCGTAGTCCTATGTCCCGATGCCCTTAAGTCGGTTAAGTCAATTAAGTCAGCGCGAACCATGCGCCCCCTGAACGGAGCCGTTCTCAATGTTGAAAATTGTCCGATTAGCTTTGACTCGGCCCTATACGTTCATCGTGCTGGCGATGCTGATCGTGTTGATCGGTCCGCTCGCGGCACTCCGTACGCCGACGGACATCTTCCCCGATATCCGCATTCCCGTCATCAGTGTCATCTGGAACTACGCAGGGCTTCAGCCGGACGACATGTCGGGCCGGATTGTCACGTACTACGAACGTACACTCGGCACGACCGTCAACGACGTCCAGCATATTGAGTCTCAGTCGTTTCGCGGTTATGGCATCGTCAAGATCTTTTTCCAGCCGACCGTCGATATCCGGACGGCGACCGCTCAAGTCACATCGGTCTCGCAGACGGTGCTCAAACAGATGCCGCCGGGCGTTACGCCGCCGCAGATCCTTAACTACAACGCGTCGACGGTTCCGGTCCTGCAGATTGCTCTCACCAGCAACACGATCGACGAGCAGAAGCTCGCCGACTACGCGACCAACTTCATTCGTCCCGCGCTGGTGAGCGTGCCCGGCGTGGCTATTCCAACGCCATACGGCGGCAAGACGCGTGAAGTTCAGATCGACCTGGATCCCCACGCGTTGCAGGCAGACCGGCTGTCCGCGACGGACGTAGCGAACGCGTTGGCGCAGCAAAACCAGATCGTGCCGGCAGGGACCGAGAAGATTGGCGACTTCGAATACAACATCAAGCTGAACAACAGTCCGCTTGCGCTAGACCAGCTCAACAACCTGCCCGTCAAGACGATAAACGGCGCGACCATCTATATCCGCGACATAGCACACGTTCGCGACGGCAATCCGCCGCAGAGCAATATTGTGCGTCTTGACGGCCATCGCGCCGTGCTGATGAGTATTCTGAAAAACGGGTCGGCCTCGACGCTCGACATCATCGCGGGCGTCAAGGCGAAGCTGCCGCTGATTCGCGAAACCCTGCCGCCTGGTCTCAAGCTCGTCACCATGGGCGATCAGTCGGTATTCGTGAAGGGTGCGGTTAGCGGCGTGGCGCGCGAAGGCATCATTGCCGCCGCGCTGACCTCGCTCATGATCCTGTTGTTCCTGGGCAGCTGGCGTTCCACGCTGATCATTGCGTCGTCCATCCCGCTTGCCGTGCTTGCCGCCATTGCAGGGCTTTCGGCGATGGGCGAAACGCTCAACGTGATGACGCTCGGAGGACTCGCGCTGGCGGTGGGCATTCTCGTCGACGATGCGACCGTGACCATTGAGAATATCAACTGGCACCTGGAACAGGGCAAGTCCGTCAAGGACGCAATCCTGGACGGCGCCGCGCAGATCGTCACGCCGGCTCTCGTCTCGCTGCTGTGCATCTGCATTGTGTTCGTGCCCATGTTGCTGCTCGACGGCATTGCACGTTTCCTGTTCGTGCCCATGGCCGAGGCCGTGATCTTCGCGATGATCGCCTCGTTCGTGCTCTCACGCACCTTCGTGCCCATGATGGCGCAATACCTGTTGCGGCCGCACGCGTCAGGCGGCCATGCGTCGGGCGAGCTTGCTGCAAGCATGGACCCGCACGGCTCGATCCATCACGCTCCTTCGAAAAATCCGCTGGTGAGATTCCAGCGCGGCTTCGAACACCTCTTCGGGCGCTTTCGCGGCGTGTACCGCATCCTGCTCGGGATGGCACTCAGCAGCCGCAAGCGGTTCATCATCGGCTTCCTCGCCGTGGTCGCGGCCTCCTTTTTACTGTCGCCGTTTCTTGGGCGCAACTTCTTTCCGAACATCGACTCGGGTGAAATCGCGCTTCATGTGCGCGGTCCGATCGGCCTGCGGATCGAACAGACCGCCGACCTCTTCGATCACGTCGAGAACACCGTTCGCCGGACTATTCCACCGAACCAGTTGCGCGCTGTCATCGACAACATTGGCTTGCCCAACAGCGGCATCAACCTGACCTACAACAACAGCGGCACGATGGGACCTTCAGACGGCGACATCCTCATCTCG